>JADGQW010000164.1 GCA_017881505.1 Gemmatimonadales bacterium
AGCAGACCGCCGACCGGCCGCCAGAGGAGATGGCCGCCATACGTGACGTTGCGCCCCCGGCCGATCCACAGCGCTCCGCTGCGCGGGAGGTCGTTGGTGTTCGGATCGTCCATCCCGTAGCCCCCGCCGAACTCCCAGCCCGCCCCCGGCTTGATGTCGAGCTGCGCCCAACCACCGCGGCTCCGGATCGGCGTGTGGCCGACGCCGAGGTTCTGGCCCACGGCGCCGCCGAGGGAGCCGAGCGCCTGGCCCATGAACGCCTCGCCGGCGACGACGAGGTGCCGGCCGATGGCGATGCGGGCGTCGGCCGCGAGGGCGTGGCTCTGCAACAGGGTGTCGCCGGTGGTGGCGAGCCACCCGATGTGGCCCCCGGCACCGATCTCGCTCGCCGTCTCGCCGTCCCCCCACGCGAGGTAGATCCGGCCCTCCAGGCTGGGCCGGCCGCTGCGCTCGGCGCTGTCGGGCTGGGTGAGGAGCGCGCCCTGCGCGAGGGGCTGCATGGGGGCGAGGGCCGCCGCCTGCACGCCGAGGTGGGTGCGCCAGGAGGTCTCGGCGGTGAGGCGGACCTGCGGCGCCCGGAACCAGAGGTTGCCGCTCGACGCGAAGAGGGGCGTCGCGAAGCTCGCGAAGGAGACGGGGTTCACGGGCGCGATGACCAGGGCGTCCTGCCCGACGAGGAGCCCGACGTGGGCCCAGTCGATGCGGGCCGACGCGACCCGCAGCCGCGGCAGCGGGTAGGTGCGGCCGCCGGTGCTCGGCTGCTGCCCACCGTAGAAGTCGATCTGCACGGTGGCGGAGACGACCGCGCCGATCGCCCGGACGTCGGAGAGGGAAAGCCCCAACCGCGTCTGGCGGACCGCCGCGCCGAGATTGTGCAGGGGGAGGCCGCTGCTGTCGGAGGAGGCCAGCGAGTCGGCGTAGAGGGGGACGTCGCTGTTGTTCGTCTTGCCGCTGTTGTAGAAGGCGTTGACGAGGACCAGCCCCGTGAGCTCGAGCGTGTGGCGCGATTGCGCGTGCATCGCGGACTGGTCCTGACGTCCGAGCTCGGCGCGCAGCTGCTCGATCGCCTCTTCGGCGCGACGCAGCCGGGCGGCGAGGGTGTCCTGCGGGGTCTGGGCCGGGAGGACCCCGGCGCCCAGGGACGCGGCGAAGATGGCGATGGCGGCGGAACGGGCGGCAGCGCGCACGGGGCCTCCAGGGCGGGCAGGGCGGCTTGACTCGGAACGACCGGGCTCACAGACTGGGCCCGTGCATAGCATACAGACTCCCGCGTCGCGGCGCACCCTCCGTGCCGCCGCGTCAGACGGCGCCCCGCGGGGGTAGCGCGATGCCTCCCGCGGAGGCCGCGCTCGCCGCCGACGGCCTGACGAAGCGCTACGGCGCCGTGCGGGCGCTCGAGGAGCTGTCCCTCCGGGTCGAACAGGGGGAGGTGTTCGGCTTCCTCGGCCCGAACGGCGCGGGGAAGACCACGACCATCCGCCTCCTGCTCGGGCTCCTCGCGCCGAGCGGCGGCCGCGCGACGGTCCTCGGTCAGCCGGTGACCCTCGGCGGCGCGGCGTGGCGGAGCGCGGTGGGCTACCTCCCGGGCGAGGTCGCGTTCTGGCCGCAGCTCTCCGGCGAGCGGACCCTCGACTTCCTCGCCCGGCTCTCCCGTCGGGAACCCGCCGACCGCCCGCGCCTCCTCGACCGTCTTGGCCTCGACGCCGCCACGCTCCGGCGCCCGGTGCGCACCTACTCCGACGGGATGCGCCAGAAGCTCGGCATCGTCCAGGCGCTGCAGTGCAGCCCGCGCCTCGCCTTCCTCGACGAGCCGACGAAGGGGCTCGATCCCCTCGTCCAGCAGGCGTTCTACGAGATCGTCGCCGACGCCCGCCGGCGGGGGACGACCGTGTTCGTCTCCTCGCATGTGCTGACGGAGGTGCAGCGGCTCTGCGATCGCGTCGCGATGCTGCGCGCGGGGCGCCTGGTCTTCGCGGGGGACGTCGCGGACCTGCGCCGCTCCGAGCGGCGGCGCGTGACGGCCTCCTTCTCGGCGGACGTGGACGCGCACGCCTTCGCCCATTTCGGGGAGCTCGTCGCCTCCGCGCCGCGCGAGATCGTCCTCCTGGTGCCGCAGGAGGAGCTGCCCGCGCTCGTCGCCCGACTCGGGATGCTCCCCCTCGCCGACCTCGTGGTGGAGGCGCCGAGCCTCGAGGAGGCGTTCCTGGAGCGGTACCGGTGAGCATCGGGACCCTCATCGCGCACCTCTGGCGCCGGCACCGCGGGGCGCTGCTGCTGCTCGTGGCGGGGAACGCCGTGTTCCACTGGGCGATCACCCGCGTGGTCCCGGCCGCGTCCGAGAGCGGGCTGGTGCATGACCTGCTCGCCATGTTGCCGGCCCCGGTGCGGGTGCTCATCGGCGAGGACCTCGTCGCCAACCTGAGCGCGCGGGGCTTCCTCGCCTTCGGCTGGGTGCATCCCTTCCCGCTGCTCCTCCTCGGCGTGTGGGCGGTACGGGTCTCCGCCGGGAGCCTCGCGGCGGAGGTCGGGCGGGGCACGATGGATCTCATCGCCTCGCGGCCGGTCGCGCGGTCCGCGCAGGTCGCGGCGGCCGCGCTGGCCGTCGTGGCGGGTCTCACGCTGATCGCGAGCGCGGGATGGGGCGGCACCGCGCTGGGCCTCCAGACGCGGGTGCTCGAAGGGGTGCGCGCGCGGGACCTCCTCCCCGTGGCCGGCATGGCTCTCCTCCTGTTCACCAGCGCCGGATCGGTCGCGCTCTTCGTGTCGGCCGTGTGCCGCGAGGGCGGGACCGCGGTCTCGTGGGGCGCCGGCCTCCTCGCCGGGTCGTACGTCCTCGACTACCTGGCGCGGGTGTGGAGCGCCATCGCGTTCCTCCGGCCGCTCTCGCTGTTCCGCTACTACGAGCCGCAACGCATCCTGCGGGAGGGGATCGCCTCCCAGGACGTGGCGGTGCTCGCCTGCGTGGGTGCGATGGGGCTCGTCCTGGCGTTCGCGGCGTTCGCCCGCCGCGACTTGTGAGGCGGACCGCGGCCGGGAATCAGGAAGACGATATCGGAGGTGCGATAGGAAACTGCTCGGCCTGCGGGAGAGCGGGCCGGGCGGGCGAGAGAAGAAGACTCCCCAGGCTCAGAGGTCCTGCGACCGCTCCCACTTGAGACAACTCTTCTGACAGCGGATCGGATCCTGCGCGAACGCCTCGCACCGCCGCAGATCGTCCCACGGCGCGTCGCCGAAGCTCGTCGGCATGCCCACGACCGCGAGCGTGCGCTCGTGCACCGGGCAGTAGACGCTCCCGCGCACACCGTACCGGTCCCGCAGCATGCGCGCGGCCGACGCGAGCAGCGTCGTGGCGAGCGCGCTGAGCAGCACTACGGCGATGCCGACCCACACCGCCAGGATGGACCACAGGATCACCTTCAGCATGTCCGCCTCCCGATCATCCGCAGCAAACTCGGCCATTCGGGGGCGGCCACGCAAGTGGCGATAACGCCTCTCAAGCGTTAGACACGCCAACGAATTACGAGTAACGCATTCGGAATTCTTCCGCTTGTCGGCCGCGCGCGGCGCCGCCAACTTGTGCGGCGCCGTGAGTCCCGTCGCCCTCGTCCTCCTCGCCGTCTGTTTCGCCGGTGCGCTCCTCGCCGGGGCCGCGTTCGCGTGGGCGGCGCTGCGGGGGGAATTCACCGACGCGGAACAGACGGCCTTCCTGGTGTTCGACGAGGAGGACGCCGCCGCGGCGCGGCGCGCCGTCCTCCCGCCCTCCGAGCGCATCCGATGACGACCGTCCCGCTGCTCTACGAGGATTCGCCGCCGCCGCAGGTGGCTGCCGGCGAACGGATCGAGGCCGACCGCAGCACGCGCCGGCCGGTCCTGCTCTTCTTCCATTCCGCGGTGGTGTGGCTCCTCGTCGGTTCGGCACTGGGGCTCGTCGCTTCGCTGAAGTTCCAGTTCCCCGACTGGCTCGCCGGCCAGGCGCTGTGGACCTTCGGCCGCGTGCGGACGGCGCACCTCAACGCGGTGGCGTACGGCTGGGCCTCCATGGCGCTGGTGGGTGTGGCGGTCTGGATGATCCCGCGGCTGGTGCGCGCTCCCCTCCACCGGCCCGCCGCGGCGATGGCGGCGGCGGTGGGCTGGAACCTCTTCCTCGTGCTCGGCATCGGCGCCGTGCTGGCGGGATGGACCGACGGGCTCGAATGGCTCGAGATCCCGTTCCCGATCGACGCCATCGTCGCGGTCGCCGGCGGGCTCATGGCGTACAGCGTGCTGATGACCGTCGCGCGCCGGAGGACGAAGCACTTCTACGTCAGCGTGTGGTACGCGCTCGCGGCGATGGTCTGGTTCCCGATCATCTTCGTCACGGCGAACCTCCCGGTGTGGGGAGGAGTGGGCCAGGCGGCGGTGAACTGGTGGTATGGGCACAACGCCCTCGGCCTGTGGATCACCGCGCTCTCCCTCGCGACGGCGTACTACCTGATCCCGAAGGTCCTGGGGCGGCCGATCCGCAGCTACTGGCTCTCCCTCGTCGGCTTCTGGGCGCTCGCCTTCTTCTATTCGATGAACGGCATCCACCACCTGATCGGGGGGCCGGTGCCTACGTGGCTGATCACCGTCTCCATCACCGCGAGCGTGATGATGGTGATCCCCGTGGCGGCCACGGCGGTGAACTTCCATACCACGATGCTCGGCAGGTTCGGGACGCTGCGGCACAGCCCCACCCTCGCCTTCGTGGTGGCGGGGGCGATGATCTACACGGCGGTGAGCCTCCAGGGTTCCGCCGAAGCCCTGCGAACGGTGAACCGGGTGACGCACTTCACCCACTTCACCGTGGGCCACGCGCACCTCGGGGTGTACGGCTTCGCCTCGATGATCCTCTTCGGGGCGTTCTACTTCATCGTGCCACGCCTGGTGAACTGGGAGTGGCCGAAGCCCGCGCTGATCCGCTGGCACTTCTGGCTGGCCCTGTCGGGGATAGCGGTCTACTTCGTCTCCCTCACGCTCGGCGGGTGGCTCGAGGGCGCGCGGATGCTCGATGCGGCGGTGCCCTTCGGCGACGTGGTGACGGCGACCAAGCCGTACCTCGTGGCGCGGTCGGTGGGGGGGGCGCTGATGCTCGCCGCACACCTGGTGTTCGCGTACCACTACTGGCTGATGGTGCGGCGGCGCGGGCCCGAGCGCGCGGAGCCGGCGTGGTCGGAAGCGAGGGCGGCTGCATGAACCGCTATCTCGTGATCTTCCTCGGGGCCGTCGCCACCGTCACGTTCGCGTTCGTGGTGCTGATCGGCCTTCCCGAGGTGCAGCTGGCGGGCGTGCCGGCCCCGGCGGGGCTCGCGCCATACACGGCGTCGCAGGCGGAGGGGCGGGCCCTCTACACCTCCCTCGGCTGCTACTACTGCCATAGCCAGCAGGTGCGCACGCCGTCCTTCGGCTCGGACTCGGCGCGGGGCTGGGGCCGCGCGTCCGAGCCGGAGGACTACGTCTACGACCGGCCGCACCTCCTCGGCACGATGCGCACGGGGCCCGACCTGATGAACATCGGCGTGCGCCAGCCGAGCCGGGATTGGCACTACCTCCACCTCTACCAGCCGCGCGCGGTGGCGCCCTTCTCCGTGATGCCGTCGTTCCGCTTCCTCTTCGTGCTCAAGGACCAGGCGGAGATGGGGGACGAGATCGTGACCACGCCCCCCGGCCTGGTCCCCGCGGGGAAGGTGGTGGTCGCGGGGCCGAAGGCGCGGGCGCTGGTGGACTACCTCCTCGCCCTGAAGCGCGACTACGACCCGCACGCGGTGGCGGGAGGTGCCCCATGACCGGCCCCGGGCGCGACGTCCCCGCCGAGGAGATCCGTCAGCGGGAGAGTCACGAGGCGGAGGACGTGGACGTGCTCGCGGTGCACCGCCAGGCGTTCCGCGAGCCCGACGAGCCGCACGAGGGGGCGGAGCGGGGGCCGTGGTGGTTCTGGGCCGCCGCGGTGGCGGCACTGGTGTTCGGCGGCTTCTACCTGGGGCG
>JADGQW010000165.1 GCA_017881505.1 Gemmatimonadales bacterium
CCCCCTCCCGGCGGCACGTGTGCTCTGGGACGGGCGCGGGAGCGCGGTGCGCGCTTTCGACGCGCCGGCCACGAGCTACGTCGTCATCCTCGACCGCGAGGGGAAGGTCGCCTACACCGGCGTCGGTCCCGACCAGGACCTCGAGGCGGCGTTGGCGCGCGTCACGCGCTAGCCTCGGGCCACTCGCCCCAGCACCGCTCTTCATCCCGAACAACTGATTCGGAGTTCCTTCCCCGCGAGAGCCGCGTACATCGGGTTGCCGCGTCACTCCGGGCATCACACTTTGGGCCACGGCCGACCTCGCCGGCGTTCGTCGAAGGGGGATCCGTGGACCGTACTCTATCCGCCATCCGGCGTGTCGCCGGCGCTCTCCTCGCACTCATGGCCGGCGCGACCGGCATCGCCGGGGCGCAGGACGCGGTGATCCGCGGGACCGTGCACTCGGAGCTCGGCGAGCCCCTCGCCGCGATCAGCGTGTCCGCTCCCGAGCTGGCCATCCAGGCGGCCACGACTGCGACCGGGACCTACGTGCTCATCATCCCGGCCGCCCGGATGCACGCGCAAACGGTGACGCTCCAGTTCCGGGCCGCCGGGTTCGTGCCGGGGACCCGATCCGTCGTCGCCACGGGGGGCACACACTCCGTCGATGTTCGCCTTCGCCCCGATGTGAATGGCGCGGACGCGGGGGGCACGGCGGGAGGCCTCGATGGGACTTCCGGGATCGCGTCGCCGGTCCCGGTGACCCGGCTCGACGCGACCGACCTGCCCGTCCCGGAGGTGGACCCGCTCCGCCAGCTCGCGGGCCGCGTGCCCGGCGTCCTCGTCGTCGGCGCCAGTGGCCGGCCCGGCGCCTCGCCCGGCGCCCTGCTCGGCGGCATCCGGTCGCTGGACGGGTCGGGCATCTCGCAGGCACCGCTGTACATCGTGGATGGCGTGCTCGTCTACGGCGGAATGCCGGCCATCGACGGGCAGGACATCGACCACATCGATGTCGTGACGCGCTCCGCCGCTGCGCCGCTGTACGGCTCGCGCGCGGCGAACGGCGTCATCACCGTCACCACGAAGTCGGGGGCGCCCTCGACACGCGCCTTCGGCGTCCACTTCCGCTCTGAAGCAGGGGCCAACGACATCGAGCGGGGGTTCCCGCTCGCACGCCAGCACGCGCTCCTGATGGATGCCAGCGGGCGGCGCTTCTGCATCGCCGACGCGACCGAGCCATTGTGCGCGCGGACGCTCGACTGGGCCGCGGAGACCGCGCGCGTGAACGGCCTCCCCGGGGATTCCGCGGCGACCCCTGCGCCGCTCGTGCTCGACCCCAGCGGGGTCCTGACGGCCGCGGCGCTGCGGCAGAACTTCGTGTCGCGCTACTGGCCCACCCCGGTCTACGACGTCGCGCGTGAGGTGACGAGGAGCGCACCATTCGTCCACTCGAGCGCCGACATCGCGGGGCGCGTCGGCGGCACGGGGTACTACGCCAGCGCCTCGCAGACGCGGGAGCGCGGCTCGCTCCGCTCCCTCGACGGCGCCACCCGTTACACGGCGCGCCTGAACCTCGATCAGCGCCTGGGCAGCTCGCTCTCGTTGGCGTTCCGTTCCTTCTACGGCCGCGACCGCGCCGACGGCTTCGGCCAGGAGAACGGTGGGAGTCTCTTCCAGTGGGTCACGCAGCAGCCGGCCTCGGCGGACCTCCTCGCGCGGGATTCCCTCGGCAGGCTGTACGCCAGATCGAACATCCTGACTGGCGGGATGTGGAGCCCCAATCCCCTGTTGTACACGACCGGCAATGGCGTCACGGACGAACTCACGACCGAACGGGTGCTCGGTGGCGCGAGCCTCCGCTGGGCGCCTGTCCCGTGGCTGGACGTCGAGGGAAGCGCTAGCTACGACCGCCGCACGGACCGGTGGGACTACGCCGTGCCGCCGGGCTTCCGCACGCCCGGCTACGTGTGGCCCTTAGCCCCCGATGAGGCCGATGCCACCCAGTGGAGGGACGAGACCCGCAGTGCCGCCCTCGACGTGACGCTGCGGCGGCGCTTCGGCACCGACCTCTCGACCGTGTGGATCTTCCGCGTCCTGTCGGAGCGACAGCGAGCGACCGCCCGGACCGACCGCTGGCTACTGAGCCCGCGCGGCGGAGGATTGCCCCCCGACACCTCGGCGAGCGCCTACACCATGGCGGAAGCATCGCGGCGGCTCACCGGGATGTCCGCCGGGGCCAGCTTCACCTACCGGGGCCGGTACGTGGCGGACCTGCTCCTCCGGCGCGATCGGTACACCATCGGCTCGCAGCACCCCCGCGCCACGCTCGCGCGCGCCGCCTTCGCGTATCGGATGTCCGCGGAGCCGTGGTGGCCGCTGGTGGCGGGAGTGGGGGAGTTCTCGCTCAGAGCCGCGCTCGGGAGGACGGGGAGCGTGCCCGGGTACGCGGTGTCGAGCCAGGACCTCCTCGCAGGCGTGGCGGCGCTGCCGGACCTTCGGGGAGAGACGACCACGGAGCGCGCGATCGGCGCGGACCTCGAGCTGTTCCACCGCGTGGGCGTGGACGTCACCTACTCCGGTTCGGAGACGAAGAACTTCATCGCTGCCGTCCCGTATGCGGTCGGGACGACCTTCGTCCAGTACGCCCTGGCGAACATCGGGTCGCTCCGCAACTCCACGTGGGAGCTGTCCGTCCACGTCCCCGTCGTCTCCACGCGGGACCTGACGTGGGCGTGGCGCTTCAACTACGACCGCTCCCGTGCGGTGTTCGGCCGGCTCGACGTGCCGCCGTTCGCCTATGGCTACGGGCAGGGGCCGCTCTCCCAATCGTACATGATCGCCAGGGAAGGCGAGCGTTACGGGACCCTCTACGGCTACTACGTCCTGCGCGGGGCGGCCGACTGCGCCAAACTCCCAGCGCCGTTCAGCGCCGATTGCGGCACCGCCAACGCGTCGTTCCAGACGAACAGCGACGGCTACCTGGTCTGGGTCGGCAAGGACCAAGCGGGGAACGCCTACCACGTCGGAGACGGGCTCACGAAGAACCTCTGGACGACCCGCCTTCCGGCAGCGGCTGCGCCGTGGGGTGCCGAGCTGAGTTGGGGGACGCTGATCGCCCTGCGCGACACCACCGGCGGCCGCCAGATGGTGCCCCTGGGGAGCACGCTCCCCGACTGGCACTTCTCGGTGTCGCAAGACCTGCGGTGGAAACGGGTGCGGGTGTTCGCCCTCCTCGAAGCGGTGCTCGGGCGGAAGCTGTGGAATCTCCCCCGCCACGCGGCGTACCTCGACCTCACCGCCCGTGACGTCGAGCAGCGGGGCGTGGATCCGGCGCTGGCGAAGCCGATCGGCTACTACTACCGGTCGGGGCCGCCGGAGTCCGGCGCCGGGATCGGGGGGCTGTACCAGACGTTGGCTCCGTACAACGGCACCGTCGAGGACGCGAGCTTCGCGAAGCTGCGCGAGCTTTCGGTGTCCTGGCACCTCGGCGGGATCGCGGGAGTCGGGAGCTGGGACGTCAGTCTCATCGGCCGGAACGTCTTCACGATCACCCGATTCCGCGGATTCGACCCGGAGGTCGGCATCGCGGGCGGGCCGCAATCGGCCTACACGCCGAACGCCGTGGAACCCTACACCTTCCCGAACCTCCGCACGGTGACGCTGGCGCTCTCCACGAGCTTCTGACCCGCCTCCGCGCGGGAGTTGGTCGGCGGACGCACGACGGGCCCGGCAGCGCGCCGGGCCCGTCCCGTTTCCGTCCCGCCGTCGGACTCGCCGACCCCGCTAGTTCCCGCCCCGGGCGGAGTCCGCCGGCACGAGGCGCGCGATCGCGGCGCCGAGCTCCGTGTACGCCGAGGGGTCCACCTCGCGGAAGGGCACCGCGCGATAGGCGATCCTCCCGTCCGGCCCCACGACGAAGAGGTTGCGGTTGTCGATGGCCAGGTTCGGCCGCTGGAGGAAGGCGCCGTACTGCCGCCCCACCGCCATCGCGGTGTCGCTGGCGAAGAGGAACGGGAACTCCGAGTCCCGCGCCCAGGACGCCTGCATCGTGTCCGCGTCGGCGCTGATGGCGATCAGCACCACGTTCCGTCCACCCTTGAAGATCTGCGCGTACTGATCACGGTACGCGTTCATTTGGATCGTTCAGCCACGCGTTCGGGCGCGGAAGAAGAAGGCGAGGACCACCGTCTTCCCCCGGTAGTCGCTGAGCCGGACCGGCTGCTGGAGCAGCCCGAACCGCGTGCTGCCCGGCAGGGCGAAGTCGGGGGCCACCGCGCCCACCTCGAGCGGCGGCGGTACCGCGGGAGCGGCCTGGGCCTCGGCGCGCAGCGCCGGCATGACCAGGCCCGCAGCGGCCAGGACGGCCGCAGGGATCATCCGCATCGGTACACCCTCCTGCGAGAAGAACGGGAATGACGAGTGAATCACTAGAGTATACCGCGGATGCCGGCGGAGCGGCAGTGGCGCGGCGAGGCGGCCGCGGCGCGCCGAACGCCCGCTAGGACCCGGCCATCACCGCGAGGATCTCGCGGAGGGTGCTCTCCCCCTTGTCGTGCGCGTACCACTTCCGGACTTCGGGGTACAACTCCTTACCCGCGCCCGCGCGCCGCTGCTCCATCACCCACGCCTGCAACTCGGACGGACGGGGGCCCCAGCGGCCTATCTCCTCCATCTCGGCGGTGAGGATGACGACGATGGGGATCGCGCGCGAAGTCCCGGTGAGGTACGCGTCCGTGAGGTCGGGGTGCTCGTCGCGGCGCAGGAGGCGCAGCGCGATGCCGGGCACCTGCTCCGCCCAGCGCGCCACGACGGGGATGGTATTGCTGGCGTCGCCGCACCAGTCCTCGACGATGGCGACGAGCCGGAAGCCCCCGCCGAGGGCCGAGGCCTCCGCGACGAGGGCGTCGGGGACGCGGGCGGTCCGGCGCATCGCCTCCCACAGCGCCCCGTGGAGCCGCGACGCCGCGGCGAACTCCCCGAAGGACAGCGCCTCGTCCCAGAGGTGCGCGAACGGCCAGACCATGCCGGCTCCCTTCCGCAGACCCGCCCCGTACCGCAAACTAGTGCGTCCTGACGCCGCCGTCAGCCACAGGCCCACTGTTCCAAGGGACGCCACCGTGATGCGAGCGAGGACTGCGAAGCTCCCGTCCCCGATGCACTGCGCACCACTGCGCGTCTGCGCGTCTGCACACTACCTGGCACTGGTGTTACTGGTCACCCTCCTCGCGGCGCAGGCGCTCGGGGCGCAGGGTCCGTCGGGCACCCTGCTCGTCGCGAACAAGAGCGACGCCACCCTCACCCTCCTCGACCTCCCGGAAGGGCGCGTCGTGGCGGTGCTGCAGACGGGCGCGGGGCCGCACGAGGTCGCCGTGGCGCCGGGAGGGCGCTGGGCCGTGGTCTCCAACTACGGGGAGCCGCAGGCGCCGGGGCACACGCTCACGCTGATCGACGTGCGGCGCGGGGCGGTCGTCCGTACCGTGGAGCTCGGCGTCCAGCGGCCCCACGGCCTCGCCTGGACTCCCGACGGGCGAACGGTCGTCGTCACCTCCGAAACAGCCCGCGCGGTGATCCCGGTGGAGACGCGACATTGGACGGTGGGGCGCGCCATCGCCACCGGGCAGCAGACCTCGCACATGGTCGCGGTCTCCCCCGACGGGCGGTGGGCGTACGTCGGGAACAGCGGCAGCGGCAGTGTCACGCAGCTGGATCTGCGCCACCCCGGCACCTCGCGCGTCACTCAGACCGGTCGGGGCACGGAAGGGGTGGCGATCTCCCCCGGCGGCCGCCAGGTCTGGGCGGTGAACCGGTCCGCCAACACCGTGAGCATCCTCGACGCGCGCACGCTCGATACCCTCGCCACGATCCCCTGCGCCGACTTCCCCATCCGCGTGAAGTTCACCCCCGACGGCCGGCGCGTGCTCGTGAACACGGCGCGATCGAGCGAGCTCCACATCTTCGACGCGGCGACGCGG
>JADGQW010000166.1 GCA_017881505.1 Gemmatimonadales bacterium
GTGTCGGCGCTGTAGGGCACCAGGCCCGTGGGCTGGTCCACGTCCCAGGCGAACGTCGGCGTCGCCGAGGTGAGGAGCGGGTCCGTCGGGGCCACCGGCGCGAGGCCGGCGGGGAAGGCCAGGAAGTGCAGGGCGTCCGGGATGCCCCAGCCGATGGAATCGTTCGGCGCGGCGCGGTTGCTGCCCGCGCCAAGGAGGCCGCGCCGGAGATCCGCGGCGGGTCTCCCGAGGCGCGTGCCCTGGACGAGCGCCGCGAGCCCGGCGATGAGCGGAGCGGAGAAGGAGGTGCCGCTCGAAGTCGTCGTGGTGGCGGCGTTGTAGCTGGCCACCGTCACGCCGATACCGGGAGCGACAACCTCCGGCTTGTGGCGCCCGTCGGAGGTGGGGCCACGGGAACTGAAGAAGGCGAGGGCGCCGGTCGGGTCGGTGGCGCCGGCGGCGACGATCGAGTCGGCATCGGCGGGGGCGCCGAGGGACCCGACTCCGTGCGCGCCGTCGTTCCCGACGGAGACCACCACGAAGATGCCACGCCGCGCAGCGGCGCGCGCGGCGATGCTGGCGACGTCTATGTCCCCGTTCAGGTTCGCGTAGGGGGTGCTGTCGGTGTCGAAGACGCGGTAGCCGAGACTGCTCGAGATGATGTCCACGCCGATGGAGTCCGCCCACGCCACCGCCGCCACCCAGTTGTCCTCTTCGACGCGGGTCTCGCTCAGGATCTGCTCGGTCTTCGCGAGGAGGAACCGTGCCTGGTTCGCCTCGCCGAAGAGCTGGCCCTTGGCGTTGGCGGCGATGAGGGACCACGTCTCCGTACCGTGGACCATCTGCACGGGCGGGTTGGGGTTGCCCGGTCCCGGGGGATTATCCGCTGAGGAATCGCGGACGGACGTGTCGGCGGGATAGACGAAGTTGCGCACGGCGGTGACCGTCGCGCCGGCCATCCACGGGTGGAGGGTGTTGAAGCCGGTGTCCAGCATCGCGATGCGCACGCCTGCGCCGCGGAGCCCGAGGGCGTGCAGGGCGGGGGTGCCGAGCTGCTGGTAGGCCCACGCGCCCTGGCCGTAGAGGGTATCGAGCGCCGCGCCGAGGACCGCCCGTGCCACGGCAGGAGGCGGCGCGGGCCGGGCTTCGGCGGCGCGGCAGGCGGCGGAGCCGGGCCGCCCGCACGTCTCGTCGGCGGGGCGCACGAAGATCGCGACCGGCTGGACCCGCGCCACGCCGCGCCCGCGCGCCAGGTCGACCAGCGCGCCCGAGGGCACGAGGGCGGAGACGGCGTTCACGAATTGGCTGACGTGGCGGACGCGTCCCCCGGCGGCACGCACGCGGTCCGCGAGGGCGTCGAGGTCGGCGCCGGGCCGGGCGATGATCCAGACGAGGGCCGCCGTGTCCTGGCGGGCGGCGAGCGCGGCGAGGCGGGGGGAGAGGGTGCGCGGCGCCTGGGCGCCCGCGGCGGCCGGGAGCCCCGCGGCGAGGAGGGCGAGGAGCCCGGCCCGGCGCAGCATCTACGCGGCCTGGGTCTCCTCGCCCAGCCGCACCGACACCACGCTCGACACCCCGGGCTCCTGCATCGTCACGCCGAAGAGGGCGTCGGCGACGGCCATCGTGCGCGGGTTGTGCGTGATGACGATGAACTGGGTGTGGGGCTTGAACTCCTCGAGGAGGCGCGTGAAGCGCCCGATGTTCGCGTCGTCGAGGGGGGCATCCACCTCGTCGAGGACGCAGAAGGGCGCCGGCTTCGTGAGGTAGATCCCGAACAGGAGGGAGAGCGCCACGAGCGACCGCTCCCCCTGCGAGAGGAGGTGGAGCCGCTCCGTCCGCTTCCCCCGCGGCCGCGCCGTGATCTCGATCTCGGCTTCCAGCGGGTCGTCGGAGTCGGAGAGGGCGAGGTCGCACTCGCCGCCGCCGAACAGCGTGTCGAAGACGCGGCGGAAGTTCTCGCGCGCCGACCCGAAGGTGGCAATGAACCGCTCGCGCGCGACGACGTCCAGCTCGCGGATGCTCTGGGACAGGCTGCTCTTCGCGGCGACGATGTCGTCGCGCTGGGTGGTCAGGTGCTCGAGACGCTTCGTCTCCTCCGCGTGCTCGTCCACGGCGAGGGCGTTGATCGGGCCCATCGCCTCGAGGTTCTGCCGCAGCGCGTCCGCTTCGGCGCGCAGCACTTCGGCGTCGCCGGAGACGGTCGCGGGCTCGGCGAGGATCCCGTCGAGGTCCTTCCCCCACTCGGCGGCGAGGCGCTCCCCCATCACGCGGCGCGAGGCCGACAGCTCGCTGGCGTCGAGGTCGAGCCGGTGGCCCTCCTCGCTCAGGCGGTCCACCGCCTCGCGCGCCTCGTCGAGGCGCCCCTCGGCGGCGGCGAGCGCCGCGGTCGCCGCGCCGACGCCCTGCTCGGCGGTGACGGCGACGCGCTCCAGCTCCGCCAGGGAGGCGTGCCGCTCGGTCAGCTCCTCCTTCCACGCGGCGCGCTGCGTCTCCAGTGTGGCGCGCTCGGCGTCGAGCTGCGCGACCTCGGTGTCGAGGGTGCCGGCGCGCGTCGAGAGCTCCGTCATCGCCGCGGCGGCCCGCGTCTCGCGGTCCCGCGCGGCGTCGAAGCGGGCGGAGACCTGCGCCTCCTCGACCTGCCAGTGCACCCGCCGCTCGCGGGTGGTCTCCTGTTCGTCCTCCAGCTCGGCGAGGCGCGCACGGTCGCGCCCGAGGCGCTCCTCGTGCCGGATGCGCTCCAGGTCCCCCGCGGCGAGCTGCGCGCTGACGGAGCCGAGCCGCTCCTCCGCGGCATCGAGGCGTTCCGCGAGGCGGGTCACGAGGCCGACCTCCACGGAGAGGTCGCGCTCGACGTGGGCGAGGCGGCGCCGGACGTCGTCGGCGGACGCGGCGGCGGTGCGCTCGTCGCCCCGGGTCGCCTCCAGCGACGCGTCGGCCGCAGCGGCATCGCGCTCCGCGCCGGCCAGGCGCTCGGCGGCGGCCGCGATGGTCCGGTCCAGCTCGGCGAGGTCGGCCTCGAGCCGCGCGGCGTCGTCAGCCAGCGCCTCGAGCTCGGCGCGCCGGCGCAGCGGGCCCGCTGCGGCGCCGTGGCCGGGGAGGAACACCGCGCCGTTGGACCGCACGATCGCGTCCCCCTCGGGGGCGAAGGGGCGGGTGCCGGCGAGGAGCGCCCGCACCCAGCGCCCCGCCGCGCCTTCGGCGCCGGTGCGGTCGGCCAGCTCACCGCCGTCCGCGGGGTTCGCGGGCCCCGGCTGGACGGGCAGGAGGAGGAGGGGGCCGGGATTGGTCTCACGGTGCCAGCCGTAGATGGCGTCGCACGCGGCGAGATCGGTCACGAGCACGGCGTGGAGCCACTCGCCGAGGGCGTGCTCCACCGGCCCGGCGTCCTCGCGACGCGCGCGGACGAAGTCGGAGAGGGGACCGAGCACGACGCCGCCGAAGCGTTCCCGCGCGCCGAGCAGCGCCGCGGACGCGGGGGCGAGCCCCACGTGGTCTCGCTCCAGCTGGCGCAGCGCGTCCCGCCGCGCCGAGGCCTGCGCGAGCGACTCCTCGGCGGCCCGGCGGTCGGCACGGAGGCGCGCCTCGCGCTCCCGGGCCTCGGCGAGGGCGTGGCGCGCGCGCTCCGCCTCGAGCCCCAGCGACACCATCCGGTCGGAGAGGGACGCCTGGCGCGCCGCGGCCTCGCCCGCCTCCGCCGACGCCACCCCGAGGTCCCGCACCAGTGCGGCGCGACGCGCCTCCGCGCCCCCCTGTTCTTCGCGCAGGTCGGCCAGCTCCCGCTCCAGCGCTTCCCGCTCGCCGCCGAGGCGCCGCAGCGCCTCCGCCTGCCGCTGCAGCTCCTCCTCCACGGTCCGCACCGCCGCCCGCTGCGCCGCGAGGTGGTCCCGGGCCGCCTGCTCCAGCGCCTGGCGCGCCGCGAGCTCCTGCTGGACCGCGGCCCGGTCGCGCTCCGCCGCCCCGCGCTCGGCCGCCGCCGCGTCCCGCTCCCGCTCCGCGCGCGCCGCCGCGGTGCTCGCCTCGCCCCCTTCGGTCAGCGCCCGCTCCCGCCGCTGCGAGGCGTGCCCCAGCCGCTCCGACGCCAGGGCGAGGTCCCCCTCCAGCGTGGTGACCGCGAGACGCGCCTCCGCGACCCCGCGCTCCACCTCCGTACGCCGCGCCTCCGCCCCCGCCCGTGCCTCCGCCCCCGCGTGCCGCTCGCGGTCCCGGTCCCCCAGCGCCGCGCGGGCCGCCGGCAGCTCCGCCGCCAGCGCCGCCCGCCGCGCCTCGATCTGCCGCAGCGCGTCGTCGATCGCCGCCGCATCGCTCCGCGTCAGCGCCGCCACCACTTGGAAGCGGCGCGTCAGCATCTCGCCGTGGCGCTCCGCGCGCCGGCGCTGCCGCGCCAGGCTCCGGACCCGTGTCTGCACTTCCGCGATCAGGTTGTCCACCTGCGCGAGGTCCGTCCCCGTCTCCTCCAGCCGCCGCTCCGCGCTCCGCTTCCGATCCCGATAGAGCCCGAGCCCCGCCGCCTCCTCGAACAGCGCGCGCCGGTCGTCGGGGCGGTCGGAGAGGAGCGCGTCCACCATCCGCGACTCGATCACCACCCCCTGGTCCGTCCCGAGCCCCGTGCCCGCGATGGCCGCCAGCAGCTCCCGCCGCGTCACCGGCGCCGCGTTGATGAAGTACTCGCTCTCCCCCGACCGCGACACCCGCCGCGACAGCGCCACCTCGGCGAAGTCGAGGTCCATCCCGCGGTCGGCGTTGTCGAACACCAGCGCCACGTCCGCGACGTTCTGCGCCCGGCGCCCCGACGACCCCTGGAAGATCACTTCCTCCATCCGCGCGCCGCGCAGCACCCGCGGATTGTGCTCCCCGAGCACCCAGCGCACCGCGTCGGACACGTTCGACTTCCCGCATCCGTTGGGACCGATGATCGCGGTCACGCCGTCGCCGATCTGGAACTCGACGGGATCGGCGAACGACTTGAAGCCGGACAGCTCGAGACGGCGGAGCTTCATGGCACGAATCCCACGCGCGGGCCGAGGCGGCGCACGCGTCCGAGGGTGAAGAGGATGGAATCGAGGACGGCGGCCTCGTCGGCGCGCTCGAAGGCGCCGGCGTAGATCCGCAGGTGCCCGCCGGGCTCCGCGAGGAGGAACGTCGGGACGCCGTGCGCGCGCAGGCTGTCGCGCTCGTCGCGCACCTGCGCTCCCGTCGCAGCGCCTCCGGCGCCGATGGCGAAGCTGAGGGGCAGGGCGAGGGCGATGCTGCCGTCGAGGGCGGCGAGGCTGTGCGCCCGCAGGGTGTCGAGGAGCGCCTCCGCCTCCGCCATCGTGGCAAGGGGACCCGCCTGCACCCGGTAGCTGATTCGCGCGGCGATCCGGACCGGCGTCACGAGCGCCGGCACGTGGCGCTCGGCGAGGGTGTCGAGCGCCTCGAGCGCGCGCGGCAGGTCGTTCCACGCCGACACCTGCACGATCCAGGGAAGGCTGTCGGGCACGTGCGTGGCGCGGGGGACCGCCGGCGCCTCCTCGGGGGCGTTCACGGGGAACACCCACTCCGGCCGGAGCGCCACCATCGCGAGCCAGACCGAGACCACGGACACGCCGGCGTATACGATGACGCGGCGCGTCCGCTGCGGCGCGCGCAGCGTTTCCAGCTCGCTGAGGGGAGGGCGGGTGCGGCGGATCGCGGGGCGCCCCGGGGATTCTCCCTCCGCGGGTTCCGCGCCCTCGGCCGGCGGCGCGCTCTCCCCCGGAGCCGGAGCGGCCGCGGGCGGCGCGCTCTCCGCCGGCGGACCCTCCCACGCTGCGGCGAAGCCGGCGGCATCGGCGCCGTCGGACTGCGCGGGGATCGCGTACCCGGCGGCGGCCGGCCAGCGGGCCGGCTCGGGACCGGGCTCCTCCACCAGCTCGAAGGTGCTGCCGAAGCCCGCGTCGTTCCCCTCGAACCCGAGCGCGGTGCCGGCGCCAGCCGCCGCGGG
>JADGQW010000167.1 GCA_017881505.1 Gemmatimonadales bacterium
CCCCTGCGCGTGGAGCGGGGCGGCCGGCGCCAGGAGGAGCGCGGCCAGCGGAAGCAGCAACAGGGACCGTGTCATCGTCACCCCACCGGCTTCGGCGGACGGATCTCCCCGTCCGCGGGGGCCACCGGCGCCTGGCCGGCGGCGGTGAGCGCCGCGTTCACGGCGGCAAGACCCTCCCGCAGCGCCTGTCGCGCCGCGAGGAGGCCGCGCTGCACGTCGGGCGCGAACATCCGGAACACCTCGTACGACGGCGCGGTCGGGCGCGCGTCGGTGCTGGCCACCCCGCCGGCCAGCCCGCTAATCCGCTCGATCGGGCGCGACGGGTAGACGAGCCCATCCTCGTCGGCCTGGAGGCGCACCTGGTAGAGGGAGTCCTCCAGCGCCGCGAGCCGCGCCGCGAGCGCTTCCGCCTGCGCGCGCGCCGGAGAGCCGGCGGCGAGCGACTGCGCGCGGTCGCCCAGCTGCGTCCGGGTGTTGCGTAGGCGGGCCACGGTGGTCGTGACCGCGTTCACCGTGTCCGTGATCTGGCGCAGGAAGCTGAACTGCGCCCGCAGCTCGGCGGGCGTCACGCGGCTCCGCGGATCCACCCGGAGGCGGAACGCCTGCTCGACGGTGACGCCCCCCGCCTCGAGGCGGACCCGGTAGCGGCCGGGGAGCGCCACCGGCCCGTCGGTGCCGATGTCCATCATCCCCCAGAAGGGCGTGGGCCCCGGGTAGCGCAGGTTCCACGCGAAGACGTTGAGCCCCGCCTTGTCAGGGAGGCGCGGCGGCGCCGGCGGCCGCTGCGGCCACGGCTTGTCGGCGTCCTTCGTCGTGTCACCGAGGAGACTGTCCACGCGCACGCTGTCGAGGCCGGCGCGCATGAGACTGTCCTTCCGCGCCTGCAGGGCGCCGCTCCCCCGCACCGAATCCGCCGCGGTGATGGAATCCTGCCGGCTGGTGAAGCGCCGGATCACGCGGCCCGCCGAGTCGAGGACGGTGAGCGTGACGGGCTGGCCCGCGGTCTTGAGCCAGTAATAGACTACCGCCCCGCTCTTCGGGTTCGCGCCGACCGGGTGCGCCGCCGGGGCGTCCGCGTTCCCCCAATCCACCCGGTAGGCGTCGCGCACCGGGTAGAGGTGGGCGTCCTCCTGCAGGAGCGCCGGGGTCAGGGACTCGAGAGGGGTGATGTCGTCGAGGATCCAGAACGACCGCCCGTGGGTGGCGGCGATGAGGTCGCCGTCCTTGAAGGCGAGGTCGTGGACGGGAACGATGGGGAGGTTGCGGCGGAACGACTGCCACTGCGCGCCGTCGTCGAAGGAAACCCAGACGCCGCGCTCCGTCCCCGCGAAGAGGAGGCCGCGCTTCGCCGGGTCCTCCCGCACCACCCGCACGAATTCGTCGGCGGGGATCCCCGCCACGATGCGCGTCCAGGTGCGGCCGTAATCGCTGGTCTTGAGGATGATGGGCGTCCAGTCCTCGAGCTGGTAGCGGTTCGCCGCCACGTACGCGGTGCCGGCGGCGAAGTGCGACGCCTCGATGATCGAGATGCGCGTGAAGGCCGGCAGGCCCGGGGGCGTGACGTCGGCCCAGGTCCGGCCGCCGTCGCGGGTCAGGTGGATGAGCCCGTCGTCGGAGCCGGCCCAGAGCAAGCCACGCACCAGCGGCGACTCGGCGAGGGCGAAGATGGTGCCGTAGTACTCGGCCGTCGTCTGGTCGAGGGTGATCGGCCCACCGGAGACGCCGAGGGTGCGGGGGTCGTGCCGCGAGAGGTCGGGGGAGATGACCGTCCAGCTCTGGCCGCCGTTCACCGTCCGGAAGAGGACGTTCCCGCCGACGTAGAGCGTGTTCGGGTCGTGCGGCGAGATCAGCAGGGGCGACGTCCACTGGAAGCGGTACCGCCCCTCCGACGCCGGATGGCCGTCAGGGCTGTCGGGCCAGGGGCTGATGAGCCGCCAGAAGTCGGTCTTGTGGTCTACCCGCGCGAGGAAACCGCTGTTGTCGCCGCCGTAGGTGATGTCGGCCGAGTCGGCGCGGGCCTGGATGTACCCGGACTCGCCCGAGACGTCGTACCACTGGGAGCGGGGGACGCCCCCCGGCCAGCGGCTGGGACCGCACACGCCCGAGTTGTCCTGCTGCGCGCCGCACACCCGGTAGGGGAAGTGGTTCGTGGTGGCCACGTGGTAGAACTGCGCCGTGGCGAAGTCCTGGTCGGTCCACGTCTTCGCGCCGTTGAAGGAGACGTTGGCGCCGCCGTCGTTGGCCTCGATGATCCGCTGCGGGTCGTTGGGCGCGATCCAGATCTCGTGGTTGTCGCCGTGCGGATCGGGGACGTGGTCGAAGGTCCGGCCCCCGTCCTTCGAGCGGAACAGTCCGGTGTTCACGGCCCACACGACGTTGCTGTCGCGCGGGTCGGCGGTGATGCGCATGTAGTACCAGGCCCGCTCGCGGAGCTTGTGGTCGCGGTTGACCCACGTCCAGGTGGCCCCGCCGTCGTCAGAGCGGTAGACGCCCCCCGAGTCCGCCTCGATGATGGCCCAGAGGCGGCCCGGCTTCGCCGGCGAGACGGTGAGCCCGATGTTCCCCCAGAGGCCGCGCGGGAGTCCGGGGTTGGCGGTGATCTCCGTCCAGTGCGCCCCGCCGTCGGTGGTCTTGAAGAGGCCGCTCCCCCGCCCGCCGCTGCTCAGCGACCAGGGGGTGCGCTGCACCTGCCAGAAGGCGGCGAAGAGCACCTCGGGGTTCGCGGGGTCCATCGCCAGGTCGGAGGCGCCGGTCGAGTCGTTCCGGAAGAGGACCTGCGTCCAGGTCCCGCCGCCGTCGGTGGTCTTGTAGATCCCCCGATCGCGGTTCGGGCCGTAGGCGTGGCCGAGGGCGGCCACGTAGGCGATGTCGGGGTTGGTGGGGTGGACGCGGACCCGCGCGATCTGCTGCGTCGCCGCCAGGCCGAGGGAGGTCCAGGTCCGGCCGGCATCGGTGGTCCGGAAGACACCGTCGCCGTGGGAGACGTTGCCGCGGAGGGGGTACTCCCCGGTGCCGACGTAGACGATGTCGGGGTTCGACTCGCTCACGGCGATGGAGCCGATGCTCCCGCCGAAGTACTTGTCGCTGGACGGCAGCCAGGTGTCGCCGCCGTCGGTGGTCTTGAAGACGCCGCCGCCCACCGTCCCCATCCAGTACTCGTCGTGGCGCGCGCCGGAGCCGGCGACCGCGACGGAGCGCCCGCCGCGGAAGATGCCGAGCTCCCGCCAGTGGAGCGCCGCATAGGCCGTGGTGTCGTAGGCGCTCTGCGCCGACGCTGCGGAGGCCGCGGCCAGGGTGAGGAAGACGGAGAGGACGGACAGGCGGCGTCTGTGCACGGGGCCTCCGGGAGCGTGATACGGATGTCGTGGGATGCTGAATCATAGAGCCTGCCCCGCTCCCGCGCGACGGGGGCCGCCGGGCAGGCGCGGCGCGAGAGGTCGCAGGCGCTGGATCCGCCCGGCCGAGAGGGCGCGTGACCCGGCTCACGAGGCGCGATGCGAAGTGCCCCAGTGACGAGAGTCACGGGAGAACACGGGGGGCCGCCGTTACTGTTCTGCATCTCGCGCCCGGCGCTTCCGCCGCGGAGCGACGACCTTTCAGAGGGACCCGATGACCATGCGGCGCATTCCCGAATTGGCCGGCCTGCTCGCCCTGACGCTCGGCGCGGCTTCCTGCGAACCGTCCTCGATCACCGCGGCGAAGGAGCAGCTGGGGCGCGGCCCCGCGCGCACCCTCGCCCTGGCCGTGTCGCTGTCCCGGGACACGCTGGAGATCGGGAAGTTCCTGAGTTCGCACGACACGGCGACGACGGCCGGCGGTCTGCTGGGCGTCACCCTCCCCGCGGAGAGCCTGGCGAGCGCCATCGGCCAGAAGCTGGTCTACAACAACCTCGCCTTCCAGCAGTTCCGGTTCAGCTACGGCCAGATGCTCCAGGCGCAGCCCGACAGCTCGACCCTGAGCTACACGTTCGCGCCGCACGCTTCCGCGCCCGCCGGCGTCTTCCCCGCCGGGCCGACGATCAGCCAGGACACGATCCGGATCGTCACGCCGCACGGCTCGAAGGTCACCGCCGCCACGATGGCGTCAGGCTCCATTATCGGCAGCATCACGAACAACACGGCGTGCAGCGTCGCGATCTCCCAGGCGGTGAAGGACTCGACGGGCGCGACGGTCGTCTCCTTCCCGACCGACACGGTCCCGGCCTTCGGCACGGCGACGAGCACCGTCTCCGCGGTGGGGGTGAGCTTCAAGAACTACCTCTATCTCGGCGCCCCGACGGTCACGCCGCTCCTGGCCTGCGTCCCGGTCCCGGGGCAGTCCGTCGTCGTCACGCTGAGCACCACCACGCTGACGCTCTCCTCGGTGACGCTGCAGAACGTGAACGAGAGCTTCGCGCAGAGCGACAGCATCCTGGCGAACGAGACCCGCATCCGCTCGGTGGACACGGTCGTGGTGTACAGCGGGAGCTTCACGATCACCGCCCAGAACCGCCTGCCGATCGCGGACACCGTCCACCTCCAGCTCAACGGCGTCACCAAACTCGGCGTGCCCGTCACCGCCACGCTGGTCCTGCCGGCGGCGCCGGGGAACGGCACGACCACCACCGGCTCGACGACGATCGATCTCGCGAACGCCAGGATCATCCCTGCAAACGTGGTCGCGGTGGTGACGGGCGTGGCCACGGCGACGAGCGCGACGTTGACGAGTCTCGTCACCACCGACGCGGTCGTCGTGGACGGGGGCGGGAGCCTGGTGCTGCAGTTGCTCGCCGGGCGGCTCGACCCCACCAAGACGCCCGAGCTCACGGTCGGCGTCGAAGAGTTCAGCGAGATCCTGAAGACCCAGATCGACTTCGGCGACCTGCAGGACGCGATCAAGAGCGCGCACCTCAACGACGCGGTGGCCGCCCTCACGCTGCGCAACACGGCGCAGACGCCGCTGGTGCTGAACAACGTGAAGCTGGGCGTGGTGAAGGTGAACGCGTCGGGCCAGCTGCTCCGGGACGGGCTGGGTAACCCCGCCTACGAGACGGACAGCACCACCGGCCTGCCGATCCTGGTGACGCTGGCGCCGGTGGGCCAGACGACGATGCTCCTGCCCCGCGCCAGCACGACGCCGCTGTCGCTCCAGATGGGGCCGCTGGTGGACCGGCTGGTGCACCTCCTCCTCGGGAACACGCGGGCGGCCGTCGTGGCCGCGGGCTCCGCGGTGGCCGGCGACGGGAATCCGAGCCGGATCACCCGCGCCGACAGCGCGTCGGTGGGCTTCCGCCTGACGGTGGGCCTCGACCTCACCCTCCCCGACTCGGGGATCGTCTTCACGCGGGTCGAGTGGGCCGACGGAGCGAAGCTCAAGTCGAGCGATTCCGCGAGCGTGGTGGACCGCCTCGTGAGCGCGTCGGCGAGCGCCGACGTCGTGAACGGCACGCCCTTCGGGATGTCGGTGGAGCTGGCGGTGGTCCGGGATTCCGTCGCGAACACGGTGGACGTCTTCACCCTGCCGGGCCGCACGCTGCTCGGGCCGATCGTCGTGGCGGGCTCGCCCGTGGACGGCACGGGCCGCGTGACGACCCCGGTCTCGAGCACCTCCAGCCTCGCTCTGACGGGGACCGACGTCGTGCCGCTCATGGGGCAGCGCTTCACGATCGCCCTGCGCATCCGGCTCAGGCCGCCACCGAACTCCTCGCGCGGCGCGGTCCGCACCACCGACCGCATCATCGTGAGCGCCCACGCGAACGTCGAGCTGAGCGGGGGTGGCCAGTGAAGCGCGCCCTGCTCCTCGCCGCGCTGACGCTCGCCGCGGCGGGTTCGCTCGCCGCCCAGGAGCCGGTGCCCCCGGCGCCGAAGCCCGACACCACGCGCACTGACTCGCTGCGCGTGGACTCGCTGCGTCTCGATTCGCTCCGCCTCGACTCCCTGCGGACCGATTCGCTG
>JADGQW010000168.1 GCA_017881505.1 Gemmatimonadales bacterium
CAGGATCTGGACGGTGTTGCCCACGCCGCCGCTGATATTGCCGGTGGCGATCTGGGTGACGCTGCGGGTCGGGTTGATGCTCACCAGCTTGTTCGCGTTGTGGCCCGCGGTGAAGTCCGCGGTCCAGCTCAGCGCGCCGCCCCGGCCTTCCAGGACGCGAGCGCTGAGGCTGAACTCGATGCCCTGGTTCTGCATCGAGCCGACGTTCGTCGTCACGTAGTTCGAGAAGTTGGTACCGGCGGCGACGGGCACCGTGAAGATCATGTCGGTGGTCTTCTTCGTGTACCAATCGATGCTGCCGCTGAACCGCTGGTTCGCGAACCCGTAATCCAGGCCGATGTTGACCGACTTGGTGGATTCCCAGTGGATGTTCGGGTCCACCGCGCTCGGGCGGATGGTGGAGACGAAGTTCTGCCCCAGCTGGACCTGCGCCGAGCCGGTGCTGAACCGGTACGTCGGATCGAACAGGTAATCCCCGAACGCCTGGTTGCCGGTCTTCGCCCACGACGCCCGGAGCTTCAGGTCCGAGACGGTCGTGAAGCCGTGCATGAACGGCTCCTGGGAGATGCGCCACGCGCCCGATATCGCGGGGAACGTGCCCCACTGGTTGCCGGGCCCGAACCGCGACGACCCGTCGCGACGGACGCTGAACGACGCCAGGTAGCGGTCGGCGAGGTTGTAGTTCAGGCGCCCGAAGAAGGAGATCAGCTTGTAGTCGACGACGAACTTGGTGGGGTTGACGTTGTTGGCCGTCGGCACGCCGTTGTCGCCGAGCAGGTTGCTGTTGAGGCCCGTCTCCTGGAGGCGGGGATACTGGGAGTTCGACTGCGAATACGAGTAGCCGCCCGTCAGGTCGATGCTCCCCGGCAGCACGTTCAGCGGAGCGGCGTAGTTCAGGTACGCGTCGAACACCGAGTTCAGCTGGCTGCTGTTCGCCAGGGAGAGGTAGCCGTGCCCCTGCCGGATCTGGGCGGCCAGGTTGTTCGGGATGAAGGTCTGGCGGTCGGCCTGGGCGAGGTCATAGCCCATGTTGATGTTCGCCTTCAGCGCCGGCAGGAAGGGCATGCGGTACTCGCCCTGGATGTTGCCGATGCTCCGCCACGTCGTGCCGTGATCGGTCTCGAGCGCCAGGCTCGCCAGCGGGTTGCTCGGCGAAGCGTTGGTCGTGTTCCAGTCCCAGAAGCCCGTCGGGCTGGTCGGATCCAGGTACGGCTGGGTCGGCGCCATCGAGACGGCGCCGCCGAGCACGTCACCGGGGGTGAACAGGTCGGCCGACCGCGAACCCTTCAGGTTGAGCTTGATGTCCAGGTTGTTGTTCAGCATACGCTGGTCGAAGTTCGCACCGAGGGAGATCCGCTGCGTCGTCGTCCCGCGGATGATGCCGTCCTGATTCAGGTACCCGAGCGAGAGGCGGTAGAAGTTCCGCTCGCTGGCGCCCGTGATGGAGAGGTTCTGCTCCATGCCGGACGCGGTGCGGTCCACCAGGCCGAACCAGTCGGTGTTCGCGGTGCCAAGCAATGAGACTCGCGCGGGCGCGTACGTCGCCACCGCGGCGGCGAACTGCTGGGCGTTCAGGAGGCTCGGGAGCTTGGTGACGGACGAGGTGGAGTAGCTGCTGCTGTCCTCGACCTGCGTCCCCAGGCGGCCGTTCCCGGCGCCCGACTTGGTCTGGATGAGCACGACGCCGTTGGCGGCGTTCGCCCCGTAGATCGAGGCGGCCGAGGCGTCCTTCAGGACCGTGATGCTCTGGATGTCGTCGGGGTTCAGGAAGTTGAGCGGGTCGCGGCCGGCCGAGAGGCCACCGCCGGCGCCGGTGCCCACCGGCATCCCGTCGATGACGTAGAGCGGCTCGCTGCTGGCGTTGACCGACGTCGCGCCGCGGATGCGGATGGAAAGACCGCCGCCGGGCTCGTTGTTGTCCACGACCTGCACGCCGGCCACCTTGCTCTCCACGAGCTGCGCGGGGCTGACGATGCGGCCGGTGTTGAACTCCTCCGGCGTCAGGTGCGTCACTGCGCCCGTGATGTCGCCGACGCTCTGCTCGCCGTACCCCGTCACCACGACCTCCGAGAGGCTGATCGCCTGCGCGGCCATCGTGATGTCCAGCACGACCGGGTAGCCCGCCACCACCGTGACCTCACGCGAGACCGGCCCGTAGCCGAGAATCCGCGCCCGGACCGTGGCCGTTCCCGCGGGGACACCGGCGATGACGTAGCGGCCGTCCGCATTCGTGAACGTCCCGCGCGCGCCCGCCGCGACCGTGACGCGCGCCAGCGGTTGCTGCGCCTCGTCGACGACCCGACCGCGGATCGTGCCTGTGGCCTGTTGCGCCTGGAGCGGCGCAGCCCAGGCCACCGCCAGGAGCGCGCCGATGAACCCGAACCGAACTCGTCTCATGTGTGTATCTCCTCAAGCCATTGGGGCCACGTGCGTCGTGGCCGATCGCACAACCAAGAGCGACTGGCAGTGAACCCGAACAATCACCTTTCACATACGGCTTCGACGCGATTCTGTCAACAGCGTCCTCCAGAGGGGGCGGTGGGAGGCGGTGGGCCCCCCTTTCCGCTCCGCGCCCAAGCGTCACACGGCGCGGGACTTGCAGCGCCGGCGGGCCGTGAGCCGACCGGGCCCCAACGGCGCCGCCTTGACTCCCCCTTCCCCCCAGGCAACCCTTGTCCGCGCCGATGGATGAGCTGCGCACCCTCCGATCCCTCGCCAAGGCGATGGGGGTCCAGACCCGCTATACCGACGGGCTCGGCAGGCGCATCGCCGTGGCCCCCGAGACGCTGGTCCGCGTCTGCGCGGCCCTCGGCGCCGCGGTCTCCAATCCCGCCGACGCCGCCGCGGCCTTGCGCGAGCGCCTCGCGACCAAGGGCCCAGGCCTCGTGCCCGACGTCCTGGTCGCGTGGGACGGGATCCTGCCTCCCTTGGCGATCCCCGCCCAGGGGCCCTGCCGTGCCGAGCTGACCCTCGAGAGCGGGGAGACCGCCCCTCTCGAGCAGACGGCCGCCGGCCTCTGGACCACGCACCCCCTCCCCACCGGCTACCACCGCCTCACCGTCGAGGCGTCCGGCACGAGTGGGACGGCAGCGACCTGCACGGTCATCTCCGCACCCGTCCAGGCGTGGCGCCGCCCAGGATCCCATCGCAGCTGGGGGGTCGGGACACAGCTCGCCGCGCTCCGTTCGGCCCGCAGCCGCTCCCTGGGTGACCTCTCGGACTTGCAGGACCTGTGCCGTTGGGTCGGGGACCGGGGCGGCGATGTCGTCACCGTCCTCCCCCTCCTCCCCACGTTCAATACGGAGTGGCCGGAACCGAGCCCCTACTCGCCGGTGAGCCGTCTCTTCTGGTCGGAGCTGGTCCTCGACCTCGGGGACGCCCACCGCCCCACGCCACCGGCGCCCACCCTCGACGTGACCCGGGGAGACGCCGAGGTGCGGGCGGCGCTGGCGGCGAAGCCGGACCCCGATCCGGCGCTCCTCGACGAGGAACTCCGCCGCTATGCGCGGTTCCGCGGTGCCCAGGCCCGGCTGGAGAGGAACTGGCGGGCGTGGCCCGCGGCGGCACGCGCCGGCACGCTGAGGAACGAGGACGTGGACGCCGCCGAAGAGCGCTTCCACCTCGTCGCACAGACGATGGTGCGCGCTCAGCTGCGCGACCTGCGCGAGCGCTTCGACGCGAGCGGGATGCGGCTCGGGCTCGACCTCGCCGTGGGAGTGCACCCCGACGGGTACGACCCCTGGTCCCGGCAGTCGCTCTTCGCCGAGGGGATGTCGGTGGGCGCGCCCCCCGACGGCGGCTTCCCGAGCGGCCAGGACTGGGGCTTCCGCCCGGTCCTGCCGGAGGCGTCGCGCCGCGAGGGGCACCGCTACGTCGCGGCCTCCATCGCGCACCAGGCGGGGCTCGCCGGGGTGCTGCGGGTGGACCACATCATGGCGTGGACGCGCCTCTACTGGATCCCGCACGGCTTCGGGCTGCACGAGGGGACGTACGTTTCGTATCCGGCGGAGGAGCTGTTCGCCATCCTCACCCTGGAATCGCACCGCCACCGCTGCGAGGTGGTGGGGGAGAACCTGGGGACGGTGCCCCCCGAGATCGGCGAGGCGCTGCCGCGCCACCGGATCTGGGGTATGTATCTGGCACAGTTCCAGGCATCGGAGGACCCGGCCGTGGCCCCGCCGACCGCCGCGGACGTGGCGTTCATCGGCACGCACGACACGCCGACCTTCGCGGAGTGGCTCGCGGGGAACGACGTCGCCGAGCGGGTGCGCTACGGCCTGCTGGCGGAGTCGGCGGTCCCGGCGGTGCGGAAGGAGCGGACACGGGCCACGCGGCGGCTCGCGAAGCGGCTGCCCGGCAGCGTGGACGCGCCGCAGGCACTGCTCGCCGAGCTGCTCGAGTGGCTCGGCAGGTCGGAGAGCCCGCTCGTGGTCCCCTGGCTCGAGGATCTCTGGCTCGAGGGAGTCAGGGTGAACCTGCCCGGGACGCGCTCCTCCGACCGCCTCAACTGGCAGCGCCCGATGAGCCGGCTCCTGGACCAGGTCTTCACCGATCCGGAGGTGGGCGAACTGGTCCGTCGTCTCGAAGAGGCCCGAAATCCGAGTTAACGTGTCGCAAATAGTCCACCCCTGAAGCCCAGGTCCGACATGGCCGCACCCGTCGTCTCCGCTCCCTCCTCCGGCGCCCGCCGGCCCAAGCCGCGCCTCACGTTCTGGAACATCTGGAACATGAGCTTCGGCTTCCTGGGCATCCAGTTCGGCTTCGCGCTGCAGAACGCGAACGTGAGCCGGATCTTCGAGACGCTGGGCGCGAAGGTGGAGAACATCCCCATCCTCTGGATCGCGGCGCCGGTGACGGGGCTCGTGGTCCAGCCGATCGTGGGCTACTTCAGCGACCGCACCTGGAACCGGCTGGGCCGGCGGCGCCCCTACTTCCTCGGCGGCGCCATCCTCGCCTCGCTGGCGCTGCTCGCGATGCCGAACTCCCCCGCGCTCTGGGTCGCAGCGGGGATGCTGTGGATCATGGACGCCTCGATCAACATCTCGATGGAGCCGTTCCGCGCCTTCGTGGGGGACAACCTCCCCTCGGAGCAGCGCACCACCGGGTTCGCGATGCAGAGCTTCTTCATCGGCACCGGCGCCGTCGTGGCGTCGGCGCTCCCCTGGCTCCTCACCCGGGTCTTCGGCGTGGCGAACCAGGCGCCCGCGGGGGTGATCCCCGCGTCGGTGCGGCTCTCCTTCTACCTCGGCGCCGCGGTCTTCTTCGCGGCGGTGCTGTGGACGGTGCTGCGCTCGAAGGAGTATTCGCCGGAGGAGATGGCGGCGTTCGAGGAGAACCAGGCGCGGGAGGGGCTGCGGCGGGAGGCGCGGACGGCGGCGGAGTACGCGCGCAACGGCGGCCGGCAGATCCGCCTCGGCGCGATCCTCCTCGCCATCGGGGCGGCGCTCAGCGCCTGGCTGATCCACGAGGCGCTCTACGAAGTGATGATCCTCTCGGCGGGGATGGGCGTCTTCGGGGTGCTGCTCATCGTGAGCGGCCTGCTGCAGCGCGGGGGCCGCTCGGGGGGCGGCTTCGTGACCATCCTGAACGACTTCCAGGACATGCCCAAGACGATGAAGCAGCTCGCCTGGGTGCAGTTCTTCTCGTGGTTCGCGCTCTTCGCGATGTGGATCTACACGACGTCGGCGGTCACGAGCCACGTCTACGGGACCACCGACGCGAGCTCGGCGCGCTTCAACGAGGGAGCGAACTGGGTGGGCGTCTGCTTCGGCGCCTACAACGGCGTCGCGGCCATCGCGGCCTTCGCCATCCCGGTGGTGGCCCGGCGGACGAGCCGGAGGGCGGCTCACGCCCTCTGCCTGGTGGCGGGCGCGCTCGGGCTGCTCTCCATCTTCGTCATCACCAACCCGCGGTTCCTGCTGGGCTCG
>JADGQW010000169.1 GCA_017881505.1 Gemmatimonadales bacterium
GCGACCTGCTCCGTCTCGCGCACGACGTCGGCCAAGGTGCGGCTCCGCTCCGGCCCCCGCGTCATCGGAACGATGCAGAACGTGCACCGATAATCGCAGCCGCGCTGCACCGTGATCCACGCCGACGCGGCGGTATGGCGCTCGGGGAGCACGTCCTCGTAGTGCTCCGTCCGGTCGAACGCCGTCTCGGCCCGGCGCTCGCCCTCGTGGGCGCGGCCGATGAGGAGGGGCAGCTGGCGGTAGCCGTCGGGCCCCACGACGAAGTCCACGTGCGGCGCGCGTTCGAGGAGGCGCTCTCCCAGCCGTTGCGCCATGCACCCCACCACGCCCAGCACACCGTCGGGTCGCTTGTGGCGCTTGAGCTCGCCGACCCTGCCGATGACCCGCTGCTCGGCGTGGTCCCGCACCGCACAGGTGTTGACCAGGATGACCTGGGCCTCGTCGGGCGAGGCGGCGGGCTCGTACCCCTCGCGGCGGAGGAGACCGGCCATCAGCTCGCCGTCGGCCACGTTCATCTGGCAACCGTACGTCTCGATGAAGAACCGCGGCGCGGCGCTCATGCCGCCTCCGCGTGCAGCGCACCGTCACGGGCCACGAGGCGGCCCGGGACGCGGCGGCGCCCCGCCGCCCACGGCGCGTCGGCGGGGATCCGCACGCCGAGGTAGTCCTCGCTGACCGCTTCGTGGAACCCGCCGCGGCGCCCCTCGATCACCAGGTCCGCCAGCGAACCCTCACGCGCGCTCCGGTGCGCCGCCTCGCGCGCGTCGGCCAGGGCGCGCAGCTCCGCCGTGCGCGCCTTCACGACGTCGCTCGCGGGCGGCGCTCCCAGACGCGGCGCCGCGGTGCCCCGGCGCGCCGAGTACGGGAAGACGTGCAGGTAGGTGAAGGGGAGGTCGTGGACGAGCGCGACCGTCGCAGCGTGGTCCGCGTCCGTTTCGCCCGGGAACCCCACCACAACGTCGGCGCCGAGACCGAAGGGCGAGACCCGGGCGGCGATCCCCTCGATCCGCCGGGCGTACGCCGCCGCGGTGTACCAGTGGCGCCCCATGCGCCGGAGGACGCGGTCGCTCCCCGACTGCAGGGGGGCATGGAGGTGCGGGGCGAGACGCCCGGGGGCGCCCGCCATCAGCTCCAGGAGCTCCTCGTCCACCTCGGTGGCCTCGACCGACGAGAGGCGGAAGCGCACCTCCGCCACGCGCTCCACGAGGAGCCGCGCCAGGCGGCCGAGGGTCCAGCCGCCCACCAGGTCCCGGCCCCACGCACCGATGTGAACCCCGGTGAGGACGATCTCGGGATGCCGCTCCGCGAGCAGAGCAGCCTGGGCGACGAGGGCCTCGGGGGTGGTGGACCGGTTCGTGCCGCGGGCCAGCACCGTCGCGCAGAAGGTGCAGTGCTCGTCACAGCCGTCCTGCACCTTGAGCCAGGCCCGCCCCTGCTCCGCGAACGCGCGCAGGGGGAGCGAGGGCCCCACCGCGACGCCGAGCGCCTCGGCCACCGCCGCGTCGTCCGCGCCGCCCACGACCGCCGCGACCCCCGGCAGCGCGGCCAGGCGTCCGTCGTCCACCGCCGCCGCGCACCCCATCACCACCGTCCGGATGCCCGGCCGGGCGCGCGCGAGCCGCCGCACGAATCCGCGCAGCTTCGCCTCGCCCACGTGCGTCACGGTGCAGGAGTTCACGACCGCGGCGTCCGCCTCGGCCGCCGTCGCGACCACGCGGCACCCCGCGGCCTCGAGACGCTGCCGAACCACCTCGGTGTCGTATTGGTTGGCTTTGCAGCCGAAGGTGTGGAGCAGGACGTTCACGGCCGGACGGTGAGCCCCACGAAGGCCGTGCTGAAGCGCTCCGACGCCGACCCCGCCGAGCGGGAGCCGGACTCCACGCCGAAGTCGAAGGTCGCGCGTCCGCTCGCCATCGCCAGGCCGAGCCCCGCGCTGAGGGCGTGCTCGCTCAGCGGCGCCGACCCCGCGAGGGTCCCGATGCCGAAGGGGAGCTGGCGCCAGCGGTAGCCGAAGCGGAGGGGGAGCACCTGGCCGCGCCAGCGGAGCGCCGTGACCTCGCCGCCGACGGCGACGTTCCACACGTTCCGGGCGCCCGGCTGTCCCGCCGCTGCCAGGCCGGCCTGCGCGCTCGACCAGGTCTGATACCCCGCGGAGATCGCGAGACCGACGCCGCTCACCGGCACGAAGATCGCCGCGGCGGAGACCTCCAGCGGGAGCCCGATCGTCGCGGAGGGTCCGTTCAGCGCCGTGGCCTTGAGCCGCCCGTTCACCCGGAACGACGCCGCCGTCGCGAGGCGCGGACCCAGCCGCGCCGTGATGCCCGCCGAGAGGCCGACGCCGGAGAACGTCGTCGTGGCCACCTCGCTGTAGTTGCTGTACGCCACCGCCGAGAAGTCGCGCGCGATCGAGAGCCGCGTGGACCCCGCCAGCGCGTGGAGCCCGAGGCCCAGGGAGACGGCGTCGCTGAGCCGGTAGGCGCCGGCTACCCGGATGTCGGTCACGCCGCCGGTGCTGCTCGCCACGTCCGAGACCGTCACCGTCGAGTCGCGGATCGTCGTGTCCTGGCTCGTGGTGACCGACCACGTGCGGTCCAGGTACTCGCTCACCGTCACGCCGAACACAGCGCGCCGCCCGACCGGCGTCGCGAAACCGAAGAGGGGGAACCGGGTGCTGCCCAGCGCGCTGCTCACCGGCCCGTCCGCGAAGTTCCGGCTCGTCGCGGCGAAGGTGCCCCACCCTGAGGTGGTGGTCACCTGGGTCAGCGACGCCGGGTTCAGGGAGCTGGTCCCATCGAACAGCGCGAACGCGCCCGCCGACGAGGACACCCGCGCCGAGAAGGGGCGGCCGATGAGCCCCAGGCCGCGGATGCCGAAGACGGAATCGGCGCGCGCGGCGGCCGGTGCCGTCAGTGCGGCCGCGGCGGTGAGCGCGGCCCCGAGGAGCGCACGGCGCCGCATCATGGCACCCCGAAGGGATACGGGCGGACGAACGTCAGGCGCAGGCGCGGCGCCGCGGCGCCCGCGCCCCGGCGTGCCACCGCCGCTTCCACCATGCCCGCCCCCTCCGGTTCGGCGATGAGCATGACCACTCTCGGCAGCGAGTCGCCGGCCGTCGTCCCCCACGCCCGGAGGAGCCGTCCGATCTCGATGTGGATCTCGGAGGAGTCGCCGGTCGCGACCGCCGCCGTCCCGCCCGCCGCCGTGTCGGTGAAGATCACCGACTTGGGCCCCAGGTCCCGCACGATGCCGCGCGCCGAGAGGAGGAAGCTCTCCTTCGGCAGGCCGCGCGCGGGCCGCGTGGGCGTGAGGATGAGCGTCGCCCGGATCACGCGCACCGAATCGATCGCCTCCGCCGGCAGCTGCAGCCGGAGGATGCTCCGCGCCGAAGGGAGGCCTCCCGCCGCCAGGGCATTGATGACCGGCGGCGGCGGCGGGTCGAACACGAACGTGTCGAACGACGAGCCGACGAAGAAGCCGTACGAAAGCGTGTCACGGGGCGCCTTCGCATGCACGAACCACTCGAGGTGGGGTCCCCCCGTCGCACTCTCCAGCGAAGTGATGTCGAGACCCGTCCTGCTGTCCGCCGTCACGGCGAAGGCGAGCGCCACCACCCCCGCGTCCGAGTCCGGGATCACGTCCATCGCCCCGGGCTTGAAGGTCCACAGGACGTCGCCCCCCGTGAACGACGAATCCACCTTGATCGTGTCCACGAGCTGCGAATCCGCCAGGTAGGGCTGCACGGCCGCCCAGGTCATGCCCGTGTCGAACTGGGCCGGAAGGTGGTACACCAGGATCCGGAGGTGCGTCGCCGTGGTGTCGCGATTGGCGAGCGTGATCCGGACCTGCACGCTGTCCACGCGCCCGATCCCCACCGCAGTGTCGTTCGTGGCCGGGTACCAGATGCTGTCCCGCGCGCCGAAGCGCACCAGCGCCACGGAGCGGAGAGAATCGAGATCGGCCAGCGGCAGGTCCTGCGCCTCGGAGGGACCGTAGTAGCCGCGGAAGGTCGAGTCGGAGATCACGATCCCCGTGATCACCGTGTCCACCAGGACCACGCGACCCGCCGGGCAGAGGTCGGGGCAGCTCCCCGGGGAGGTGACGTTCTCCCGGCAGCCCAGACCGGCGAGGAGCGCCGCCAGCGCGCCGGCGACGATGAGCCGGCCGGGCCTCACGCGCCCTCCGGCAGGTCGTCGCGCGTGAAGGCGTGCGGCAGGAGGTCACGCAGCCGGTAGATGACCCGTCCGCCCGTGGCGCCGACGGAGATGATCTCGAGGTCGAGCCCGAACTCGGCCAGCACCTGGCGGCAGAGCCCGCAGGGGGCGACGGGATCGGGGGCGTCACTGGTGAGCGCGAGCCGGCGGAAGGCGCGGTGCCCCTGCGCGACCGCCGCGGCGACCGCCGCGCGTTCCGCGCAGATGACCGCGCCGAACGACGCGTTCTCCACGTTGCACCCCGGTACGATGGTGCCGTCGGTGGTCTCCAGCGCCGCCCCCACCCGGAACTTCGAGTACGGGGCATACGCCCGCGCCAGTACCGCCTTGGCCGCGTCGATCAGCCGATCGCTCACGCCGTGATCGCTCCCAGGAACGAGGTCCCCGCGCCGAGCGCCGGGACGCGGAAGTAGTCCGCCACCGTCTGGCCCAGGTCCGCGAAGCTGCGCCGCGTGCCCAGGTCCGCCGGGCGCACGCGCGGCCCGTACACGAGCGCCGGCACCATCTCGCGGGAATGGTCCGTGGAGGGTGTCGTCGGGTCGTTGCCGTGGTCGGCGGTCAGAATGAACAGGTCCTCCTCGCGCACCAGCGGGAGCAGCGACCCCAGGGCCGCGTCCAGCTCGAGCAGTCCCGCGTGGAACCCCGCGACGTCGTTGCGGTGGCCCCAGCTCTGGTCGAATTCGATGACGTTGGCGAACACCAGCCCGGAATCTACACCGGCGAGGGCCTCCCCAAGGAGGCGGTAGGCGTCGGCGTTCGTCGGCGTATGCGTGCTGGCGATGTTCCGGCCCGCGAACAGGTCGTCCACCTTGCCCACGCCGCGGCGCGGGATGCCCGCGTCGGCGAGGCGGTCGAGGAGCGTCGGCCCCGTCGGCGGCACGGAGTAGTCCCTCCGGTGCGCGCTGTCCCGCACGAAGGCGCCGGGCGCGCCGGTGAAGGGGCGCGCGATCACCCGCGAGACGCCGTGCTCCCCCTGCAGCATCGCCCGCGCCGCCGCGCACGCCGCGTACAGCTCCTCGAGGGGCACGACGCCCTCGTGCGCCGCGACCTGAAAGACGGAGTCGGCGGAGGTGTAGACGATCCACTTCCCCCCGGCCAGGTGCTCGGCGCCGAGGTCGTCGAGGATCTGCGTCCCCGACGCCGCCCGATTCCCCAGCCAGCCACGGCCCGTGAGCCGGGAGAACGCGTCGAGCACCGAAGGTGGGAACCCCTGCGGATAGGTCGGGAACGGCTCCGACACCACCAGCCCGCACAGCTCCCAGTGGCCGGTCGTGCTGTCCTTCCCGGCGCTGGCGGGCTGCGCCCGCCCGAACGCCGCGCGCGGCCGCTCGACCGCGCGCACGCCCGCGAGCGGGCGGATGCGGCCCAGGCCGAGGCCCTCGAGCACCGGGAGGGCGAGCCCGCCCACGGCGCGCGCCACGTTGCCGAGGGTGTCGCTGCCGGCGTCCCCGTAGGCGGCGGCGTCGGTCGCCTCGCCGATGCCGAGGCCGTCGAGGACGATGAGGAAGGCGCGCTTCACCGGTAGACCCTGGTCACGCGGGGCGAGAGGCCGGTGAGGATCTCGTAGCTGATCGTGCCGGCCGACGCGGCGACTTCGTCCAGCGTCTGGCACGCCTCCCCGTCCGTTCCCAGGAGCGTCGCCACGGCTCCGGGCGCCGGCTCCCTCGTCCCCACGTCGAGCACCGTCATGTCCATCGTGACACGCCCCGCGAT
>JADGQW010000170.1 GCA_017881505.1 Gemmatimonadales bacterium
GAGGCGAGCGCGATGAACGTGCTCCAGGAGGATCTGGACGAGGGATTGGACAAGCTGAACCGCCACGCGTACATGGTGCGCCGTCAGCCGTTCACGGAGATCCGTCTCGACTGGCACCAGATGGGTGTGGGAGGCGACAACAGCTGGGGCGCGCTGACGCACCCGGAGTACCGGCTGCCGCTGCGGACGTACGAATGGGGCCTGCGGCTGCGGCCCTTCGGCCGCGGGGACGGCTCACCGTTCGCGCTGGCGCGCGCGCCGCTGCCGGAGTGACGGCGAGCAAGGTGCCGGAGGCGGTCAGGCCGTGACGGCGGGGCGCGCGGGCTCTTTGTCCTTGAGAATGGTCTCGCCCTTGACGAACCACGACACACCGAAGGCCCACAGCGCCAGCGCCTCCAGCCAGAACACCGGGTTGAGCCGGGCGACGGGCGTCCCCGTGAGCGTGGCCTGGTAGAGGGCGATGAGCGCGATGCACAGCAGCATCGCCAGGCCACAGGCGCGATAGACGTGGTTGCGGATGAGCTTTCGCGGCGTGGGGGAACCGCCGGACTTCGTGAAGAGGACGGCCGAGAAATAGGCGAGCACGAGGAACAGGCCGGTCGCCGAGAGATAGTGGAGGATCTGCTCCAGCGGCGTGCCGCTGTTGGGGCTCAGCGCGACGCCGAGGGCGAACAGGCCCGCCCAGTCGCCGGCGAGGTCGTCCTTCCGGTCGTAGCCGCGGTAGGTGTAGAGGAACCACGCGATGGTGAAGAGGATGCCGACGAACGCGTCGCGGGTCCGGAGGCTGTAGTAGTCGCTGATGGACGGCAGCAGATGCAGCCCGCGCTGGAGGACGAAGCCCCATACCGCCACGACGACCGGGAGCGCCATGCCGAGCACGCCGACGACCCGGCGCAGCGTGAGGTAGGAGACGACGACGACGTCTTCGGGGGCCCTGGTGGCCATGCCCCCGCTCACTCCCTCTCGTGCTTCAGGACCACCACCGCGAGGGGCGGGAGGACGAGGGCGAGGGACTGCGCCCGGCCGTGCCAGGGGATGTCGGAGGTGAGCGCGCCGCCGAGGTTGCCGAGGCCGCTGCCGCCGTACTCTGTCGCATCGGTGTTGAGGACCTCGCGCCAGGAACCGGCGTACGGCACCCCCACCAGGTAGCCGAGTCGCGGGACGGGCGTGAAGTTGCACGCCACGAGCAGGACGTCCCGCTCGTCCACGCCCTTCCGCAACCACGTCAGCACCGACTGGTCGGTGTCGTTGGCGTCCACCCACTCGAAGCCGGCGGGTTCGGTGTCGAGCTGGTGGAGCGCCGGCTCGCTCCGCAGGAGGCGATTGAGGTCGCGGGTGAGCGCCTGCACGCCCCGGTGCGGCGCGTGCTCGAGCAGATGCCACTCCACGCTGGACTCGTGGTCCCACCCCCCCCGCTGGCCGATCTCGCCCCCCATGAAGAGGAGTTTCTTCCCCGGCTGCGTGTACTGGCAGGCGAGGAGGGTGCGGAGATTGGCGAACTTCTGCCAGTCGTCGCCGGGCATCCGGGCGAGGAGCGACCCCTTGCCGTGCACGACCTCGTCGTGGGAGAGGGGGAGGCAGAAGTTCTCGCTGAAGAGGTAGAGGGAGCGGAACGTCAGCTCATTCTGGTGGAAGCGGCGATGGACCGGGTCCCGCTCCAGGTACCCCAGGGTGTCGTGCATCCAGCCCATGTCCCACTTGAGGCCGAAGCCCAGCCCGCCGAGGTGGACGGGGCGCGAGACCCCCGGCCACGAGGTGGACTCCTCCGCGATCATCTGCACGTCGGGATGGCGCTCGTAGACGGCGACGTTGAGGCGCTTGAGGAACTCGACGGCATCGAGGTTCTCTCGGCCCCCGAAGCGATTGGGGATCCACTCGCCCGGCTGGCGCGAGTAATCGAGGTAGAGCATCGACGCCACGGCGTCCACGCGCAGGCCGTCGGCGTGGTAGACGTCGAGCCAGAGGAAGGCCGACGAGAGGAGGAACGAGCGCACCTCGAGGCGGCCGTAGTTGAAGATCGAGCTGCTCCAGTCGGGGTGGAACCCCTGGCGCGCGTCGGCGTGCTCGAAGAGGTACGTGCCGTCGAAGTACGCGAGGCCATGCTCGTCGGTGGGGAAGTGCGAGGGCACCCAGTCGAGGATGACGCCGATCCCCGCCTGATGGAGCCGGTCCACCAGGTACATCAGGTCCTGCGGCGTGCCGTAGCGGCTCGTCGGGGCGAAGTAGCCGGTGGTCTGGTACCCCCACGAGCCGTAGAACGGATGCTCCGTCACCGGCAGGAACTCGACGTGGGTGAAGCCCAGATCCGTCACGTAGGGGACCAGCTTGTCGGCCAGCTCGCGGTAGGAGAGGGAGCGGTTCCCGTCCTCCGGCACGCGCATCCAGGAGCCGAGGTGCACCTCGTAGATGGAGACGGGGCTCGCGAGGGCGTTCTTCGCGCCACGGCCCGCCATCCACTCCGCGTCACCCCACGCGTACTCCAGGTCCCACACCTTCGAGCCGGTCTTGGGGGGCGTCTCCTGGTGGACGCCGAAGGGGTCGGCCTTGTCCACGTGGTAGTGCGCGATGCGCGAGACGATGTGGAACTTGTACCCGTCCCCCTTCTTGACCCCGCCGATGAACCCTTCCCAGATCCCGGAGTCGCCGCGGGTGGCGAGCGGGTGGGTCTTGGGGTCCCAGCCGTTGAAGTCCCCCATCACGGAGACGGCGCGCGCATTCGGGGCCCAGACGGCGAAGGTCGCGCCGGCGGTGCCGCCCAGAGTGGTGATGTGGCAGCCGAGCTTGCGGTGGAGCTGGAAGTGACTGCCCTCGTTGAAGAGGTGCAGGTCGTCGTCGGTGATGGGCTCGGCGTGGCGAGGACCGCGCTCCGCGAGCGGCGCGGCGGCGGTCGCCCCAAAGGTGACGGCAACGCCGGCCTTCGAGACGGCTGCGCCGTCGGTGGCGGAAGCTCCGCCTCTCGAGACAGCTCCGCCCTTTGAGACGGGTCCGCCCTTGGCGCCGGCCTTCGCGCGCTTGGTGGCGGCCGGCTTGCGCTTCGCCTTGGGCTTCGGCTTGGGCTTCGGCTTGTCGGTCACGGTGGCCTCAACGTACGCCCCGACACGGCGGGCGGCAACCGCTCCGGCCATGCGCCCCTGAAGCACGGCGACGGCGTCCCCACCGGCGCCGCGGCGGTCAACGGGGGAACCTGGGCTCGCGTCGACGGTACGACCGTCATGATCCAGCCTACCGTCGTTCCCGCCCCTGGCCGCGCGCCGCACCGGCGCGCCCTGCCCGCCCGCCGCGGCGGCGCTCGCCGGCTGGCCGTCCTGGCGATCGTCGCCCCCGTCCTGGCCGCGTGTGCGACGCACGACGTCACGTCGCCTGCCGGCGCCTTTCAGAACAATCCGTGCCTCCCCAACGCGACCGTGCAGCTGGCGGTCGCCGGGACGTTGCGCGTCGATTGCGCCAACGGGGGGACGACGGTGACGTTCGCCGGCAACGGCGCGAGCTACCTCGTCGTCCCGGAGTTCGCGACGGCCCAGGCGCCCTTCCAGCTCGTGCTCTACAGCATGGCGAGCGGCCCGCTGTCCCCCGCGGCCGTGTCCGCACGCCGGGTCCGGGGGCTCGTGCCAGAGGCCGCCGCCGCGGGCCCGATGGCGAGTGGGGGGCTGCCGCCGCAGCGAGCGATGGCGGCCCAGTACGCCGCGGATCGGCTGCTGCGCTCGAGGGCGAGGCAGCAGGCGATGTCGGGAGCGTTCCGGGCGTTCGCCTCGTCGGTTCCGAGGGCACCGCAGGGCTCCGTCCTGCGCTCACCGCCCGCCCCGGGCAGCATCCGCAGCTTCCACGTGGTGTCGAGTCTCGCCGCCACCCCCGCCTTCGTGACGGTGGCGGCACAGCTCGCCTACGTGGGCGCCAACGTGCTGCTGTACGTCGATACCCTGGCGCCCGCCGGCGGCTTCACGGCCTCGCAGCTCCAGGGCTTCGGCCAGAGCTTCGACCAGGTCCTCTATCCCATCGACACGACGGCGTTCGGCTCGCCGACGGACATCGACCAGAACGGCCGCGTCATCGTGCTGCTGTCGCCGGTGGTGAACGGCGACACGCCGTCCGCGACGTGCGCCACCCAGGGGTACGTCGCCGGCTTCTTCAACTCGGAGGACTTCTCCGGTCCCGCGGACGCGAATTCGAACCAGGGGGAGATCTTCTACGCGATCGTCCCCGATCCCGCGGGCACCTTCAGCTGCGCCCAGACCGTCGCGAACGTCCAAGACGCGGTGCCGGCCATCTTCCTGCACGAACTCCAGCACCTGATCAACTACTCTCAGCACGTGGTGGTGAGCGGGGGCGGCGCGGGGGCGAGCTGGCTCGACGAGGGGCTCAGCATCGCGGCCGAGGAGCTCGGCTCGCTGCACTACGAGGCGGAGTGCCCGCCTCCGTCCTGCCGGAGCAATCCCGCCCAGCTCTTTCCCGACTCGTCGCAGGGGTTCGTCCAGGGCTTCCTGTACGACTCCTACGCGTTCGCGCTGCTGCCCGACACGGCGAGCATCACCCTCGAGAACGACGGGGACCAGGGGGTCTCGTGGCGCGGCGGGGCCTGGCTGTTGGTCCGCTGGCTCGCCGACCAGGCGGGGGGGAACGGATTCTACCGGCAGCTCGAACGAGGCCCCTCGGACGGGGTCGCCGACATCGAGCTGGCGACGGGCCGCTCGTTCCCCGAGTTGTTCGCCGACTTCGGGCTGGCGCTCCACACGGACAGCCTGGCGGGGCTGCCGCGCACGACCGCGCCGAGCGTCAACCGCTTCGTGACGCGCAACGTGAAGCAGCTGTGGGCCCGCCTGTTCGCGACGTCCGGGCCGAGCAGCGCCTTTCCCCTGGCCGATCCCCTGCAGCTCTTCGCGATCACTGCGGACACCTCGACCGCCGTGCTGTATCCGGGCACGGTGACCTACTTCCGGCTGGACACGCCGGCGAACGCCGCGACGGTGTCGATCCGGTTCGCGGTGCCCGGCGGCGCGGCGTTCTCCTCGGCGCTGAAGCCGCAGATGGCCATCTTCCGATTGCCGCCGGGCCAGTGACCGGCCCCACCCGGCTCGCGGCGGCGGGGGGCGAGGTGCGCTGGAGGGTGCAGTACCGGACTACCTAGTAGTAGGTCAATCACGATATATCTTGTCGTACTTGCGCCGTTGGTGACGGGGGTCACGCTGGCGCAATCCAGGGATCGGCGCCATCGTAAGCGCACTTCCTGATACACGGCTGACGCCCGATGCGCAGTATTGGGCGATATGCCGAACGCTGGTCTTGGCGTCTTAGACTCGAGGCGCGACGTGACCGACGTCTCCGCGTCCATCCGTGACGCGCTCGGGGACCGCTACGAGGTCCGCGGCGAAGTCGGACGCGGGGGCATGGCCACGGTCTTCAGCGCCTTCGACCGCCAGCTCGGGCGCGTCGTCGCCGTGAAGGTCATCCATCCCGAACTCTCCCACCTGCTCGGCTCCTCCCGATTCCGCCGCGAAGTGAGCATCGCGGCCACCCTGCAGCATCCGAACATCGTTCCCGTCTTCGAGGCCGGCGAGGCAGGCGACCTGCTCTTCTACACGATGCCGCTCGTGGAGGGGGAGAGCCTGCGTGACCGGCTGCAGCGGGAAACGCAGCTGCCCCTGGACGAGGCGCTGCGCATCACGGGGGACGTCGCGGAGGCGCTGCACTACGCGCACGAGCAGGGGATCGTCCATCGGGACATCAAGCCGGAGAACATCCTGCTGCACGCGGGCCGCGCGATGGTGACCGATTTCGGCCTGGCGCGGGCGATCGCCCACGCCGCCGGCGACTCGATCACCACGAGCGGGCTGGTCGCGGGGACGCCGGGGTACATGAGCCCGGAGCAGGCGTCGGGCAAGGGCGAGCTGGACGAGCGCACCGACGTGTACAGTCTGGCGTGCGTGCT
>JADGQW010000171.1 GCA_017881505.1 Gemmatimonadales bacterium
AGTCCTCGCACGAGAGCTCGAAGACCGGGGCGCGATGGGTCGTGGCGTTGAAGACGCGGGTGGTGCCGTAGCCGCCGGTCCACGTGGAGGTGAGGATGCCGGCCGCGCCGGCCTCCTCCAGGCGGATGGGGAGCATGCGGCTGCTGGCGCCGGTCTTGGCGACCCGCTGCGTCCAGGCGGTGCGGGCGGCGGCGCGGTCATCGCGCAGCCGGTTCCACGTCGCGGGGGTCGCGTAGGTCTGCCAGGCGCTGTCGGGCCGGCAGGTGGGCTCCGGGAAGGAGACGGCGACGAACTTCCCGCGGACCTGCGGCAGCCACGCCTTGAACGCCGCGCTGTCCGCGCCGTCGGGGAGGACGATCACCTCGCCGCGCATCGGCCGGTTGCCGGTGCCGGGGCTGAACGAGAGCATCGTGCCCTCGAGGGAACGCACCCGCGGGGAGACGAGGTCCACGTGCGAGCGGCCGCGCCGCCAGCCGGTCCAGGTGCCGTAGCGCTCCTGCCGGGCGGTGATCCCCCACGACCGGTACATCGCGACGATCCAGTCGGCGGCCGACTGGTACCCGGGGCTCGCCACGAGCCGCGGGCCGATCGAGTCGAACAGCACCTGCGCCAGCGGGGCGATCTGCGAGCTGTCCATACCGAGGGCGTAGATGCGGTGGATGACCGGATTGTCGGTGGTGAACTGCGGTCCCGGCGGGCCCTGCATGCCGGGGAACTGGGCGGTGGCGACCGCGGGCGCGCACAGGAGCGCCGCGGTGAGCAACGAGAGCGATCGTCTCACGAAAGACCTCCCGAAGGGACGGAACGACACGAGGGCCGGCGGGGCGCAGCGCCCGCCGTCTGAACTACGACCTGGGGCAGGGTTCCGTTGCGCGCCGCCCGCGGTTGCGGGGCGCGCGCCCGGGCGCGATGCTTGCGGGGAAGAAGATACGGCGCGGACCCACCGCGCGTCAGAAGCGCGGGGCAGGGCCCGCGTCGCGCGGCGAGGGCCATCCATCCTGGGGGAGGGACGATGCGGCGACTGGCGGCGGTGCTGGCGGTGGGGATCGGTTCGATCGCGGCGGCGGCGCCGGGACTCGCCCAGCGGCGTCCCGCGGCTCCACCCCCTGCGGCCCCGGCCCAGCCGGCGCTGCCTCCGGACCTCGACGCCTTCGCCGCGCGCGTGCTGCGGGAGTTCGCGACGCCGGGCGCGGCCATCGCGGTCGTGCGGGACGGCCAGACGGTTCTCGCGAAGGGCTTCGGCGTGCGCCGCCTCGGCAGCCCCGAGCCGGTGACCGAGCGGACCCTCTTCCAGATCGCGTCCAACAGCAAGGCGTTCACCTCTGGCGCGCTGGCCATCCTGGTCGGCGAGGGCCGGCTCCGCTGGAACGACCGCGTCGTGGACGTCCTGCCGTGGTTCCAGATGTCCGACCCCTACGTGACGCGGGAGATGACGGTCCTCGACCTCCTCGTCCACCGGAGCGGGCTCGACCTCGGCGCGGGCGACCTCCTCTGGTTCCACTCGAACTACACGCGGGCCGACATCGTCCGCCGGCTGCGCTGGGTCCCCCTCGCCAACAGCTTCCGCGCCACCTACAACTACGACAACGTCCTCTACGACGTGGCGGGCGCGGTGGTCGAGGCGGTCTCGGGCCAGACCTGGGACGCGTTCGTCCACGACCGGATCTTCGTGCCCCTGGGGATGACGACCAGCGTCACGTCGGTCGCGGCGCTCCAGCCCGGGGACGTCGCGGCGCCGCACGGCGAGGCGGACGGACGGCTGCAGGTGGTGCCGGTGGACACCGCCGACAACCTGGGCCCGGGGGGCGGCATCCTCTCGAGCGTGGCGGAGATGGCGCGGTGGATCCGCGTCCAGCTCGACTCGGGCCGGGTGGACGACGCGCGCCGGCTGTGGGGGGCGCCGCAGACGGCGGCGCTCTGGACGGGACGGATCACGGTGGGCGCGCCGCGCGGCTCGAACCTCGCGATGTACGCCCTGGGGTGGAACGTCTACGACTTCCGCGGCTACAAGATCGTCACCCACACCGGCGGACTGGCCGGGATGATCTCGCGGGTGATGCTCATCCCGCAGCTCCGCACCGGGTTCGTGATCCTCACCAACGCCGAGTCGTCGGCGATGGGCGCGCTCACCGAGTACCTGCGCGACTTCTACACCGGGGCGCCGGCCGCCGACTACGTCCAGCGGTACAAGGCCGCCGACGCGTCGTTCGACGAGGCGGCCTTCCAGGCGCGCCTCGACAGCACCCGGAACCGCGACTCCCACCCTTCGCTCCCGCTCTCCGGCTACGCCGGCACCTACCACGACGCGTGGTACGGCGACGTCACCCTCGCCGAGGAGCAGGGGCACCTGGTGATCCGGTTCCTCCCCGCGCCCGCCTTCACCGGCGACCTGACGCACTGGCAGTACGACACCTTCCGCGTGCACTGGCGGACCCGGAACATCCCGGATGCCTGGGTGACGTTCGCGCTGCAGCCGGACGGCACGGTGGAGACGATGAAGATGGCGGCGGTCTCCCCTTCGACCGATTTCAGCTTCGACTGGCAGCACCTGCTGCTGCTGCCGGTCCGGCCGGCGGGGCGGGGGAACTAGGCGCGGCGGGGGTCAGTCGGCCGCGTCCACGGACTCCTCGCGGCGCGCGGGGGCGAAGAAGCGCGCGGCGGCGGGGAGGAGCGACGGGTTCCGCACGAGGGCGTGGGCGAAGATGCGTCCCAGCGTCCGCTTCTCCTCGGGGATGGCGTTCACCGTGCGCGCGAGCTTGTCGAGCGACTCGTCGCTCAGCCCGTTGATGGCGTCCTTCATCTTGTAGTACCAGACGTGGTCGCGGCCCAGGAGGCCCATCCACTCGTCGTGGTAGGCTTGGAGGTTGGCGGCCGAGGTGTCCCCCTCGCGCAGCGCCCGGGCGGCGTGGCGTCCCGCGAGGCGCCCCGCCTTCATCCCGTTGACGATCCCGGCCCCCGAGAGCGGATTGATCATGTGCGCGGCGTCGCCGGCGAGGAGCACGCCGTCGGTGACGGTGCGCTTCACGGTCAGGGCCGTGATCAGCCCACCCACCGTGAATCCGGTTACCACCCCGTCCGGGTAGCGGTGCGCGAGCCAGTCGTCGAGGTACTGGCGCGCCGTGCGCCCGTCGGCGTGGAGGGCGGTGATCCCCAGCCCGACGTTGGCGATCCCGTCGCCCTTCGGGAACACCCAGGCGTACCCGCCGGGCGCCCACTGCTGGGAGAACTCGATGTAGATGGCGTCGGGGTCGCAGTCCACGTTCGCCACGACGTACTGGGCGGCCGACTCCATGTCGCGGGCGGCGACGCGCGTCTCCAGCCCCGCCCAGCGGCCGACCATGGACTCGACCCCGTCGGCGCCGATCACGACCCGGGCCAGCCAGGTCGCCTCCCCCCGCGGGGAGCGGACCGTGACCTCCCACCCCTCAGTGCCCCGGCGCAGCCCCGCCGCCTCGGTGCCGAGCAGGACCTCGGCCCCGGCGCGGGTCGCGAGCTCGGCGAGCACCGGCTCGAACCGCGTCCGGTCGAGGATGTACCCCACGTCCTTCCCGCCGACGACCACCTCCGTGTCGTCGGGAGCGACGATGATCACTTTCGTGATGCGGCGGGAGACCCAGGGCGCGCCCTCGGGGTCGAGGAACTCCCGGATCCCCGCCGCGCCGACGCCCTCCGCGCAGCGCACCGGCGCCCCCACGGCGCGATCCCGCTCGAGGACCGCCACCGCGGCGCCGGGCGCGCGGAGAGCGGCCTCCCACCCCGCGACGAGCCCCGCCGGCCCGCCGCCGACCACGAGGACGTCGAGCTTACGCATCCACCATCCGGAGGGCGCCGACGGGGCAGGGGGCGATGCACTTGAGGCAGCCGGTGCAGCGCAGCGCGTCCACCGTAAGTCCGCGCCGGCTCAGGTGGATCGCCTCGGGCGGACAGAGGGGGAGGCAGAGCCCGCACACGTCGCAGAGGTCGTTGTCCACGACCGCCACCGGGTGCGGAGTCTGGGGAGGCATGGAGCCACGATAGCCGCGGGCGGAACGAACTGCAAGCGCTACCTTGCCCACTCCCGGGGCGCGGGCTAGCTTAGTCCAGGCAACGACTTACGCCGCTCCATCGGGCTCTCCACCTCAATCCCCCGGATCGGATTCGAACGCGTCCAGGCATGTCCCTCTTCAGCTGGAAGCCGGGCTCGCTCTTTCCCGCAAACGAGATCGCGGTGGACCTCGGTACGGCCAACACGCTCATCTACGTGCGGGGCGAAGGGATCGTGCTGAACGAGCCCTCGGTCGTGGCGATCGAGAAATCCACGGGGCGCATCAAGGGGATCGGGCTCGAGGCGAAGCGGATGCTGGGGCGCACGCCCGACGGCATCCTGGCGGTGCGGCCGATGAAGGACGGCGTGATCGCGGACTTCGACGTGACCGAGAAGATGCTGCGGTACTTCCTCTCGACGATCATCAACAAGCACGTCTTCCGCGTGAAGCCGAAGGTCATCGTCTGCGTGCCGAGCGGCATCACCGAGGTGGAGAAGCGCGCAGTGCGGGACAGCGCGCAGAGCGCCGGCGCCAAGGAGGTCTACATGGTCGCCGAGCCGATGGCAGCGGCCATCGGCGTGGGGCTGCCGATCGAGACGCCGACGGGGAACATGGTGATCGACATCGGCGGCGGGACGACGGAGATCGCGGTCATCGCGCTCTCGGGGATCGTCAGCGACACCTCGATCCGGACCGGCGGCGACGAGATGGACACCGCCATCGTGCAGTTCATGCGGAAGAACTACAGTTTGCTGATCGGCGAGCCGACGGCGGAGCGGATCAAGATCGAGATCGGGAGCGCGGCGCCCGTCGGCGATGAGCAGGAGATGGAGGTCAAGGGCCGCGACCTCGTGTCGGGGATCCCGAAGACCGTGCGGGTGCACTCGAGCGAGGTCCGCGAGGCGATCCAGGAGCCGGTGCAGCAGATCGTGGACGCGGTACGGCGGGCGCTGGAGATCACGCCGCCCGAGCTGGCCAGCGACATCGTGGACCGCGGCATCGTGATGACCGGCGGCGGCGCCCTCATCCGGGGGCTCGACGCCCTCCTCGCCGCCGAGACGGGGCTCCCCATCCACGTGGACGAGGACCCGCTCACGTGCGTGGTCCGGGGCACCGGCCGCATCCTCGACGATCCCGAGAAGTACCGCAGCGTCCTTTCCACCTAGCCCACCGTGTCCCTCGGTTCCGACCGCTATGCCTCCCGCGCCGACACCGCGGTCTTCGGCGCGTGCCTGGTGCTGAGCCTCGTGGCGCTCGCCCTCCCGGCGGGGCTCCGCGAGCCGGTGGCGGGCGCGCTGCGCCGGACCGTGCTCCTTCCGGTGCTCGCGGTGCAGCGCGCCACCGTGCAGTCGGCGGAATCGCGGGAGCGCCTCACCCTGGTGCGTGCCGAACGCGACTCCCTCCTCCTCGAGACGACCTTCCTCCCCGAGCTCCGCGCCGAGAACCTCCGGCTGCGCGAGCTCCTTGGCCTCGCCGGGCGCCTCGGCCACGGGTTCGCCACGGCCGAGGTGCTGCACCAGCCGGGCGTCGCGGACGCGACGACCCTGCTCCTCTCCGCGGGGCGCGACGTCGGGGTCGAGGCCTTCGCCCCGGTCCTCGCGGCCGGCGGACTCCTGGGCGTCGTCCGGAATGTGGACCCGCGCACCAGCGTCGCGCTCGCCTGGACCCACCCCGACTTCCGCGCCAGCGCGATGGTCGAGGGGACGGCGATCTACGGCATCGTGCGTTCGCGCCGCGGCGAGATCTCGGGTGAGGTGATGGAGCTGGTCGGCGTGCCGTACCG
>JADGQW010000172.1 GCA_017881505.1 Gemmatimonadales bacterium
GCGCGTCCGCCGCTCCGCGTAGCCGAGGAGGTCGTGCACCGCGTCGTCGAGCCGCTCGGCGCCGTAGCGCGCGATCAGCTCGTTCCACCGCTCGCCGCCGCGCCGCGCGGCCGCGATCTGGGCGGCGAGGTCGGCGCGTCGGACGGCTGGCTCACGCATCGGGTGGACGAGGGCGTCGAGCGCGTCCTCGTCGAGCACGTCGTGCTCCCCGACGCGGGTGGGGGGGATGACCACCCCCTCGTCCGCGAGGGTGCGGGCGTCGGGGGCCATCGAGCCGGGGCGCGATCCGCCGACGTCGGCGTGGTGCGCGCGCACCGCGGCGTAGGCCACCGGCTCGTCCGTGCCGCCGTGCCCCTGTGCCCCCGTACCCACGGCTTCGATCACCGTGATGTCGGGGAGGTGCGTCCCGCCGGTGTAGGGGTCGTTCAGCACCCACACCTCGCCGGCACGCGCGCCCCGCGCGCGCACCGCCGCGACCGCCTCCGGCATCGCGCCGAGGTGCACGGGGATGTGCGCCGCCTGCGCGATCAGCTCCCCCGTCGCGGTGAAGAGGGCCGCCGAGGAGTCGCGGCGCTCGCGGATGTTGGGGGAGCGCGCGCTCCGCACCAGCACCGCGCCCATCTCCTCGGGGACCGCGGCGAAGAGCTGGGAGAGGATCTCCCGCTCAATCGGGCCGAGCACTGCCCCGCTCCACCACGATGGCTCCGATCTCGTTCACCCGCCCGACCCATCCCGGCAGGAGGAGCGCCGTCGCGCTCAGCCCCTCGATCACCGCGGGCCCGGCCAGGACCTGTCCCGCGTGAAGGGTCTCCCAGTCGTACCCCGCCGCATCCACGTGCCCCCCCTCGAGCCGGATGCGCAGGCGCGACGTGACGCCCACGATCGAGTGCCGCGAGGGCGCCATCACCGGCGCGCACGCCTTCACCGTGCCGATCGCGCGCAGCGCCACCACCTCCACGGGGGACGCGGGGTCGCGGTAGCCGTACGCGCGCTCGTGCGCCACGTGGAAGCCGGCCGTCACCGCGGCCCACGCCCCGGCCCGGAGGGGCACGTCCAGCTCGTAGCCCTGCCGCGCGTAGCGGCACTCCGCCACGAAGCTGACGGCGGCGCCGGGAAGGTCGGCGAGCACCCGCGTCTCGAGCTCGTGCGAGAGCACGCCCGCGGCGGCGTCCCACGCGTCGGCGCGCTCGTGGACGGGCACCGCGTGCTCCACCGTCTCGTCCGCCGCGGCGATGCCGAGGGCGGAGAGGGCGCCGGCGTGCGGGGGAAGGAGCACCCGCGGCACGCCGAGGAGGTCGGCGAGGGCGCACGCCGCCAGGGGACCGGCGCCGCCGAAGGCGAGGAGCGTGAGCTCGGAGGGATCGAGGCCGCGTTCCACGCTCACCCGACGGAGGGCGCGGGCCATCGTGGCCTCCGCCACCCGCACGATGCCCAGGGCGCAGGCCGCGGGGTCGAGGCCGGCGCGCTCGGCGAGCGCCGCGATCGCCGCCAGGGAGCGGTCCCGGTGGATCACGATGCGCCCGGCGAGGGGCCGGTCGGGCGGGATCCAGCCCAGTGCCACGTACGCGTCGGTCACCGTCGGCGCCTGCCCGCCGAACCCGTAGCACGCCGGGCCGGGCATCGCGCCCGCGCTCTCCGGGCCGACGCGGAGGGCGCCGCCCGAGTCGAGCCAGGCGATCGAACCGCCCCCCGCGCTCACCGTCTCGATGACGAGGTGCGGCACCGCGAGCGGCACCCCCGCGATCTCGCCGTGGGTGCGCGTCTCCGCCTCGCCGGAGCGGACCACGCTCGCGTCGGCGGAGGTGCCGCCCATGTCGAGGGTCAGGAGGTCGTGGATCCCCGACGCCGCGCCCACGAGCGCCGCCCCGCGCACGCCCCCCGCCGGGCCGCTCAAGGCGAGGTTCGCGGCGCGCACCGCCGCCAGCCCCGCGCGCAGCGCCCCGCCGTTCGAGGCGAAGACGTGCGGGGAGGCGATGCCGCGCGCCGCCGCTTCCCGCGCCACCCCCTCCACGTAGCCGCCCACGCGGGGCCGGAGGAACGCCTCCGCTGCCACGGTGCAGGTCCGCTCGTATTCGCGCACCCGGGGCACCGTCTCGTGCGCCACGACGACGGGGACGCCCGGGAAGGCGGCCCGCAGCGCCGCGGCGAGGGCGCGCTCGTGGTCGGGGTGGAGGAAGCCGAAGAGGAGGGAGAGGCCGATCGCCTCGGGCGCGAGGGCGCGCACGGCCGCGATGGTCCCGGCCACGGCCGCGGGCGTGAGCGGGACGATCGGTCCGCCGGGCCCCATCCGCTCCGGCACGCCGACGATCCGCTCTCGCGGCACCAGCGGCGGCGGATGGTGTCGCGCCAGGTCGTACAGCCCCGCGCGGTCCTGCCGCCGGAGCTCCAGGAGGTCCTCGAAGCCGGCGGTCACGAGGAGGACCGCTCGCGCCCCCTTCCGCTCCAGGAGCGCGTTCGTCGCGACCGTCGTGCCGTGCACCAGCACCTGCGGCGCCGCCGCCAGCTCGGCGGCCTCGTACGCGTCCCACAACCCCTGCTCCGGCGCGTGCGGCGTGCTCGGCACCTTCACCACCCGCACGCCGCGGTCGCTCAGCACGACGAGGTCGGTGAACGTCCCGCCCACGTCGATGCCGACCCGCGTCCCGCCGCGCACGGCCGTCACGCCACGCCCTGCCCCACCACGCGGATGCTCCGGCTCACATGCTCGGTCCGAGGAAGACGGCGTTCGCGAAGATGGGCAGGAGCCCCCGCCACATGTCCCGGAAGAGCGGGTCGCCGGCGAAGCCGATCACGCGCCCGTGCCCCGCGCTCTCCGTCCACAGATAGACCGACCCGGCGAGGCGCGCCGGCACCTCGGGCCAGAGATACCCCGCCATGCGCAGGCGCGCCAGCGGCGCGTAGAGGAGCACCGCCTCGCCGGCACTGATGTCCCTCGGCACCGTGTACACCCGGTCGGAGTTGAACAGCACCGGCAGCTCCGTCGGCCGCACGCCGGCGAGCAGGGGCGACAACGTGTCCCCGGTGACCCGCACGATCGCCCCCGGCACGGACGCCGGGAGGGGCGCGCCGGCAGTGCTGTCCGCACGGGTGGTGTCGCGGCGGGCCCGCAGGCGCGCCAGGCCCAGCTTCTCCCCCGCCAGCCACCCCGTCGCCACGTCGAGGGTGATGAGCGTGCCGCCCGCGCGGACCCACTCGGCCAGCCGGGTGCGGCCCCCCTCGCCGAGCACGCGGTCCAGGGACCCCGCCGAGACGGACGGGAGCACCACCACGTCGAACTCGGCCAGCCGGATGCCCTCGAGCGACGCCACGTTCACCGTGGTGACGGGGTAGTGGAGCCGCTGGTCGAAGGCGTACCACGCCTCGCCGTACGCGCCGCCGGAGACGGGCGATCCGCCGAGCAGGGCGACGCGCGGCGGGTGCACGAAGAAGACGGTGTTGCTGCCGAGGTCGGTGCCGCTGTCGGCGAGCGCCGAAGCGAGGGCGTAGACGCGCGCCCCCGCCGCCGCGGCGGCGCGACGCACCGCGTCGTGGAAGCCGGGGCCGTTCGCGGCAACGCGCACGACGTACGCGCCCCCCGGGAACGCCTGGCCGCCCTGCGTGAAGGCGCGCGGGGCGAACCACACCCGCACGCTGTCCGCGAGGAGGTCGGAGAGGAGGCGGATGGACGCCTCGCTCCCCGGTGCGAAGGCGTAGGCGTACCGCGCGTCGGCGGGCGCCGCCGGCGGTTGGCCCGTCGTGACGGCCGCGTCGTCGAGGGGGCCCGGCAGGGCATGCGTCCACCAGGCCCGCACCCGGAAGACGCACGGGAGCGACCACGCGGTGACGTCGTAGAACCGGTCGGGCTGCCCGGTGCGCCGGTGCTCCAGCTCCTGCTGGATGAACGTCGAGTCGAGGATCGCCTCCGGCTCGAGGAGCATCCGCGCGAGCTTCCCCTGCGGCTGGGCGAGGTCCACGACGTATGCGCCCGCCGGGAACCGCACTGCCCGCACGGCGATCTCACCGTACTCGGTGGCGTCACGGGCGTCGGCCGCGGTGCGGAGCCGCTGCACCGCGACACCGTTCATCTGGAGGCGGGCGGCGAGGGAGTCGGCCCGTCCCTGGTCGTCGCGCTCGATCACGACAGCGCGCATCGGGCTCCGCTCCCCTTCGGCGATCGCTCCCTGCCGGAACGCGAGGAAGTCGCGGACCCGCTCCCGCGCGCGGCGCGCCGCGGTGAGCGCGGTGGCGTACGCCGCCGTGTAGTGCCGCCACGCCGCGTCGTGCAGCGTCAGGATCGTGCCGTCCTCGCGGCGGATGGCGCCGCCGGCGCTCGAGGACACCTCGTACGTCATCCCCACCGCCCCCGCCCCCACCGGCCAGGAGTCGCCGTACCCGGGATAGAAGGCGTCGAAGCTCTCGTGGCGGTAGAACGACCAGCCGTGCGCGTCGAAGGCGGCCGCGTTCGCCGCCGCGAAGATGTCCCACCACCGCGCGACGATCGGCGACACGTTCTTGTTCACCGGATCCATCGGCGGCGCGAAATAGTATGTCGAGTTCGAGCCCATCTCGTGCAGGTCCACCAGCACCTGCGGCCACCAGCGCAGGAACGCCGCCACGCGGGCGCGGGTCTCGGGGTGCGAGAGGACGAACCAGTCGCGGTTGAGGTCGAAGCCGTAGTGGCTCCCCCTCGGCCCCGGCCAGCTCCCCTGGTGGATCATCGCCCCCGGCGTGGTGGGGATGTCCTGGGCGCCGCGGTTGCGGAGCCAGTCCTGGACGTGGCGCTCGTGGCCGTCGGGGTTCTCGACCGGCTCGATCAGCACGACGCTGCTGTCGAGCACGAGCTGCGTCTCGGCGTCCCGCCCCGCGGCGAGCTGGTAGGCGAGGGCGATGGCGGCCTCCATCCCCGATGCCTCGCCGCCGTGCACCGTGAAGCCGAGGTAGGTGATCGCCGGGAGGCGCGTCGCGGCCGCCGCGAGGTCCGCCGCGCTCGCGCCCCGGGGATCGGCGAGGCGCGCCGCGTCGGCGCGGATCTGCGCCAGGCGTGCCTGGTTCGCCTCGCTCGTCGCCACCACGAGGAACATCTCGCGCCCCTCGACGCTCCGCCCGATCGTGTCCACCCGGATGCGCCGGCTCGTCGCCGCCAGCCGGTCGAGGTACCGCGCCAGGAGCCCGTGCGGCGTGAACGCGTCCCCCACCTCGTAGCCGAGGACGGATCGCGGGGTCGGGACCGCCGGATCGTACGCGCCCCCGGACGCGAAGGGGTGCTGCGCGAGAGCGGGCGCTGCGGCCAGCGCGACGGCGAGGGCGGCGAGGGCGAGGCGCTTCATCACACGACTCCTTGCGGGCGTCTGCGGAGGTAGGCGGCAACGAGGAGGGCGGCGGTCCCCGCAAGGGAGAGCGCGCCCACCCAGTCACCCCACCGGACGTACAGGGTCCGGACCGAGGAGGTCATCACCGGGCCTGTCACCGTCCGCTCGACCTCGAGGGGCGAGGCGAGGTGGGTCCGGCCCAGGGGGTCCACGAACTCGGAGACGCCGGTGTTGGCGGCGCGCGCGACGCCCATCCGGGTCTCGATGGCGCGCATGACGAGGTGCGCCGCGTGCTGGTACGGGCCGACCGTGCTGCCGAACCACCCGTCGTTCGTGATGTTCACGAGGAAGTCGGCGCCGGCGCGGCGGTAGCCGCGGGCGAGGTCCTCGAAGATGGACTCGTAGCAGATCAGCACGCCGAACCCGCCGTCGGCGACCCGGTACACGGGGAACCGGTCGCCGCGCGAGAAGCCGCCGAACCAGTTGAACTTCCCGAACCACCGCGG
>JADGQW010000032.1 GCA_017881505.1 Gemmatimonadales bacterium
CCGGGCAGGGGTGTGATCATGATCCCCCCGGTCTCCGTCTGCCACCACGTGTCCACGATCGGGCAGCGTTCCCCGCCGATGAAGCGGTGGTACCACATCCACGCCTCGGGGTTGATCGGCTCCCCCACCGTCCCGAGGAGGCGCAGCGAGGCGAGGTCGTGCTTCGCCGCGTGCTGGTGGCCCCACTTCATGAAGGCGCGAATCGCCGTCGGCGCCGTGTAGAAGACCGTCACCCCGTAGCGCTCCACCAACTCCCAGAAGCGGTCCTTCTCCGGCCAGTCGGGGGCGCCCTCGTACATCACCTGCGTCGCGCCGAGGGCGAGGGGGCCGTAGACCACGTAGGAGTGCCCGGTGACCCAGCCGACGTCCGCGGTGCACCAGAAGACGTCGTCGTCCTTGAGGTCGAAGACGAGCTTGGTCGTGGCCAAGACCTGCGTGAGGTAGCCGCCGGTGGTGTGGACGACCCCCTTCGGTTTCCCTGTCGTGCCGCTCGTGTAGAGGATGAAGAGCAGGTCCTCCGCCTCCATCCGCTCGGGCTCGCACCACCCGGCGGCGTCCTGCATCAGCCGGTGCCACCAGTGGTCCCGCCCCTCCTTCATGCGGACGAACGCCTCGTCGCCTCCCGACGCCGCGAGCTGCAGGCGCTGCACCACCACCACGTGACGGATGCTCGGGCATCCTTCGAGCGCCTCGTCCGCGGCGCGCTTGAGGGGGATCACCTGGCCGCGGCGGTAGCCGCCGTCGGCGGTGATGAGCGCGACCGCCCCCGCGTCGATGATACGCTCCCGCAGCGCCTCGGCCGAGAAGCCGCCGAACACCACCGAGTGCACGGCGCCGATACGGGCGCAGGCGAGCATCGCGATCACCACCTCGGGGATGAGGGGCATGTAGATCGCCACCCGGTCGCCGCGCGTGACGCCGAGGCCCTTGAGGACGTTCGCGAACTTGTTGACGTCACGGTGCAGGTCGTGGTAGGTAAGGGTCCGCCGGTCCCCCGGCTCCCCCTCCCAGATCAGCGCGGCCTTGTTGCGGCGGCTGGTCCGCACGTGCCGGTCGAGGCAGTTGACCGACGCGTTGAGCTGGCCGCCCGCGAACCACTGCGCGTGCGGCGGGTCCCAGCGCAGCACCGCGTCCCAGCCGCGGTACCACTCCAGCTGCCGCGCCCAGGACGCCCAGTACGCCTCCCGGTCGGCGGCCCCCTCCACGTAGACGGCCTCGGAGCCCGCGTGGGCCGCGGCGCGGAAGGCCTCGGACGGCGGGAACTGCCGCTGCTCGTCGAGGAGCGTGTCGAGGCGCATCGAGTCGGTCATGCCCGACCTCCGGGGGATGGCGCGGGACGCAGCGGCGCGGCGGCCCGGTGGGTCCCGGGAGCCGCGCGGCGTTCGGTTGACGAGAGTGTGAAGGGCGAACGCTCGCCGCGGGGTGCCGCTCCGGTCAAGGGGAGGCGGCGGGAGGGTGCTCGAGCCCGGCTGGCGCGCGCACGCGCGGCGGTGCAACGTAGGTCGCCCCTTCCCGGGAGTGTCCGTGATGCTTCGCCGTTCGATGCTGCTCGCGACCGCCATCCTCGCCCTCACCGCGGCGAGCGCCACGGCGCAGGCCCGCTACCCCGAATCCCGCGTCCAGCCGGTGACCGACACCCTCCACGGCGTCGCTATCACCGACGACTACCGCTGGCTCGAGGACCAGCAGGCTCCCGAGACCCGTGCCTGGATCACCGCGCAGAACCGCTTCCGCGAGCAGACGATGGCGGGCGTGCCGGGGCGTGACGCCCTCGCGGCGCGCCTCCGCGAGCTGATGATGGTGGACGTGCAGGGCACCCCCACGGTGCGCGGGGGCCGCTACTTCTACAGCAAGCGCGCCGCCGACCAGGACTACTCGGTCCTCTTCATGCGCCAGGGAGCGGCGGGGCCCGAGGTGCCGATCATCGACCCCAACGTCACCGCCGGCGAGGTGCCGATCAGCACCGGGCTCATGGATATCGCCGACGACGGCACCCTCCTCGCGTACTTCGTGCGCCGCGGCGGCGAGGACGAGGCGGTCGTCCGCTTCTACGACGTGCTGCGCCGCCGCTCCCTCCCCGACATGCTCCCCAAGGCGCGCAACGGGAGCGTGCAGATCGCCCCCGACAAGCGCGGCTTCTTCTTCACCCGCCAGACGCCGCAGGGCCCGCGCCTCTACTGGCGCCCCTTCGGCGCCGGCGCGGCCGAGCAGCTCCTCTACGGCGAGGGCCTCGGCAGCGAGATCGGCCTGGGTGCCAACCTCTCCCGGGACGGCCGCTGGCTCCTGATCTACGTGAGCCGCGGCACCTCGGGCGGGAACGACCTCTATCTGATGGACGCGGTGGCGAAGACGGCGCCGGTCCCGATGGTGACCGGCACCGACCGGAACTTCAGCGCCGACTTCGCCGGCGACCGCATCGTGATCCAGACCGACCAGGACGCGCCGCGCGGTCACGTGTTCGTCGCCACCCCGGCCGCGCCGCGCCGCGAGCAGTGGCGCGAGATCGTGCCGGAGGGTCCGCTGCCGATGGACGGGTTCTCGCTGGTCGGCGGCAAGCTGTGGATCCACTACCTCGACAGCGTGCTGGCCGTGGTGAAGGGTTTCGACCTCGCGGGGCGCCATTACCGGGACATCGCGTCCCCCGGCGTCGGCAGCCTGAGCGGCCTCGGCGGCGACTGGGACCGGGACGAGGGGTTCTTCTCCTTCGCCTCGTACAACGCTCCGGTCACGTACTACCGCTACTCCGTGGCGCGGAACGTCCGCGCCGTCTTCTGGCGGCAGAACGTGCCCTTCGACGGCAGCGGCTACGAGGTGAAGCAGGTCTGGTACACCTCGAAGGACGGCACGCGCGTGCCGATGTTCCTCGCGCACCGGAAGGGCCTCGCGCTCGACGGCACGCATCCCGTCTTCCTCACCGCCTACGGCGGGTTCAACATCAGCTCGACGCCGGGCTTCTCGGCGCCGTACGCGCTCTTCCTGGAGCGGGGCGGCGTCCTGGCGGTGCCGAACCTCCGCGGCGGCGGCGAATTCGGGGAGGCGTGGCACCAGGCCGGGATGTTCGGCCGGAAGCAGAACGTCTTCGACGACTTCATCGCCGCGGCGGAGTGGCTGGTCGCCAACCACTACACCACCCCCGACCGCCTCGCGATCGCGGGGGGCAGCAACGGCGGCCTGCTGGTCGGCGCGGCCCTGACCCAGCGCCCCGATCTCTTCCGGGTCGTGGACTGCCAGGTGCCGCTCCTCGACATGCTCCGCTACGAGCGATTCCTCCTCGGGCGCTTCTGGGTGTCGGAGTACGGCGCCGCCACCGACTCGGCGCAGTTCCGGTACCTGCGGGCGTACTCCCCGTACCAGAACGTGCACCCTGGCACCCGCTATCCGGCCGTGCTCTTCGAGACGGGGGACGGCGACACGCGGGTGGCGCCCCTGCACGCCCGCAAGATGACGGCGCTCGTCCAGGCCGCGACCTCGGCGAGCGTGGCCGAGCGGCCGATCCTCCTCAAGTACGATACGGAAGCGGGGCACTCCGGCGGGTTGCCCGTGGCCAAGCTCGTGGAGGACGGGGCGACGCGGTGGCAGTTCGTGATGTGGCAGCTGGGGATGCTGCGGTAGAAGACACGGTGAGGGAGGTGAGAGGTCAAAGGTGAGAAGTGAGGGGAGACCGGGCCGCGTCTCCCCTCACGTCTTACCCCTCACCGCTCACCTTCCTCACGTCGTCCGCGCCGTTCCCTTCAGGCCCTACGGTCTCTGGGCGGCTGCCGGAATCGGACACCCCGCGCCCGCCGCCGGGATGGTCGGGTAGGTGATGCCGAGCTGCGCGAGGTAGCTCGGGAAGCGCGCCGGATCGTAGTACCAGCGCTGCTGCTGCGGCCGGAAGCGCGCCATCGTCTCGGCGTTCATCCACGTGGCCGGGCGGTCCTGGGGGCGGAGCAGCGGCTGGTAGTGCACGGTCCTGGTCTGCACGTTCCGGTAGTAGCCCCACGCCGAGTCCACCAGCGCGGGCGTCAGCAGGAAGTCCAGCATCGTCATCGCCAGTACCTTCGCGCCCGCCGTCGCGCCCTTGTGCGCCAGCGGCGTCGCCATCGCGATGCCGTTGGACCAGTTGTGGCCCGGGAGCCCCGGGACGTTCGAGGGGTACCGGAGCGTCACCGTGGGCACCGCCCAGGACACGTCGCCGATGTCGTCGGAGCCGCCGCCGCGGAAATCCTCCACCCGGCGCGGCGCCCGCAGACTGTCCACCCGCCGCGCCAGGCCGCTGTCGGGGGCGCCCACCAGCCGCTGCACCGCGCGGGCCAGCCGCTGGTCGTCATCGGTCCACGCGGGTAATCCCACGCGCTCGATGTTCGCCTGCATCGTCTCGGCGATCACGCGGTTGAAGTGCTGCGGCCACGCGGCGCCGATGATCCGCGTGGAGGCGAGGCGGGTACCCGTCATCATCGCCGCCCCGCGCGCGATCGAGTCGGCGATCGCGATCATCTCCTGGATGTGCGGGTAGTCCATCTCCCGCAGGTAGTACCAGACGGTGGCGTGCGGCGGGACGACGTTGGGCTGGTCGCCTCCGTCGGTGATCACGTAATGGGAGCGCTGCTGCAGGCGGAGGTGCTCGCGGCGGAAGTTCCAGCCCACGTCCATCAGCTCGACGGCGTCGAGGGCGCTGCGGCCCCGCCACGGCGCGCCGGCGGCGTGGGCGCTCTGCCCCTCGAAGGAGTAGAGCACCGAGACGATGCCGGTCGCGTCCTGGTCCCCCCAGGAGGTGCCGAGCCCCTGCCCGACGTGCGCGAAGAGCACCAGGTCCACGTCGCGGAACATCCCGTCGCGCACGTAGAACGCCTTGGCGCCGACGATCTCCTCGGCGACGCCGGGCCAGATCCGGATGGTGCCGGGGATGTGCTCGCGCTGCATCACCGCCCGGACGGCGAAGGCGGCCGCGAGGTCGAGGGCGAGCCCCGAGTTGTGGCCCTCGCCGTGGCCCGGACCGTTCTCGACCATCGGGTCCTGGCAGGCGATGCCGGGCCACTGCGACGTGGCCGGCAGGCCATCGAAGTCGGAGCCGAGGGAGATCACCGGCTTCCCGCTCCCCCACGAAGCGACGAACGCCGTGGGGATGCTGTCGAACCGCTCCTCGACCGTGAAGCCGCTGTCGCGCAGCAGGCCGACGAGCAGGCGCGACGACTGGAACTCCTGGAAGCCCAGCTCGCCGTAACTGTAGAGCTGGTCGATGATGCGCGCCGTGAGCGGCTGGCGCGCCTCGATCTCGCGGGCCACCTCGGCCTTGAGGCCCTCGAGGCGGGCGCGGAGGGCCGCGTTCGCCGGCGTTGCGCGCGCGGGGGCGGGCCGGGTGGGGCGCTGGGCCGCGGCGGGAGCGGCGGCGAGGAGGGCCAGGACGGGGACGACGGACCAGCGGAAGGCGGACATCGGGAAGGTCCTCCGGCGGACGGTGGCCTCGGGTGGACGGGGGAGAAGATGCGCCGCGCGGCCGCACGCCGCGAGGGGCGCGGATGCGTCCCCTCCGGTCAGCGCGGCGGGGGCGCGGTGCCTTGGGTCTGGACGTCGGCGCCGCTGGCGCTCCCCGGCGCGGATCCGTCGCAGCGGCGCAGGCGCACCACGGCCGCCCGCCCGTCGGTGAAGAAGGGCTGGCGCGAGAGGTCGCTCCCGCTGCGGATGGCTCCGGGAAGGGGCATGTAGTCGAGCAGGCGCGCGCAGCCAGCGGCCTCGAGGGCGCTCACGGTGAAGTCGCGCTCGGCGTCGGCGTCGGGATCCACGCGGTGGGTGGCCGTGCCCCGGAACGGGCGCACCAGGACGCCGATGTCCTTGATCGCCGCCCCGACCCAGATCCCCGCGAGGCTGTCGAGGAGCCAGAAGCGCACGTGGTGGCGGATCCGCGCGTTGGGGCCTTGGAGCTGCCACGTCGCGTCCTGCGGGCGCCCTTCGAAATACTCGGTGCTCACGGGCGCCTCGTACGCCTGGCGGCCGAGGAGCATCGCGGTGATCTCGCGCGCCAGGGATCCTGCGGTGCCGCGCGTGGCGGGCTGCCACCCCGCGGCCTCGAACGCCGCCTCCAGCTCGGGGCCGGAGCCGAGGAGGATCATGTTGATGGGGTCGCCGGGGCGCGTCCCCTTCCGGTTCTCCGCCTGCGGGACGAATCGCGGCAGGGTGGGGACTGTGGTGAGGCTGCGGTGGTCCTCGATGCGCGTGCAGGCCCGGCGCACCGTCAGCGGGACGAGGAGGCGCAGCCGCCCCACTTCCCCGGCCACGATGCGCACCGTCGGCCCGCGGCGCAGCAGCTCGAGCCCGGCGAGGAGCGCCACGGGGATGGCGAGCACCTCCGTCGCCGCGGCGACCGCCGTCGCCGCGAGGGGGAGCACCGTCCGCCCGGCACGCGCGCGTCGGCCGCCCATCACCAGCCCGGAGTCGAGGACGTCGCGCGGGAGGGCATACTCCAGCGAGTCGAGGACGGCGTCCAGCGGGAGACGCTCGTCGCGCCCGATGGCGAGCTCCTGGAACCGGACCTCGAGCGCACCGGGGCGCCCGCCGCGCCCGGCGCCCCGCGAGAACGCCACGCGGCCGAGGACGCTGACGAAGGGCGGGACCACCACGCAGCTGTCCACCGCGAGCGCCGCCAGCGTCTGCACGACGACGGGCTCGCCCTGTAGGTCCTTCCCGCTGGTGAGGCCGCGCAGGAACCGGATGGGGAGCGTGGCTCCCACCGGCACCGTGATCTCCCGCTGCGCGAGGAGCCGCGGCGGCGCCCCCGCGAGGAGGACGCCGGCGAGGAGCGGGAGCCACCGCCCCCGCATCAGCGCTGCCATCGGCCCTTCCCGCGCCTCACACCACCGCCTCCGCCCTCGCGGCGCTCACCGTGCCGCCGCCGCGGCCGGAGGCGGCGCGTTCAGCCACCGCGCGATCCAGGCGTGCACTTCCTCGTAGAAGTGTCGGCTGTCCTCGCCGCGCATGATCCAGTGGTTCTCGTCGGGCCACACCAGGAGCCGGCTCGGCACCCGCTGGCGCTGGAGGACGCTCCAGAACTCGAGGGTGTTGTTGAGCGGCACGCGGAAGTCCCGCTCGCCGTCGCTCAGCAGCATCGGGGTGCGCATGGCGTCGGCGCGCTTGATCGGGTTCTGGTCGCGCCACAGCGCCTGCACCCGCGGGTCCTTCGACCAGTGCGGGCCGCCCATCGTCCGCTCGCGCCCGTAGATGCCGTCGCTGGTCCCCCACTGGCTCTCGAGGTTGACGAGCCCGGCGTGGTCGATCAGGGCGCGGAACCGCGTGGTCGTCGCCTCCAGCCACGCGGAGAGGTGCCCGCCGTAGCTGGCGCCCCCCGCCACCTGCTTCGTCGCGTCGATGAACCGGTAGCGCCGGATCGCCTCGTCGGCCGCCTCGACGATCTCCTGCCCGGGCCCCATCAGCGGGTCGCCCTGGATCTCCTGCGCGAAGCGCTCGCCGTAGCCCGTCGAGCCGGTGTAGTCGGTGAGGAGGACGACGTACCCGGGGGCGCCGAGGAGGTGATAGTTCCAGCGCAGCACGAACTGGTCGAGCCAGTCGGACGCGGGGCCCCCGTGGATGACGACGAAGAGCGGGTAGCTCCGCGTGGAGTCGAACGCCGGCGGTACCACCAGCATGCTGTGGATCTGCTTGCCGCGGCTGGAACGGAAGGTGAACTCCCGCACCGGCTGCCAGTCGATGCGCGTCGCGCGCTCCACGTTGAAGCGCGAGAGGAGGGTGCGCTGGCCGCTCGCGGGATCCACGCGCACCACCTCGGGCGGGTTCACCGCGCTCTCCCAGATGCCCGCCAGGACGGGGGCGGACGCCGTCCCCCCGACGTCGAAGGTGGAGAAGGTGCCGCTGGTGAGCTGGCCGATCTCCGACGCGGGGCCACCGGCCGTCGCGACGCGGAAGACCTTCACGTGGCTCCCCTCTTCCGCCGAGAAGAAGACCGTGCGGCCGTCGGCGGCGAACGCGGTCGCGCCGACGGAGCGGTCGGCTCCGCCGGTGACCACCCGGCTCGCGTTCATCGCGGGCCACGGCCACGCCACCAGCCGCGCGCTGTTGTAGATGCGGCCGTTGTTGGGGGTCATCCGGGCGAAGAGGGTTGCGTTGTCGGGCCCGAACTCGGGGCTGTTGTAGTCGGCGCTGTCGGCGGTGAGGCGGCGCGGCTCCTCGCCCCCCGCCGCGCTCACGAGGTAGAGCGTGCTGACGACGTCGGCGTAGGCCGACTGGTCGCGGTTGAGGGCCGCCGAGAAGACGACGCCCGATCCATCGGGGGTCCACGTGGCGCCGCCGCCGAGGCCGAAGCCCGCGGTCGCCGCGAGCGCGGTCGCGCTCAGGAGGTCGCGCGGCCGCGCCCCGGGCTCGAGCGTCTGGACGAACAGCGACGGGCGGCGCTCCCCGATCCAGACGTCGAAGTTGCGGATCGGGAAGCCGTCGTAGGTGCGCACGTTGTACTTCCGGCCCCGCCGCTCGGCGGCGATGGCGCGGTTCGCCGAGTCCGAGGCGGCGCCGGGGTAGACCTCGCTGGTGAAGAGGAACGCGCGGCCGTCGGGCCGCCACCGCGGCGCGCCCGCGCCGGTGGCGAGGGACGTGACGCGCTGCGCCTCGCCGCCGGTGGCGAGGTCGAGGACGTAGATCTGCGGCACCGTGTCCTGCTCGCGACGCGCTGAGAAGGCGAGGCGCGTGCCGTCCGGGCTCCACGCCGCGCCGCTCTCGCCGGCGCGCGTGTTGGTGAGGCGCCGCGGCTCGGCGCTGCCGTCGGTCGGCACGAGCCAGAGGTCGCTCACCGTCCGCGTCTCGTCGTACGCGGGCTCCGTCACGGAGAAGACGGCCCAGTGGCCGTCGGGACTCACGGCGAGCCCGGCGAGGCGCTTCGCGAGCCAGACGTCCTCGTGGGTGATCGGGTGGCGCGCGGGCGCCTGCTGCGCCGCGAGGGCTCCGAGGGGGAGCGCGGCAAGGAACGCGAGGACGAGGGCACGGCGGCGGATCATCGGAAGACCTCCGGTGGCACAGCGGGGCGGCGCGAGGGACGCACCGCGGGCACGGCGGGAGAAGATACCGTTTCCCCGGCGCTCCGCGAGGCGCCGCGGCGCGCTCCCGCGCACCGGTTGAGAACGTGTATCTTTCGAGCATGAGTCGCATCGCAGGGAAGTTCGCGCTGGTCACGGGGGCCAGTTCCGGCATCGGCGCCGCGTGCGCGCGCCGCCTCGCGGCGGACGGCGCGCACCTAGCGCTCTGGGCGCGGCGCGCGGACCGGCTCGAGGCCCTCGCGGCCGAGCTGGAGAAGGCCCACGGCACCCGGGTCTCCACCGCCGCGGTGGACGTGCGCGACCGCGCCGCGGTCGAGCGCGCCGCCGCCGCTCTGGTGGCAGCGGGCGTGGTGCCCGACATCCTCGTCAACAACGCCGGCCTCGCAGCGGGGCTCGCCAAGCTCCACGAGGGGGACCCCGACGACTGGGACCGGATGATTGACACCAACCTCAAGGGCCTGCTCTACGTCTCCCGCGCGGTGATCCCCCACATGGTGCGCGCGGGGCGCGGGCACATCGTGAACATCGGGAGCATCGCGGGACACCAGGTCTATCCGATGGGGAACGTCTACAACGCGTCGAAGTTCGCCGTGAAGGCGCTCAGCGAGGGGATGAGCGTGGACCTGCTCGGCACGCCGCTGCGGGTGTCGAGCGTGGATCCGGGGCACGTGCGGTCGGAGTTCGCCAGCGTGCGGTACGCGGGGGACGAGGCGCGGGTGGACACCCTCTACCAGGGCTTCCGGCCCCTTTCCCCCGACGACGTGGCGGAGGTCGTGTCGTACGTGGTGAACGCGCCGGAGCACGTCACCCTGACCGACGTCATCGTGATGCCCACCGCGCAGCGCAGCGTGCACCACATCCACCGGGAAGAGCCCGCCTAGTTCACGCCGGCCGTACGGGCAGCCGCTTCGTGGCAGCGGCGAGGGGCTCCTGGCGGTCGGGGGCTCACTCCACGGGCGGCTTCTGCTGGACGAAGGCCCGGGTCACGATCACGGGCTGCAGCGGCACGTTGTCGTCCCCGTGGCTCCGGCCCACGGGCACCTGGCCGATGCGGTCCACGACGGCCTGGCCCTCCACCACCTTGCCGAAGACGGTGTATCCCCACCCCTGCGCGGTCTCGGTCTTGAAGTCGAGCGACGGGTTGTCCTTCAGGTTGATATAGAACTGCACCGTGCCGCTGTTCCGGTCGTTCCCCCGCGCGAGGCCGACGGAGTACTTCACGTTCGAGAGCCCGTTCTTCGACTCGATGGCCACGGGCGGCACCGACGAGGTGCGGACCATGAAGTCGGGGGTCATCATCCCCGTCTGGATGACGAAGTTGTGCTCCACGCGGTGCCAGACGAGGCCGTCGTAGAACTTCGCCTGGACGTGGCGGAGGATGTTCTCGACGGTGTGCGGCGCCTTGAGGCGGTCGAGCTCGAGGACCATGCGTCCCAGCGAGGTCTCGAGCACGATCCGGGGCAGGGAGTCGGAGGCCGCGGCCGCGGCCGGGACCTCCCGCTTCGCGCAACCGGCCGCCAGCAGCGCGGCGGCGACGAGCGCGAGGGAGCGAGGGATCGACATGGGTTCCTCCGGGGTCGCCGATGGCGTGGCGTGGCACCAACATAGCCGCCGGACGCGGACTCCGGAATCCACGCGGCCGGCGTGGCCGCGGTTGGGGACTGGCGGCGGCGGTGAGTAGATTCGACGGCGCGGTGCGTGCGGCGCGCACCCTCGGGAAGGGGAGGCAGCGATGCGGGTGTTCATCACCGGCGTGACCGGCTACATCGGCTTCAACGTCGCGCTCGCCTTCCGGCGCTCGGGGCACGAGGTGTGGGGCCTGGTCCGCAAGCCGGAGAAGGTGAACTACCTGGTCCGCCATGAGATCCACACCGTCCTCGGGGACATGGGCCGGCCGGAGACCTACGCGGAGGCGGCGGCGCGCTGCCAGGTGCTCGTGCACGCCGCGCACGACGGCTGGGGCGGCATCGTCGGCCCCGACCGCACCGCGGTGGACACGCTCCTCGCCGCGGGCGGCGAGGGCCGGAAGGACCGCGTCCTCATCTACACGAGCGGCGTCTGGGTGTACGGCGACACCGCCGACCGGATGGTGGACGAGAGCTCGCCCCTCAATCCGGCGCAGGCGGCCGCGTGGCGGATCGCCCACGAGGAGCTCGTGCTCGGCTCCGCTCGCGTCCGCGGCCTCGTCATCCGGCCGGGCTGCGTTTACGGGAAGCAGGGGGGACTTACGGGGCGGTGGTTCGCCGGCGCCACGGGGAAGCGGCCTTTCGAGGTGGTGGGCACCGGCTGGAACCGCTGGGCGATGGTGCACGTCTGGGACGTGGCCGACGCGTACGTGCGCGCCGCCGAGAAGCCGGGGCTGGGCGGCGAGGCGTTCAACCTCGCCGACCCCTCCCAGACCACGATCCGGGAGATGACGGCGGCGGCGGCGCAGGCGGCGGGCTACGCCGGCACGATCCGCTGGGTCCCGGTCGCGGAGGCGGAGAAGACGATGGGCTCCCTGGCGGAGGCGCTCGCCCTCGAGCAGCGCATCAACCCGCGCAAGGCCATCTGGACCCTCGGCTGGCAGCCGCGCTTCCGGGGCTTCGTCGAGGACGTCGGGACGTACTTGGAGGCGTGGAAGGCGTATAACAGCTAGGAGCCAGGGGCCAGGAGCCTGACGCCAAGGTCAGGGACAAGTCACCAGACGCCAAGACGCCCAGGGAATGCGGTCTCGCTTCCCTGGGCGTCCTGTCTACCGACATCCGTCCGTCGGTTCCTTAGCGTCTTGGCGTCTGGCCCCTGGTCACTGTAAAGGCCCGCAGCGCGACACCGGCATCGCCGCCGTCGGCGCGACGTGGTCGAGGTAGAGCCGCCGCACGACCGGCACCGGGATGGGCCCGTACGAGAGCACGGTGTCGTGGAACCGGCAGAGGTTGAAGTCCTTCCCTTCCCGCCGCTCCGCCTCGCGCCGCAGGTCCGACCACTCGCGCCAGCCCACGGCGTACAGGTTCATCTGCACGTACTCGAGCTGCGCCCGCAGGAGCTTCGCCGTCGCCTCCGGCCGCTCCTGGAAGGCGTCGCGGACCATCATCGCCACCGCGCTGTCGCCGTTCCACCCCTGGGTGTGGAGGCGGTTGTCCACGATGACGTTCGCGTACACCCGCAGCGCCGCCTTGAGGGCCGTGAGGCGCGCGTTCACGGCGTCGCCCCCGTCCATCCCGAGGGCCGTCATCATCTCCTCGGAGTAGACCGCCCACCCCTCGATGTAGGTGCCCGCGCCGAAGAGGACCCGGAGGAGCCGCCGCCACTCGGGCGTGACGCGGTTGGCGTAGTCCCCCTGCACGATGTGCCCGGGGACGCCCTCGTGGATGGAGAGGGTCAGCATCTTGTAGCGGTTGTACTCCCGCAGCTTCGCCTCCGCGTCCGCGCGCGACCACTCCTTCGGGACCGGGGTCACCCAGTAGAACGACTGCAGGTGCGGCTGCAGGGCCGGCGCGAAGACGGCGCCGCCCACGCCGTAGCTGGCGCGCATGAACGGCGGCGTCGGGATGACCGTGAGCCTCGAGAAGTCGGACTGCGAGAGGACGCGATGGTCCACGACGAACGTCTCGAGGGCCGCGATGTTCCGCGCGCCGTCCTGGACGATCGAGTCGCGGTCGGTGTGGTCCTGCCCGATGCGGGCGAGCACCTCCCCCACCACGGCGTTGAGGACGGCGGTGTCGTCGCCGCCGTGCCGGTGGCCGGGGAACCACCGCTCGTGGAGGGGCCGCGCCAGGCCCAGCATCTCGGCGCGGATCGCCCGCATCGAGTCCTCGGCGGCGCGGAGCATCTCCTCCGGGGTGACGGAGGCCTGGAGGTAGTAGCGCCACTTGGTGTCGTACATCGCCTTGCCGAGGCGCCAGTCGAAGGTGCCCTTCGCCGGGAGGGTGTCGCGCACGAACGCCGCGAAGTGCGCCAGCGCCGCCAGCGCCGCCGGCTGGGCGGCGGCATACCGCGCGGCGGCGGGCGTCCCCTTCACGAAGTCCGCGTACGAAGTCCGGATCGCGTCCGCGACGGTGGCCATCTCCTCGACGGCCGTGCGGCGGTAGACGTCGTTCGAGGCGTGCAGGTTGGCGAGCGCGGTCGCGACGTAGGCGGGCACCTGGGCGAGGCGGGCGGCGAGATGCGCCGCGCGGGTCGCGGTGTCGGCGTACTCGAGGCTCACGTTGCTGAAGAGCGCGCCGCCGAGGTTCTCGGCGTAGAGCTGTGGCCGCCGCTCGGGGAAGCGCTCGCGCTCGAGGCTGAAGAGCGCGAACTCGACGGCGTTCATCGTCAGGTCGTAGTCGGCCTGGGTCTGGGGGTCGAGCTTGTCCCGGTTCAGTGCCTGGAGCCGCGTCTTGAAGTCCCCGTAGAACGCCCGTTGCCGCTGGAGCGCCGCCGCCGAGAAGTCGTCGAGGAGCGTGTCGAAGGCGAACGTCGTCCGGGTCTTCGGGTCGGTCCAGGCGTGGAGGCCCGTCTGCGTCGCGCCCGAGGGCGAGAAGCTGAGCGTGGTGTAGACGAGCTCGTCGGCCAGGGCGGGGAAGCGGCGGGCCGGGCTCGAGCAGCCGCCCAGGGCGAGGGCGCAGGCGGCGATGGCGAACAGCGAACGGCGGGGGCGGGACATCGGACGACCTCGGGATGGGTGTGAGGTCGCGCGGCGGGCCGGAGCCGGCCGCGCGGGCCGGAGTCGCACCAATGTGCGCCGCGGGGCGCGAGCCCGCCAGCCGCGCGGCCGGGGGCGCCTCAGGCCGTGGAGAACGCCGCGGCGGTGATCGCGTCCAGCTCGGCGCGGGTGAGCACGAGGTCCGCCGCCCGCGCCGCGTCGGTGGCGTGCGCCTCGGTCCGCGCCCCGGGGATGACGATCACCGTCGGGCCCTGCGCCAGCACCCAGGCGAGCACCATCGCGTGCGGGCTCGTCGCGTGCGCTGCCGCGATCGGCGCCAGCGCCCCGATGGACGGCAGCTTCTGGTTCAGCCGCCCGCCCCCCACGGGGCTGTAGGCGAGGAAGCCGATCCCTTCCTTCGCGCAGTGCGTCACCACGCCCGTCTCGAGCGCCTCGCGGAAGAAGGGGCTGAGGCGGTTCTGCACCGTCACGATGGGGACGATGGCGGCCGCCTCGCGGATCTGGGCGACGCTCACGTTGGAGAGGCCGACCCAGCGGATCTTGCCTTCGCGCCGGAGGTCGGCGAGCGCCCCCACGCTCTCCGCGAACGGCACGCGCTCGTCGGGCCGGTGGTACTGGTAGAGCGCGATGCAGTCCACGCCGAGCGCGACGAGGGACTGCTCGCAGGCCCGCTTGAGGGACGCGGGGCGGCCGTCGAGCCCCCACTCCCCTTTCGGCCGCGTGATGCCCCCCTTCGTCGCCACGACCACGGCGTCGGACCGGCCGCCCCACGTCCGCAGCGCCTTCGCCACCAGCCGCTCGTTGTGGCCGATGTCCGTATCGTCGAGACAGTAGACGTTCGCGGTGTCCACCAGCGTCATCCCGGCGTCGAGGCCGGCGTGGATGACGCGGAGGGCGGTGCCCTCGTCATCGGGGCGGCCCCGGATCGAGAGGGGCATGCCACCGAAGCCGACGGCGGAGACGCTGGGGGCGCCGGGTCCGAGGGGACGGGTCTGCATCGCGCTGCGCTCCGGGCGAAGGGGCTCGTGACGACCGCCCGGACGTTCGGCGCTCGTGGCGGGGATGTCAACGCGCACCCTGGTCCCCGGGCGGGTCCCCGGCGCATCCGGGCTTGCATTTATACCGCGCCGGTTGCGCCTTTAGGGGGCGCGCCGGGGGTCCCGGCACGCTGGTGGGAAACCTGCTCACGAGGTGGATCGAGGCGATGGCGGCGGAACGGCGCGACAACCCGCGCGTAACCACCGTGCTGCGGGCCGTGCGGGAGTTCGAGGGGCGGTCGCGCCCGCTGGTGGTGGGCGCCGGCTTCGTACTCGTCTTCGCGATCGGCTTCCTCGACGCCTCCACCGACGTGCGGCTCAGCTTCGCCACCCTGTACCTCCTGCCCATCTCCCTCGTCATCTGGTTCGGCAGCCGCACGGCGGGCCTCGCCGCCGGGCTGGTCAGCGTCGCCGTCTGGCTGGTGTCGCATCGCGCGCTCGCCGCCGGGCCCGGGGGCGCGGTGGTGATGGCCTGGAACGCGTTCTTGCGTGTCGCGCTCTACCTGGCATTCGCCCTCACCCTCTTCGCGCTGCGCCGGACGCTGCGGGCCCTCGCCGACGCGCTGGAGCGCGAGCACGAGCTGGCGCGGGTGGACGGCCTGACCGGCGTGCGGAACGCCCGCGCCTTCCGGGAGGCGGCGGAGGCGGAGGTCTCCCGCGCCGAGCGCTATGGACGGCCGCTCACCCTCGCCTATCTCGACGCCGACGGCTTCAAGATGGTCAACGACACCTACGGGCACAGCGCCGGCGACCGGGTGCTCCGCATCATCGCGCAGACGCTCCACGCCAATGTGCGCCAGATGGACACCGCCGCGCGGCTCGGGGGGGATGAGTTCGGTCTGCTCTTCCCCGAGACCGGGCCCACCGCCGCCACCGGGGCGCTGCGGAAGATCCAGGGGGCCCTCGCCGAAGCGATGGCGCGCGAGCAGGTGGACGTCACCTTCTGTATCGGGGCCGTGACCGCGATGCGGCCGGTCCACTCGGTGGACGGGCTCCTGCAGCGCGCCGACGCCCTGATGTACGAGGTGAAGCGCCGCGGCAAGAACGACATCAAGACCGAGGTGCTGGACGCGGACCTCGCCACCGATTTCCCCGATCCCGCGGCGCGCCGCGTCGCGACGGAGTAGCGCCGATGCCCGAGGTCCCGAAGCCCTCCGGCCTCGACCAGATCATCCCCCCCGAGATCCGGCGCGACCGGTTCTCGCGCGCCATCGAGGAGGTCGGCGCCGCCGAGGGCGTGCGTCACATCCTCGAGATCGGCGCCTCCGGCGGGGACGGGAGCACCGAGGCGTGGGTCCGCGGCGCGCTCCGCAATCCGCGGCGCCCCGAGCTCCACTGTATCGAGGTCTCGGTCCCGCGGTTCCACGCGCTCGTGGAGCGCTGGCGCGGCCATCCTTTCGTGCACTGCTACAACACCTCCTCCGTGCCCGCGGAGGCGTTCGCGTCCGAGGACGAGGTCGCGCGCTTCTATCGCGAGGTGCGCTCCAAGCTCCGGAACGTCCGCCTGGAGAAGGTGCTCGGGTGGCTCCGCCAGGATCTCGCCTACCTCGCGGAGCACGGCGTCGGCGCCGACGGCATCCGGCGGATCAAGGCCGAGCACGGCCTCGCCGCCTTCGACGCGGTCCTCATCGACGGATCCGAGTTCACCGGCAAGCCGGAGCTGGAGGAGGTCTACGGCGCGCGCTTCCTCCTCCTCGACGACATCCGGAGCTTCAAGAACTGGGAGAACTTCCACCGCCTCCGGGAGGACCCCGGGTACCGCCTAGTGAAGAAGAGCCGCTGGTTGCGCAACGGCTTCGCCGTCTTCGAGCGGACGACCTGAGCATGAAGCTCCCCTTCTACTACCGGGAGTCCGGGGGCATCCGGATCACCGTCCGGCCCTCGTACCTCCCCCGCCACTCGCGGGAGACCGAGGAGCAGTACGTCTTCGCGTATTTCGTGCGCATCGAGAACGTGGGGCCGCAGCCCGCCCGCCTCCTCGCGCGGCGCTGGACGATCCACGATTCCGTCGGCGAGGAGACCGAGGTGCAGGGGGATGGCGTGATCGGCGAGCAGCCCCTGATCGGCCCCGGGGGCGTCCACGAGTACCAGAGCTTCTGCGTGCTGAAGTCGCCGAGCGGGTGGATGGAGGGGGAGTACACCTTCGTGCGCGACGACGGCTCGGAGTTCCCGGCGCGGATCCCGCGGTTCGACCTCCTGCGGGACGGGACGATCCTGCACTGAACGCAGGAACCAGGAGCCAGACACCAAGGGGCAGGGACCAGGAGCCAGACGCCAAGACGCGAAGGGAGGACGGCGGCGGCGATGCACCCCCGAGCCGAGGACCTGATCCGCGACCTGCGCCTCCAGCCGCACCCGGAAGGGGGCCACTTCGCCGAAGTGTTCCGCTCACCGCGCCGGGTCAGGGCGGTGGACGCGAGCGGCGCGGCCGGCGCCGACCGGGCCGGCCTCACGACGATCCTCTTCCTCCTCGGCGAGGGGGAGGTGAGCCGATGGCACCGTCTCGACGCCGACGAGATGTGGCACTTCTACGAGGGCGAACCCATCGATCTCATCCTCCTCGACGGCGCCGCCCGCATCCTCACCCGCACCCGCGTCGGCCCGGTGGCACCGGGAAGCGCGCCGGTGCACGTCGTCCCCGCCGACTCGTGGGTCGCCGCCCGGCCGTCGGGTGCCTATGCCCTCGTGGGCTGCACGATGGGACCCGGGTACGAGCCCGAGGGGTTCACGTTGATGAGTGACGCCCCGGACGTGGCGATGGGCGTCGTGCGGCGGTTCCCCGAGGTGGCCGACCTGCTCTAGGTGCCTGTCCCGCCCGGGGTTGAACGCCCCCGTGGCGCCGGGTAGCTTACAAGGCTCCCCGGAGACCAGGCCGGGATCGTGGTGGCTGTAGCTCAATCGGTTAGAGCGCCGGACTGTGGCTCCGGAGGTTGGGGGTTCAATTCCCCTCAGCCACCCTTGAGAAGTCGGGACGGACCCGGCGGCCGAGGCGGAGCGGGCCGGATCCCATGTGGCGGCAGTGACTCAGGTCCGTAGCTCAATTGGTAGAGCACCGGTCTCCAAAACCGGGGGTTGGGGGTTCGATTCCCTCCGGGCCTGCTGGGAGGCGAAGCGGAGCGTGAGAGGGTGGGAAGGAAGAGGTGAGAGGCGACGCGGGACGGGGCCACGATCCCTTGGCGTCCTGGCGTACGGCTTCTGGTGGCTGTTGTCGCGGCGGTATCGTCTAGGGGACTAGGACGTAGCCCTCTCAAGGCTGAGACACGGGTTCGAATCCCGTTACCGCTATCGTACGTGATGAGTGATGAGAGGTGATGGGGGATGGGGAGACCCGCCACCGTCACCTCTCGGTTGTTTCCGGACGGCAGATGGCTGACGGCTGACGGCCGTCTTTGTGGCCCCATCGTCTAACGGCCAGGACACTACCCTTTCAAGGTAGGAACAGGGGTTCGATTCCCCTTGGGGCTACTCCGCAGGACGACACGCCCGCCCGCACCGCACGCCACCCGGGAGGATCCGTGGGCAAGAAGGACCCCCGCATCGACGCCTACATCGCCCGCTCGGCCGAGTTCGCGCGGCCGATCCTCACCCACCTGCGTGCCGTCGTCCACGAGGCGGTCCCCGAGGTGGAGGAGGCGATGAAGTGGAGCTTCCCCAACTTCCTGTACAAGGGGATGTTCTGCTCGATGGCG
>JADGQW010000033.1 GCA_017881505.1 Gemmatimonadales bacterium
GACGAAGCGCTCCGTCTCCTCGGTGTAGAGGGTGTGGCCCGAGTCCTCGAACACCACGAGGCGCGCGTGCGGCACGCTCGCCGCGAGCAGCTCCGACGCGGCGAGGGGCACCGGGTCGTGGCGGCCGTGGAGGATCAGGGTCTCGGCGGTGATCGTGCCGAGGCGCGAGCGGAGGTCCATCCCGCTCAGGCTGTGCCAGACCGCCTGCTGGGCGCGGGCGGAGACGCGGAAGGGGGAGAGCTGCGTCGCGCGCGAGGGGTCGCGGAAGTAGCCCGCCACCGAGAGCTCGAAGGCCCGGCGCCAGAAGGCGTCGGGGTCCCTCTCCCGGAGTCCGGAGGCGGAGAGCTGGGCCCGGGCGGCGGCGATGCGGGGGTCGGCCTGGCGCCGCGCGAATTCGGCGTCGAACGCCTCGCGCGCGGCGGCCCAGGTGGGCGCGGGCGAGACGAGGGCGAGCCGCTGGACGGCCCCGGGGTGCTCGAGGGCGTGGAGGATGGCGAGAAGGCCGCCCCACGAGAATCCGGCGACGCAGGTGGGGCGAGGCGTGATGCCGGCGAGGACCGCCTCGAGGTCGGCGACGTGTGCGCGCCAGTCGAGGGGCGTCTCGCGCGGCACCTCGGAGCGGCCGCCGCCCCGCTGGTCGTAGAAGAGGAGGGTGCGGTCGGCGGCGAGGCGGTCGAATTGCGGCCGCAGGTAGTCCATGGACGCGCCCGGTCCGCCGTGCAAGACCACCACCGTGGGGCCGCGATCGCCGACCCAGCGGGCGAAGAGCTCGACGCCGGCGCCCCGGACGGAGCCGGTCCGCTCGCTCACACCGGCCGGGCCGGCGCCACGCGCCGCGGTGCTCCTACCGCCCCCCGAGCACGACGGTGATGGGGACGACCTGCGTGCCGCGCCGCACGCGCACCTCCACGGTGTCGCCGGCGTGATAGCTCGAGAGCGCGTTCTGGAAGTCCTGCAGGTTCGCGATCGTGTGCGGGCCCATCCCGACGAGGACGTCGCCGGCGCGGATCCCGGCCACCTCGGCGGGGCTGCCGCTGCGCACACCCTGGAGGAGGACGCCGCCCGGCTCGCTCCCCATGTCGGGGATCGTGCCCAGCGAGGGGCGCGCGCCCGAGGAGGCGGCGACGGGCGCCGGAGGCGGCGCGTCCACGAACGTCAGCGGCCCCGGCCGCGCCGCGAGGCGCTGCACCACGTCGGCGGCGAGGGAGGCGACGTCGGCGATGCCGTCGGCGTTGATCTTCTCCCAGTCGTCGGTGGGGCGGTGGTAGTCCTCGTGCACGTCGGTGAAGAAGTGGATCACCGGGCGCTTCCGGGCGAAGAAGGCGGCCTGGTCGGAGGGGCCCCAGCCGTCGCCGGAGGCGCGGATGTCGAGGTGGAGGGGCGCGTTCGCCGAGTCGATGAGCGCCTGCCACTCGGTGGCGCTGCGCACGCCGAGGGCGATGACGCGGCGGTCCCGCATCCGGCCGACCATGTCGAGGTTGACCATCGCGAGCGTCGAATCCATCGGGATCGCCGGGTGCTCGGCATAGAACGCGGAGCCCAGGGCGCCCTCTTCTTCGGCATTGAACAGGACGAACACGATGCTGCGTGCCGGGCGATGCCGCGCGGCCTTCAGGAGGCGCGCGACCTCGAGGACGGCGGCGGTGCCGGAGGCGTTGTCGTCGGCGCCGTTGTGGATCTGGTGCGTGGTGTCGCCGGCGGGATCGCCGAACGACCCGCGGCCGAGGTGGTCGAAATGCGCCCCCACCACGATGTCCTGCCCGGCGAGCCGGCGGTCGGCGCCGGGGAGGATGCCGACCACGTTCACGACGGCCGCGCCGGCGGCGTGCGCCGCGCGGGTGCCGGAGGTGTTGCCGATGGTCCAGTGCTGCAGGAAGGTGCCGCCGTCGCCGCCGGGGCGCAGGCCGAGGCGCCGCAGCTCGCGGGCGATGTAGGCCGCGGCGGAGTCGTTGCCCGGCGTGCCCGGGAAGCGCCCCTCGAGGGCGTCGGAGGCGAGGTAGTGGTCGTCGTCGAGGATCTTGCGGGCGCGCGGCGTCGAGGCCTGCTGCGCCGGGAGGTCGGCAGCGGCCAGCGTGACGAGCGTGCAGGCGAGCAGGGTGCGCAGAGTGGTCGACATCCAAGGAAGCTAAGCCGGGGGTGGAAGCGGGGCCACGCGACCCGGCGGCATTGCGCCCGGGGCTGCGGCGGGGAGATTGGAGGCCGTGATCCAGCGCCTGCATCACTGCGTCATCCGCCCGTGGGGCCGCCCCGACGCCCCGTCGCTCGTGCGCCACGCCGACGACCGGGAGGTCTGGCGCAACCTCCGGGACGGCTTCCCCCACCCGTACACCCCCGACGCCGCCGAAGCGTGGCTGGCCTTCGTGGAGCAGCAGGACCCGCCTACCCACTTCGCCATCGAGGTGGACGGGGAGGCGGCCGGCGGGATCGGCTTTACCCTGGGGGAGGGCGCGAAGGAGCGCACGGCGGAGATCGGGTACTGGCTCGGGAGGGCGGTCTGGGGACGCGGCATCGCGACGGAGGCGCTACGTGCCCTCACGGCGCACGCCTTCGCGGAGCACCCCCTCGATCGCCTCCACGCCTGTGTCTTCGCCTGGAACCCCGCGTCGGTGCGGGTGCTCGAGAAGGCGGGGTACGTCCGGGAGGGGTGCCTCCCGGGTGGGGCGACGAAGGACGGCGCGACCACCGACGTGTTCCTCTACGGCGTCCTCCGCTCCGAGCCGCTGGCCCGGCGGGCGGGGGACCTCTAGCGTTCACGGCGTGACGCTCCGCGACCTCGTCGTCGTCCGGCTCGGCGTGGCGGTGAACCTGGTGGTCGGCCAGGTGGCCGCCGCGCTCCTCCTTCCGGTCTACCTCGACACGATCGGCACGGTGCTCGTGGCCACGCTCGTCGGCCCGCGGGCGGCGATCGTGGCGGGGCTCACATCGCAGGTCCTCAACGCCGTCCTCTCCGGGAACTTCACCTGGCTGCCGTTCGGCGTGGTGCAGATCGTGATCGCCCTCTACGCGGCGCTCGCCGCGCGCCTCGGCGCCTTCCGCCGGTTGGGCACGGCGGTGGCGGCGGGGTTCGGCCTCGGCATCGTGGCGGCGTCCACCTCCGCGCCGATCTCGTACTACCTCTTCGGCGGCGCGACGGCCGGCGGCGTCACCGCCGTCACCACGGTGCTGAGGGCGCTGGGTGCGCCGCTCCCGGTGGCGGTCGCTGCCGCGAGCTACTCCACGGATCTGCTCGACAAGAGCCTCGTCTTCGCCCTCGTGGCCGTGGTGCTCCGCTCCCTCCCGCGGCAGATGGCCGTGCGGTTCCCGATGCTGGCGCGATGATCGGCTACGTCCCCGGGGCGTCCGCCCTCCACCGCGCGCATCCGTACACGCCCCTGGCGATCGCGACGGGGCTCCTCCTGATGGCGTTCGCGGTGAGCGCGCCGGGAGCGGTCTGGGTCGTCGTGGCGGCGGCGGCGCTCTTCGCGGCGTCGGCCGGCGTCCTCGGCACGGTGCTCCGTCCCGCGGCGATCCTGGCGCTCCCGACCTGGGTGCTGCTCACGATCCTGCACGGGCTCCTGGGGGGCGCGCCCCACGTGATGCTCGGGCCCGTGGCGTTCTCGGTGCCGGGTGGGGAGCGGGCGCTGGTCTTCGGTGGGCGGCTCGCCGCGATCCTCCTCGCCTTCCTCACGGCGCTGGCCACCGTGTCGCCCGCGCGGCTCGTCGAGGCGATGACGGCGCGGGGGGTGCCGTTCGGCCGCGTCTACCTGCTCGTTTCGACGCTGACGGTGGTGCCGCGGCTCCGGGCCCGGGTGCGCCAGATCGTGGACGCGCAGCAGTGCCGGGGGCTCCGGCTCGGCGGCTCGCCGCTGGCGCGGCTCCGGGCGCTCGGGCCCCTGGTGGTTCCGCTGGTCCTGAGCGCGCTAGCGGAGGTGGACGAGCAGGCGCTCGCGCTCGACGTGCGCGGCGGCACGGCGCGCGGGCGGCGCACGGCGCTCGAACCTCCAGAGGACAGCAGGGCCGACCGGGCGGTGCGCTTGGCGGTGCTGGTGGCCGTCGTGGCGGCGTACGCGTGGAAGTTCCTGGGGGCGGGCGGGTGAGCCCGCGGATGGCGCTCGACGCGGCGACGTTCGCCTACCCAGGCGCGCGCACGCCGGCGCTGCTGGATGTCTCGCTGGCGATCGAAGCGGGGACGGTCACCGGCGTGACAGGCGCCGTGGGCGCGGGGACCTCGACGTTGCTGCTGGTGGCGGGAGGGTTCGCGCCGCGACTCACGGGCGGCGCGCTGTCGGGGCGGCGGGACATCGCCACCAACCGCATCGGCATCGTCTTCGCGACGCCGTGGACGCAGCTCACGGGCCTCGCGACGACGGTGCGGGCGGAGGTGGCCTTCGGCCCCGCGTCGCTCGGGCGGCCGCGGGGATCTGTGCTCGCGGCCTGCGGGGCCGCGCTCCGGGACCTCGGCGTGGAGCACCTCGCGGACCGCGACCCCGCCTCTCTGTCAGGGGGCGAGCTGCAGCGGGTCGTCGTGGCGTCGGTGCTGGCGATGGAGCCGGAGCTGCTCGTGCTCGACGACCCCGCCGCGGAGCTGGACCCGGCCGGAGCGGACGCCCTGTACGCGCTGCTCCCGGAGCTGGCGCGGCGGGGGACGGCGGTGCTCGTCGCGACGCCGGATTCGGAGCGCCTCGCGCGGACGGCGGAACGGGTGCTGGTGATGGAGGGGGGACGCGTGACGCGGGACGGGCCGCCCGCCGCGGTGCTCGACGACACGGACGTGGCGCGGATCGCGCGGGCCGCCGGATGCCCCGCGCCGTACCCGCTGGACGTGGCCGCCCTCGTCGCGCGGGTGGTCCGGTGAGCGCGGCGCCGGGACGGGGCCACGCGGTCCGCTGGGAGGCGGTGCGCTTCGCTTACGACGGCGTCGAGGCGCTGCGCGGTGTCTCCCTCGACGTGCCGGCGGGGACCACGCTCGCCATCCTCGGCCCCAACGGCGCCGGGAAGACGACGCTCACCCGCCTCCTCATCGGACTCCTGCGGCCCCGGGCCGGGCGGGTCTCGGTGGGCGACTGGGACGTGGCGGCGAAGCGACCCGACGAGCTGGCGGCGCGCGTCGGTTACGTGTTCCAGCACGCCGACCAGCAGCTCTTCGAGCGGACGGTGCGCCGCGACGTGGCGTTCGGCCCGCAGCGCCTGGGCCTCGGCGACGGCGGCGTCGAGCGGGCGCTCGGGGAGCTCGGGCTGCTGGGCGGGGCGGAGTCGCATCCCTACGACCTGCCGGCGCCGGCGCGGAAGCTCGTGGCGCTCGCGGGCGTGCTGGCGATGGAGCCGGGGGTCCTGGTGCTCGACGAGCCGACGGCGGGGCTCGACCGGGCGGGGCGCGACCGCGTGATCGCCGCTCTGCGGCGCCGGAGTGTGGATGGCGTGACGGTCGTCGTCGTGTCGCACGACCTGGCGTTCGTTGCGGAGGTGGCGGAGCGGATCGTCGTCCTGCGGGAAGGCGTGGTGGTCGCGGACGCGCCGGCGGGGCGGCTCCTCGGCGACGCGGCGGCCCTCGCCCCGCTGGGGCTCGAGCCGCCGCCGGCCGCCGCGGTCGGGGCCGCCCTGGGCCTGCCGGGCGCGCCGATCCGCGTGGAGGATTGCGCCGCCGCGCTGGGCGGCGTTCGCTGGCGCGGGACGGGTGCCTAGAACCGGCGCTTGCCGGCTCCAGGCCCCCGGCCTTTCCTAGTTCACGTTCTTCAGGATCCCCAGCAGGAAGTCCCAGAACTTCTCGACCGTGTCGATGTGCATCTTCTCGTCGGGGGAGTGCACCCCCTCGAGCGTCGGCCCGAACGAGACCATGTCCATCCCCGGGACCTTCTCGCCGATGATCCCGCACTCCAGCCCGGCGTGCATCGCCTTCACCTCCGGGGGCTTGCCGGTCATCTGCTGGTAGGTGCTCTTTGCCACCTTCAGGATGGGCGAGTTGAGGTTCGCCTTCCAGCCCGGGTAGCCGTCCCCCTGCTTGACCTTGGCGCCGCCCAGCGCGAAGACCGATGCGACGGTGTGGCAGATCTCCTTGATCTCGGAGTCCACCGAGCTGCGCTGGCTGGTCGCGAGCGCGATCGCCTTCGCCGTGGTGCCGATCACGGCGACGTTGGTCGAGGTCTCGACGAGGCCGGGGATGTCGGCGCTCATCTTGATGACGCCGTGCGGCAGGGCCGAGATCGTGGTGAGCAGCTTCGCCTGCACCGCCTTCTTCACGACCTTCCCCTTCTTCGCGGCGTGCGGCGCGATCAGGACCTTGAGGTCGGGGTCCACGCTCGCCACCTCGGCCTTCGCCGTCGCGTTGAAGGATGTCACCGCCTTCTCCGCCGTGGCCCACGCCTTCTGCGGCAGGTAGACGATCGCCTCGGCCTCGCGCGGGATGGCGTTGCGCTTGTTGCCCCCCTCGATGGACGAGAGGCGCGCGCCAAGGGCGTCGAGGGTGAGCAGGGCACGGCTGAGGATCTTGATGGCGTTGCCGCGGCCGGTGTGGATCTCTATGCCGGAGTGCCCGCCCTTGAGGCCCGTCACGGTGAGGTGCGCCGCCACGAACCCCTTCGGCGCCGGATCGAACGCCAGCGCCCATGTGCCGGTGGTGTCGCGGCCGCCGGAGCAGCCGACGTAGAGGGTGCCCTCCTCCTCCGAGTCGAGGTTCATCAGCGTGCGGCTCACGAGGGAGTCACCGGAGAGCCCGCCGGCGCCGGTGAGGCCCGTCTCCTCGTCGATCGTGAAGAGGAACTCGAGCGGCCCGTGGACGAGGGTCTTGTCCTCCATGATCGCGAGGTTCGTCGCCACCGCGATGCCGTTGTCGGCGCCGAGGGTGGTGCCGTTCGCCATCAGGAAGTTGCCCTTCCGGACCAGCTCGATGGGGTCCTTGGTGAAGTCGTGGACCGTCTCCTTGTTCTTCTCGCAGACCATGTCGAGGTGGCCCTGCAGGCAGATGCTGCGGACCTTCTCCTTGCCGGGGGAGGCGGGCTTCCGCACCACGACGTTGCCGAGCTTGTCGGCCTTCGCCGGAAGGCCGAGGCGCTTCGCGGTGTCGAGGATGTACTTCGTCATCTTCTCCTCGTGCTTCGAGCACCGCGGGATCAGGGCGATCTCCGCGAAGTACTTGAAGACGAGCGGGGGCTTCAGCCCTTCGATTGCGCTGGACATCATCGACTCCTTAGACGGTTGGGCCGTCCGGGGCCGGGCCGCGCATCGCCTCCGCGGGCCCGCCGGGCGGATGGAACACGATGGACTCCTCACGAACGAGCTTGCGCACGAACCGCACGACGTCGACGCGCCGCGCCTCCGGGTCGCCGCCGAACCGCTCCGCCACGCGCTCGCCGATCGCGCGAACCGACGCCACGCCGTCGCACTGCCGCCACACGTAGCTCCCAAGGGCGTCGAGGTGTACGCGCATGTCCGGCTGGGCGAGCAGCGGCACGAACCAGCGCCGCGCGAGCCGGCTGGTGAACTTCGGCACCAGGACCGTGACGAGGCCGTCCTCCCGGTCCTCCGCGTGGTGGCGGCGGACGGGCACCAGGTCCTCGAAGGCGGGGGGAGCGGTCACGGGGCCGGGGAGCGGGGGCCACGCACCGGGCGGCGGCCGCCCCGATGGGCCGGGGCGGCCACCGCGCCGGTCTCGGTCACATCACCGCGCTCGGCGGCGCGGGCTCGTCGGGACGGCCGGCGTTCCCGATGGGGATCTGGACCAGCAGCCAGCCGATGAACGCGAAGATCAGCAGGCTCCAGCCGAAGTTGAGCGGGAACATGCTGATCAGGCCCGTGAGCCAGGTGCCGTAGTGCAGGTTCGCGACCGCCAGGCCCGCGAAGAGCAGCCCGATCAGCGCCTCGCCCGCGATGAGGCCCGCCGCGAGGAGGACGCCGGTGTTCTCCACCCGGGCCTTCTGCGCGTCGTTGTGCGCCTTCTTGGCGTTGACCTGGTCCACGATGCCCTTGATCACGCCGCCGATGAAGATGGCGAACGTGGTCTCGAGGGGGAGGTACATCCCGACGCTGACGAGCATCGGGCTGCGGACCTGCATCAGGATGAAGGCGAGGCCCATCAGCATGCCGACGATGATGAGCGGCCACGCCATCTGCCCGCCCACGATGCCCTGCGAGAGGAGCGCCATCAGGCTCGCCTGCGGAGCCGGATAGGTCGCGCCGCCAAGGCCGGTGCCGCCGGTGTTGATGTCGCCCTGGTGCAGGATGAGGATGGGGAGGAACATCACCGCCGCCGCCGCCGCGACGCCGATGAGGTCGCCGACCTCCATCTTCCACGGCGTGCCGCCGAGGATGTGGCCGACCTTGAGGTCCTGCAGCATCTCGCCCGCCACCGCGGACGAGACGCAGACCACGCCGGCCACGCCGAGCACCGCCGCGACCCCCGCCTGCCCCTTCTGCCCGAGCGCGACCATCAGCAGCGCCGCGACGAGCAGCGTGGAGAGGGTGAGGCCGCTGATGGGGTTGTTGCTCGACCCGATGATGCCCACCAGGTAGCCCGAGACCGCCGCGAAGAAGAAGCCGGCGACGATCATCACGATCGTCGCCACCGCCGCCGCGGTGATGTCCTGGGCGAAGTAGTCGTAGATGAAGAAGGTGCCGATGCCGGTGAGGAGGATGCCGGTCACGATCCAGGTGAACTTGAGGTCCTGCTCGGTCCGCTCCGTGGCGCTCTCGCCCGTCGCGGCCTTCTTGACGTCGCTCACCGAGCGGCCGATGCCGGTGACGAGGCTCTTCCGCATCTTGAAGAGGGTGAACGCCGCGCTCACCAGCATGCCGCCGATGGCGATCGGCCGGACGATGTAGCGCCAGACGTTGGTCGCCATCGCGATCCACGTCTCGGTGCTCGCCGGCGCGCCGGCGGGGACGAGGCTCGGGCCGATGAAGTAGGTGAGGATCGGCACGAAGAGGCCCCACGCCAGCAGGCCGCCGCTGAAGTTCAGCGAGGCGAGCTTCGGGCCGATGATGTAGCCGACGCCGATGTACGCGGGGGAGACGCCCGGCGAGGAGAGGAGGAGCCCGCTCTGCGCCGTCGCGTTCCCGCTCGACCGCAGGTTGATCGTGGCCTTGCCGAAGGCGATGAACTTCTCCCACGAGGTGGCGAAGATCCGGAACTGCGCCATCGCCTGGATCACCGCGCCGATGGCCATCGCGCTGAAGAGGAACTTGGCGCCCGTGCCGCCACCCCGGCCGGCCTTGTGGATCTCCGACGCCGCGACCGACTCGGGGAAGGGCAGCTCCACGTCCTCGACCATCACGCGGCGCAGCAGCGCCACGAACATGATGCCGAGGACGCCGCCCGCGAACATGATCGCCGCCGACTGGAGGTAGTGCCCCGTCGTGGCGAAGTCCTTCCAGATCCCGCTGATGAAGAACGCCGGGATCGTGAAGATCGCGCCGGCGGCCACCGACTCGCCGATCGAGCCCACGGTGCGGGCGAAGTTCTCTTCGAGGATGGACCCGCCCACCAGGCGCAGGATCGCCATCCCGATCACCGCCGCCGGGTACGTCGCGGCGATGGTCATGCCGGCCTTGAGGCCGAGGTACGCGTTCGCGGCCCCGAGGACCACGCACATGATGAGGCCGATGATGAGCGCCCGGACCGTGAACTCGCGCATGTCCGTCTGCGCGGGGACGTACGGCCGGAACCGGCTTCCGCCTGCGCTCGCTGGGGTGTCAGCCATTGCCACTCCGGATGTGGGGTAGGGGCGCCTACGCCGGGATGAACGACGTCTGCGGCGTGAGACGCCGGACCCAGGCCGCCAGCAACGCCGCCGTGCGGTCGAGGTCGTCGTACGCGACCATCTCGTTCGGGCTGTGCATGTAGCGGCAGGGCACCGACACGAGCCCCGTCGCGACGCCCTGCCGGGAGGTGTACACGGCGTCGGCGTCGGTGGAAGTGTAGCGCGGCGCCGCCTCGATGGCGAAGGCGATGCCCTCCGCCTCGGCCGCCGCCACGAGCTGGTCGAAGACCACCCGGCTCACCGCCGACCCGCGCGCGAGCACCGGGCCCCCGCCCAGCTTGAAGTCCCCGTTCTCCTTCTTCTCGGCGCCGGGGAAGTCGGTGGCGTGGGTGACGTCCACCACGATCGCCGCCTGTGGCGCGACGTGGAAGGTGCTCGTCCGCGCGCCGCCCCCCGTCGTCCCGATCTCCTCCTGGGTCGTGGCGACCGCGACGGCCGCCGCGGCGGGAGGCTGCGCCGCCAGGCGGCGCAGCGCCTCCAGGACCACGAAGGCGCCGATGCGGTTGTCGATCGCCCGCGAGGCGAGGCGCCCGTTGGGGAGCTCGAGCGCCTGGCAGGCGATCACGCCCGCGTCGCCCACCCGCACCCGCTCCAGCGCCTCCGCCTTGTTGGCGGCGCCGACGTCGATCCACAGGTCGGTGATCTTCGAGACTTTGTCGCGGTCCTCGGTCTTCATGAGGTGGATGGCCTTCTTGCCGATCACGCCCGGCACGGGCCCGCCCCGCCCGAGGAGCACGACCCGCTGGCCCACCAGCACCTGGCTGTCCCAGCCGCCGACGGCGCCGAAGTGGACGAAGCCCTCGTCGTCCACGTGCACCACCATCACGCCGATCTCGTCCACGTGGCCGGTGAGCATCACGCGGGGGCCGCCGGCGGGGTTGATCGTCGCGATGGAGTTGCCGGCGACGTCCACCTCCACCGCGGCGAACGCCTTCGCCTCCTCACGCCAGATCCGCGCGGGGAGCTGCTCCGACCCCGAGGGGCCGGGCGCATCGAGGAGACGCTTCAGGAACGCGAGGGAACGGTCGTCGAGCATCAGGGGGCTCTCGGCCGGAGCCGGGGACGAGGATGGGTCACGTTACGCCCCGCCCGGGCGTCTGGCAAGGCGCGAATGCGCTCGGATATCTCCTCGACGTGGGCCATCGTCTCGAGGGAATCCACGCCCGTCTGGAACCCGGGGGCGTTCCCCGCCGCGACGGGCCGGAGGACCAGCCGGGGCGGCGCCCCCGGCACGAAGGTCAGCTCGGCCCAGAGCCCCGTCCGGGTCCAGGGGGAGTTCTGGAGGAAGACGAAGTTGCCGAGGGAGTACACGATCGGCTTCCCGTCCACCCACTCGACGCCCTGCGGCACGTGCGGGTGGTGGCCGATCACCGCGTCGGCGCCCGCCCGCACCAGCCCGCGGGCCAACGCCACGTCCCGGGGCGGCGGCACCGGCTTGTACTCGAAGCCGTGGTGGAGCGAGACGAGCACGAGGTCGGCGCCGAGGGAGTCCCGCGCCCAGCGCGCCGCCCGGCGGAACCGCGCGGTGTCGGCCCACGCGACGCAGCACTCGGCGGGCCGCCCGACCACGGACATGCTCGGGTCGTTGAAGATCGCCGTGAGGGAGAAGAGGGCGACGGTCCACCCCCGCGCCCGGAGGAGGGCGGGGCGCCAGGCGTCGTCGGGCGTGGGCCCGGTGCCGGCGTGCGCCACACCCGCGCTGTCGAGGTGCGCGAGCGACTCGAGGAGGCCGGCCTGCCGGAAGTCCCAGGCGTGGTTGTTCGCGGTCGCGACCGCCGCGAATCCCGCGTCCCCGAGGAGCGCCGCACCCTGCTTCGGCCCGGCGAAGACCCTCGTGCCCGGCGGATCGGCGTAGGTGCCGCGGTCCACCAGCACGCTCTCGAGGTTCCCGATCGCGAGATCGGCGGTGCGCAGCGCGTCCCGCACCCCGGCGAAGACCTCGGCGCCGCGCCCCGGGAGGATGACGTCCCGGGCGAGTCCGCGCGCGAAGTTGATGTCACCGACGTGGACGATGCGGAGGGTGTCGGTGGGAGTGAGGCGGGGGCTCGGAGCGTGGAGCGGGGAGCGGGGAGCAGGGAGCCGGGAGCGGGAAGACGTGTGCAGGAGGACGGGGAACAGCGCAGCCAGGAGCAGTGGCGCGGCGAGAGCGGGGATCCGGGGGTGCAGGGGCACGGTCGGCTATAGTATAGGACGATGAACGACGCCGCGCCCGAGGACGTCCGCACCTTCACCGCCCCCGACGGCGCCCGCTGGGAGGCCCGCGTCATCGCCCGCGGCGCGGCCTCCGCCTACCTCTCCCCCAAGGTGGGACGGCCGACGGTGCAGTTCAGCCGGCTGGACGGCACGCCGGCGCCGCGGCGCTACGCCCTGCTCGCCGCGGCGAGCCTCGCGGCGATGGGCGAGGACGCCCTCGCGGCGCTCTGGGGGCGTGCGCGGGTCCACTAACCCGCGGCGGGACGGCGGGACATGCGACGAGCGCCCGGCTGCTGACCGGGCGCTCGCCGCATCGGCGGGAGGCGCCGCACGCTCAGTCGCCGCTCTCGGGGAGGAGCCGCGCCGTGGCCGTGCCGATGAGCCGGCCCGACGCCAGCACCAGCACGATCGCCATCACCGTCGTCAGCGGGCTCCAGGCCCCGTACGCCGCCTGCAGGAAGAGGTACCAGCCGGTGCGTACCCCCAGCTGCGATTGCTGGCCCACGAGGACCGCGATGGCGACGGCGGGGATGATGCTCGCCATCACGAGCAGCGTGCCGCCGGCGCCCGTCACCGGCCGCCGCGTCGGCCCGATCCAGGGCCAGAGCCAGGCGGGGAGGGCGAGGAGCCAGACGGCGGCGAAGGGATTCTCCACCACGGCGATGGCCGAGAGGAGCACCAGTGTCGCCAGGGCGACGGCGCGTCCGGCGAAGGGGTGCCCGGCGAGCAGGTGGAAACGCCGGCGCAGGCGGGCGAGGCCCCACGCCACGAGGATCATCACCAGCAGATACGTCACCATCGCGAGCCAGTCCACGTCATAGAGGACGGGGTCGCGTTCGGTGGCGGGGTACAGCTGGTAGCGTGGCAGGGTCCCCGCGGCCACCAGGCCCTGCAGTGCGAGCCACCCCGCCGCCCCGATCACCCACCATCCGGCGGCGATGACGATCTCGGAGGGGAGGGCGGCGCGCGCCGCCGGCTCGACGCGCGCGGTCGCCAGCGCCTCCCAGGTGGTGAAGAGGAGCGGGACGAAGAGGAGGATCGCCGCGAGGAGGATCGCCACGCCGCGGATCATCCGGTCGCCCGCCACCCGCAGGTAGGTGGACGCGCCCCGCATCCGCGCGTTCCGGTCGAGGGAGAGGACCAGGCGCTCGACCCCCGTGCCGAGGAGCCGGAACGCTCCCGCGTCCAGCGTCTGGACCCGGTCGCCGGGGGTGTGGAAGAGGAAGTTGGCGTACGCCGGGTCGCTCGGCAGCGTGCCCAGGTTCACCGCCGGGATGCCGCGGCTCACGAGCGGGCCCTGGTCCTCCGTCGAGAGGCGGATGGTGCGCAGGTACCACTCCTGGAAGAACCCGACGTCCCGCACCGGCGTGGCGTGGAACCCCAGGGCGTCCCTGGCCGCGACGCGGAGCCAGAGGGGGGCGTAGCCGTCCCCCTGGCCGATCCCGGCGATCGTCACGCCCGCCGCCCGCCCGTTGGCGACGTGGTCGAGGGAGATGGCGGCGAGGATGGAGTCGCCGCGGCCGAGGGGGGAATCGGCGAGGCGCGCCGCGCCGATCTGTCCCCACGTCCCCGCGTCCACGGCGGCGTAGATGAACGGGTGCCGGTGCGCGCGCGACTCCAGGATGCGCGCCAGCTCCATCAGCGTCCCGACGCCCGATGCGCTCGCCGCGGCCGACTGGCTCGACGTGGTGGGGCCGTCGAAGTGGGCGAGGAGGAGGATCGCCCCCTGCTCCCGCCCGCCGCTCCGCGCGATCACGTTGTCGCCACGGACCTTCTGGCCCCGCAGCCACAGGTCGAACTTCTGGTGCTCCACCCGCAGACCGATCTGCTCGAAGCGCGACGCCAGCCATCCGGCGGCGTCGCGGGCGCTCGCGCTCCCCGTTACCCGGTAGGGGAAGGAGGCGGCGAGGAGGCGGGTGTCGTAGAGCGCGACCGCGCCGTCGAAGCGCGAGGAGTCCGAGACGACCACGATGCGGCCGGTCGTCGCGACCGCGGAGCGGAGCAGGAGGAACGCGACCACGAGCGCTGCCAGGAGGAGCAGCGCGTCCACGGCGGGGTGCCGGTGCAGACGGATGGGACGGCGGAGTGGCACGGCGCTAATGTACCGTTCGGGGCGTCAGGTGCCAGGTCTCACTTCAGCAGCATCTTCGCGATCGTCTGGAGCTGCATGTTGCTCGTCCCCTCGTAGATCGCGCCGATCTTGGCATCGCGGTAGAACTTCTCGACCGGGTACTCCTTCGTGTAGCCGTACCCGCCGAAGAGCTCGAGGCAGAGGGACGTGACCCGCTCCGCCACCTGCGAGGAGTACAGCTTCGCCATCGCCGCCTGCTGCGCGAACGGCTCCTTCGCATCCTTGAGGCGTGCCGCGTTGTAGACCATCAGCCGCGCCGCCTCCAGCTCCGTCGCCGCCTGCGCGAGCTGGAACTGCACCCCCTGGAACTCGGCGAGCGGCTGGCCGAACTGCTGCCGCTCCTTCACGTACTTCACCGCCGCGTCGAGTGCCCCCGCCGCCACGCCGATCATCTGCGCGCCGATCCCGATCCGCCCCTCGTTCAGCGTCTCGATCGCGACCTTGTAGCCCTGGCCCACCGCGCCGAGGACGTTGGCCGCGGGCACCCGGCAGTCCTGGAGGACCAGCTCCGTCGTGCTCGAGGCGCGGATGCCGAGCTTGTCCTCCTTCTTCCCCACGCTGAAGCCCGGGAAGCCCCGCTCCACCAGGAAGGCGGTGATCCCCTTGTAGCCCTTCGCCGCGTCCACCGTGGCGAAGATGACGTAGATCTGCGCCTCGCTCCCGTTCGTGATCCACAGCTTCTGGCCGTTCAGCACCCAGGTGTCGCCCTGCAACTCGGCGCGCGTCGCGAGGCCGAAGGCGTCGGAGCCGGAGCCCGCCTCGGAGAGCGCGTACGCCCCGACCCACTCCGCGCACGTCTTCGGACAATACCGACTCTTCTGTTCGTCATTCCCCCAGCGGAGGAGGCAGTTGTTGAAGAGGGTGTTCTGGACGTCCACGAGGATGGCGACGGAGGGGTCCACCCTGGAGAGCGCTTCGACGGCGAGGACGGCGAGGAAGAAGGAGCCGCCGGCGCCTCCGAGGGCCTCGGGGACCTCGATGCCCATGAGGCCGAGCCCGAAGACCTGGGGGATGAGCGATGCGTCGAGGTGGGCCTCCTCGTCCATCCGGTGCACGAGGGGGCGGACCGCTCCCTCGGCGAAGTCGCGGACGGCGCCCTGGAACATCCGCTCCTCCTCGGAGAGGACGGTGAGGGGCTGAGGAGCGGCGGCGGAGTCGGTCATCGGCTCGGGACCTCGGATCGGGGGCGTCGTACGGGGCCGCCGTGCTGGGCCGGCCCGGCGGTCAATACGTGGACCAGGTGTCCACCCAGGCGTTCTTGAGGGGGACGAGGAAGGACTGGGTCACGATGGACGCATGGGCGTAGCACCAGTCCCACTGGATCGTACCCGAACCACGCTTCATGTGATTCGGGTTGACCGCCGTGCCCTGAGTGGTATTCAGCCCGCTGATCACCATGCCGTGGACGATGTACCCGCAGCCGTTGCAGCTCATGTCCAGCTGGCCGCCGGCGATGATGATCCCGTCCCAGTGCGTTCCGCTGGCCAGCGTCACGTTGCCGGTCGCGACCAGCAGACCGCGCCGTTGGAGCGCCGGGATCGTCACGTCTCCGGTCCAGTAGTAGGCGTAGTAGGGGCAGCTCGCGCCGGAGCATGGCGCCGGCCAGGTGCCGACGAAATCGGGAGTGAATTGGCCGTTCAGCAGGCTCGTCCAGTCGATGCGCGTGGAGTCGGCGGCCGCCCCGGTGGAACCGAGATACTCGACGCTTGCGATCCAGGGGTCCGGATTCGCCGGAAAGCCGCCGCTGCCGCTCGTCGCGCCGTTGTACATGTCGGTTGGGACCGTAACGGGGGTCGTGTCGGTGGGCGTCAACGGAGGGCGAGTGCAGCCGGTGACGGCCGTGCCCAGGTCGGTTCCGCTCAGCGGATTCGCCCCGGTTCCCAGCACCTGGATCCCGTTCGGAGCGCTCAGCGCGGCGCGCGCGAAGAGCCTGCCGGGCTGGAGGGTGGCGAACTGGGCGACCGCGCGCTGGCCGTTCGGCTGGCCGCGCTGGGCCTTGAGAGTGTCGAACCCGGTCGCGCGAACGACCCAGAGGGACGGCGCGACGGGCGACGGTGCGGTGACCGAGTCCCGGATCTTCTGCGCGACGACCACCGCATAGCCGTCGCTGAAGCCGAAGGCGGTGCTGTCGCTCGAGTGCCCCACGAGATTGTGCCCGGCGCTGAAGTAGGTCTGGAGCCCCGCTTGGGCGATGGCGAGCGAGCGTGCGGTCGCGAAGGCGTTATCGGTCGTGTGGTAGTCGGCGGAGACGAGGATGAACGCCGCAGCGAGCATCACCGTCATCATCGTCACCACCAGGATCGTGGTGGGGAGCACGAAGCCGCGCCGTGGCCGGCGGCCGGTGCCCGGCATGGCGCACGGCGCCCGCCCCGGGATCAATAGGTCGACCAGATGTCCACCCAGGCGTTCCTGACGGGGACGAGGAACGAAAGGGAGCCGATGGCGCCCACCGTGTAGCACCAGGTCCATTGGATGTGCGCGGCGTAGCCGCCGGCCAAGGCTGGCTGCGTGGCGACCGAGTCCCGGCCGGGGTCGGTGCCCGAAGTCAGTTGGCTGAGGCCGGTGACGACCATGCCGTGGATGAGGTAGTTGGCCGTGCCGCTCGCGGCTCGGAGTCTGCCGCCGGCCACGATCACGCCGTCCCAGTGCGCGCCGTCCGAGACTGTCACGTTCCCCTTCACGACCAGCAGCCCCCGGATCCCGTTCCCGTACGGACCGCCGGGAATGGGCGGGATGATGGCGTCCCCCGGCACGTACCAGGTCAGGTAGGTGCAGCTCCCGCCCACCGGCCAGCCGGTCGTGGAGCCCACGGGCAGCAGCGAATCCGGGGTGAAGTTCCCCTGGAGGAGCGAGGTCCAGTCGACGTGCGTGGAGTCGAGGGCCGCGCTTCGAGTTGAGATCGATTCTGTCGGGGTCGGTAGTGGGGTGGAAGAGAACAGCTGGCCCCTCGTCACGGAGAGCGCATTCGACCCTGGCCCGCCCGCACAGCTGCACTGGGGCCCCAGATCGATTCCGGAGATGGCCGCTTGGGGCGACCCTGCGCCCAGGATCTGTACCCCGTTGGGGGCGACCATGGCTGCCCGTGCGGGGAGACTGACGGTCGTAAGAGTCGCGAATTGTGCGACGGCCCGCTGGCCGTTAGGCTGCCCGCTCAGCGCACGCAGGGTGTCGTAGCCGATGGCGCGCACCACCCACAGCGCGATCGGCCCGGCGGTCGAGGTGTCCCGCAGCCGCTGGGCCCGGACCCGGACGTAGCCTCCGCTGAAGGTGTACGTGGCCGAGTCGTCGGTCCCGGTGAACACGTGGGGGACGCTGAAGTAGGTCTGCATGCCCGCTTGCGCGAGGGCCAGCGCGCGGGCGCTGGCGAAGACGTTGAGGGTCGTGCGGTAGTCGGCGGAGACGAGGATGAACGACGCCGCCAGCATCACGGTGAGGAGCGTGACGACCAGCAGCGTCGTGGGCAGCACGAAGCCCCGGCGCCCGCGACGCTCAGAAGCCGGCATTGTTGCGGAACAGGATGTTGGTGGCGAGGTCGAACCGCGACGGTGCGCTCTTCCCCTCGGGCGCCCGCTCGCTCTGGCCCACGAGCCGCACGCGCACTCCCACGATGGAGTCGAGGATGGCGGGCGGGGCGCTGCGAACGGAGAGCCGGCTCCCGACCAGGAACTTGAAGCCCGAACCCGTGTCGAACGGGGCCGCCAGCTCGTCGCTGACGCCGGTGCTCACGACCCGGCGCCACAGCGCCTTCCGCCCGGGGAGGGTCGCCGAGGGCGCGAAGGCGTAGACGACGCGCTGGTAGAGGTACACGAGGTCGCCGTCCCCGTTCGCGGGGATGCCGTCAGGCGATACCAGGACGCTGGTCGCCGTCCATCCGGGGGCGGAGAGGGTCGTGATCGGCTTGCCGGGGGCCGCGCAGCTCCCGCTGCCCACGGTCACGGGGGAGACGGTGTGCCAGATGGAATCGCGCCAGGCGTAGCCGGTCGCCGTCGCGGCCCCGTACAGGGCGGAGTCGCCGGGGAGGAGGCTGATCACCCTCCCGCCGCCGGACTGTTGGCAGGCCACGCCGAAAGCGTACGGCACCCGGATGGTGATCGAGTCGGCCGTGG
>JADGQW010000173.1 GCA_017881505.1 Gemmatimonadales bacterium
TCGGCGCCCGACGTCGTGTACGTGGGGACGGGCGAGTCCACCCTTCGCGACTCCTGCGGCTACGGCGACGGCGTCTACAAGTCCACCGACGCCGGCCGCACCTGGACCCACCTCGGCCTCGAGGCGACGCAGCACATCGGGAAGATCGCGGTGGATCCGCGGAACCCCGACGTCGTCTTCGTCGCCGCCATCGGCCACCTCTACGCGCCCAACGCCGACCGCGGCGTATTCCGCTCGCGGGACGGCGGCCGGACGTGGGAGAAGGTCCTCTTCAAGGACGACAACACCGGCGCGGTGGAGGTCGTGATCGACCCCACGAATCCGCGCGTGATCTACGCGGGGCTCTGGAATACGCGGCGGCCGCCGTGGTACACGTACGGGACCACCAACGGCCCCGGCGGCGGGATCTTCAAGTCCACCGACGGCGGCACGACGTGGCACCAGCTCACGACGGGGCTTCCGGCGGAGGGGATCGGGCGGACGGGGATCGCCGTTTCGCCGAGCCAGCCGCGGCGGCTCTACGCGGTGGTGGATTGCCTCGTCCCCGATCCGCAGGCGCCGGTGCCGCCCGCGGCGCAGGGTGGGTTCGGCGGGCCGCAAGCGCCCCCGGGGCAGGGCGGCTTCTTCCGCTCCGACGACGCCGGCGCGACGTGGCGGCGCGTCTCGACCGACCAGGCGCTGTGGGGACGCGGCTGGTACTTCGAGAAGCTCGCCGTGGACCCGCGCGACCCCGACATCGTCTACGTGCCGAACGTCGCCGTGAACCGCACCAAGGACGGCGGCGCCACGTGGTCGGTCATCCGCGGCTCTCCGGGGGGCGACGACTACCACCAGGTGTGGATCTCCCCCGACGACCCCGACACCCTCATCGTCGCGAGCGACCAGGGGACGATCATCACCCGCAACGCCCGCGCCGACGATCCACGCGAGATGACGTGGTCGTCGTGGTTCAACCAGCCCACGGCGCAGATCTACCACGTGTCGGTGGACCCCCGCACGCCGTACTGGGTGACGGGGGCTCAGCAGGACAGCGGCGCGGTGGCGGTGCGCTCGCGGGGGAAGTTCGGGGAGATCTCGGAGCGGGACTGGGAGCCGATCGGCGCCGCGGGGGAGAGCGGCTGCACCGCCGGCGACCCGCTGCACCCCGGCATCGTCTTCGGGGGCGCGGGATCGCGCTGGGACCTCGTGGCGAACGCGGCGGTGCCGGGCACCACGGCGCCGCGCGGCGCGGAGCCGCTGCGCGCCGACTGGACGCAGCCCCTCGTCTTCTCCCCTGCCGACCCGCACGCGCTGTACTACGCGAGCCAGTTCCTCTTCAAGACGACCGACGGCGCGCGGACGTGGAGCCAGATCAGCCACGACCTCACGCGGCCGGAGCCGGGGGTGCCGCCGGCCCTCGACGCCGCGGCCGCGGCCGACACCGACCGGAACGGCCGCCGCGGGGTCATCTACGCCGTCGCGCCGTCACCGCTCCGCGCGCCGATGGTCTGGATCGGCACCGACGACGGCAATGTCCAGCTCACGACCGACGACGGCGCGACCTGGCAGGACGTGACGCCGCCGGCGATCGGCCCCTGGAGCCGGGTGACGTCGGTCGAGGCGTCGCACTTCGACGCCGCGGTGGCGTACGCGAGCGTGGACCGGCACCAGCTGCAGGACTTCGAGCCGTATCTCTACCGGACGCGGGACCAGGGGCGCACCTGGCAGCCGATCGCCGCGGGGCTCCCCGCCGGGGTCTACGTGCACGTGGTGAAGGAGGACCCGGCGCGGCGGGGGCTCCTCTTCGCCGGCACCGAGTGGGGCGCCTTCGTCTCCCTCGACGACGGCGACCACTGGCAGCCCCTCCAGCTCAATTTGCCGGCGACGTCGGTGCGGGACTTCGCCGTCTACCAGCACGACCTGATCGTGGCCACCCACGGCCGCGGGTTCTGGGTGATCGACGACATCAGCTCGCTCCGCCAGCTCGACGACGCGGTGCTGGCCGCCGACGCCTTCCTCTTCCAGCCCTCGGACGTGACGTACGTGCCGCAGGGGAGCGACAACGGCACGCCGGTGCAGAAGGACGAGCCGCAGGCGGCGAATCCCCCCGACGGCGCCATCCTCGACTACTACCTCGGCGCCGCGGCGAGCGGGGGGGGCCCGGTGACGCTGGAGATCCTCGATGCGGGGGGCGCGGCGGTGCGCATCTTCTCGAGCGAGGCGCCGGCGCAGCAGGCGGGGGGCCGCGCAGGTGGCGGCGGGGGCGGTGGCATCCCCCGGGTCTCGCCCCTTTGGCGTCCGGCGCCGGAGCCCTTCTCGGCGGCGGCGGGGTTCCACCGGGTGGTATGGCGGCCCGTCGCCACGGCGCAGGGCGGGGGCGGGGCCGGCGGGTTCCGGCGGGGTTCCGAGCGGCAGCTCACGGGCACCTTCACCGCGCGGCTCACGGCCGGCGGCCGGCCCTACACCCGGACGTTCACCGTGAACGCCTCGCCTCGGGGCGACGCCGGCTAGCGCCCCGCCGGAGACCGCGGAGGCACGACGCTCCGCGCGGCGAACGCAGCGAGCCCCGGCCAGGGTCGGCCGGGGCTCGTGACGTCGGGGCTGGATCGAAGCGCATCGATTCGGCGCTACTGCGCTCCCGAGTCGGTCACCGAACGGCCGGTCCACCACGACGCGGCGGCGAGCGCCAAGGCGTGCGAAGGGGTGCGCACCGTTCCTGCCGCCTACTGCACGCGGAAGGCCGCGGAGCCGGTCTTCCCCCCGGCCGTCGCGCGGACGACCGCCGAGCCGGCCTTGAGCCCGCGGACCTCGGCGGTGGCACCGCCGGCCACGAGGGCGCGGACCGTCGCGACGGTGCTGTCGCTCGTCGTCCACACATACGTCTGCCCCGGCATCGCGATGCCGGCGCTGTCGCGGGCGCTGGCCGTGAACGCCAGGCTGTCGTTCGCCGCGACGGCCGCGCTGTCGGGGCTCACGCTCACCCACGACACGCCGGTCGGGGGCGACGTGAGCACCGGGATGGTCAGGGTGCGGCTCACCGCGTCGGCGGTGACGAGGATGCGCGCGGTGCCCGCCGCCTTCGGCTTGAAGAGGGCGCGGTCGGGATACGAGAAGAAGACGTAGAGGTTCGCCACCGACGTGTCGAGGTTGGACCAGGTCACTGACGCCCCGGGCACCGTGTGGCCGCCGGAGTCCACGAGCGTGGCCGTCATCTCGATGCTGTCACCCACGTAGGCGTACAGGGGGAGGGGCGTGACCACGACGCTGGAGGACGTCCCCCGCGGCAGGGTGATGCCCTGGTTCACGACCTCGGTGCCCGCGGTCACGATGACGTCGCTCCGCGTTCCCGGCGTGAAGGGGGAGGCGCGCGGCGCGTCGGCTCGCAGGATGTAGGTCCCCGGCAGGAGGTACGCGATGCGGAAGTGGCCGGTGGCGTCGGTACGGGCCGTCGCGCGGACCGACCAGTAGGCGTCGCCCAGCACGGGATCGCCGCTGAAGACGGTGATGGTGACGTTCCCGATCGGCGCGCTGTAGCTGGCCAGAGTGTCGCCGGTGACGGTCCCGCTCACGGCCCCCGTGGCGTCGCGGTTCACGGCGCGGAACACCGGGCTGAACACGAAGGAGTGGCACGGCGCGTCGCACAGGAAGCTGCGCCCGACGTCGAAGTCCACCACGACGCTGGTGCCGCCGTCGGGGACGCCGAGGGGACTCTCGACCAGCGCGTAGAGGGTGGGACGCCCCGCGCTCGACTGCCAGTCCACGGGGAGCCGCTGGCCGGAGGCGGCGGTGATGTACGACGAGTCGGTGTCGATGATCATCCGCACCGCCTTGTACTGCCCGGGGGGCACGATGCTCCCGCCCAGGGTATCCGTCACGCCGCCGCTCAAGGCGATAAGATTGAAGCGCCGAGCGGGCTCCGCGACGGTGATCCAGCCGCTGCCCGTGTTGGTCGTGTCGGGCTCGGCGCGGACGGCGAGGCTGACGATGTAGAGGTCCACGCGCGCCACCGAGTCGTACGGGAAGGGCGCGTCGGTGATCTCGACGGTGGTCTGGGGGCCGCGATTCGGCCCGCCGACGGTGTCCTCGGCATAGCAGGCGGCGAGGGCGAGCGCGGCGCACAGGGCGAGGCGGGACAGGCGCATGGCATCTCCGGTGGGTGTACGACCCCGGATGGGCGCCCAAGCGTCTCGGCCGGGTCGTGGCTGCTGAGGTCCACGGTGGTCCGTCCGACCGGACGCCCTGGTCCGGGGTACATGGACAAAGACCCGTCGCGGGGCGCCGGCGTCACAGCCGGTCCGGTGACGGGAACGGGCCGACGGGGGTCACGTGAGACAGGACGAGGCCGACGGGGAGCTGGTGCTGCGGGCGCTGGGGGGCGACGAGGAGGCCTTCGCCGGCCTCGTCGCGCGCCACCAGGGCCGGGGCATCCGCTTCGCGATGGCGATGCTCGGCGACGCGTCGGATGCGGAGGAAGCGCTGCAGGATGCGTTCGTGCGGGCGTACCGCGGTCTCAAGGGGTGCCGGGAGCCGGATAGGTTCGGCGCGTGGTTCCTGCGGATCCTGGTGAACCGGTGCCGGACGCGGGGGGCCCGGAGGCGGGTCGGCGCGATGTTCGTGCGCGACGAGGCCGCGATGGAACGGGCGGCGGCCCCGCGCGGCGAGGACCCGGAGTGGCGCGAGGAGATCGAGCGGGCGCTGGCCCTGCTCGACCCGATGCAGCGGGAGGCGTTCCTGTTGAAGCACGTGGAGGGGATGGAATACGAGGAGATGGCCCGGCTCACCGGTGCGCGGATCCCGGCGCTGAAGATGCGGGTGAAGCGCGCATGCGACCATCTGAAGGTGCTGCTGCGGGAGGTGGACGATGTCCGAGTCCCATGATGATCCGCTGATCGCGCGGGTGGCGGGAGAGCTGCGACGCCCCGTGCCGCTCAGCCCGGACTTCGACGCCCGGGTGATGGCCGCGGTGCGCCGGGCTCCCCCGCGCCTCCCGGTGCGTGCGTGGGCGTGGGTCCGCGAGCCGCGCACGGTGGCGGTCTCGCCCTTGGGCGGGTTGGCGATGGCGGCGGGGGTCGCGGGGCTGGTGCTGGTCGGGATGTGGGGAAGTCAGCGGGGAGCCGTCAGCCATCAGCCGTCGGCCGTCAGCGCCGCCGGCACGGTGCCGTCCGTCACCTTCGTCTTCCTCGCGCCGCAGGCCCGCAGCGTGGCGCTCGCGGGCGACTTCGACGGCTGGGATGCCGCGCGCCTGCCGATGCGCCGCGAGGGGCCGGGGCTCTGGACGGTGGACGTACCGCTTGCCCCCGGCCGCTATCAGTACGCGTTCGTAGTGGACGGCCGGCGGTTCGTGCCCGATCCGTCGGCGCCGCGCGCGAGCGGGGAGGACTTCGGCACGCCGACGTCGGTGGTGACGGTCGGCGGCGCGGCGCGGGCCGCGGGAGGGTCGCTGTGAGACGCCGCATCGTGATGCTCGCCGCCCTGACCTGCGCCCTCGGGGCGCCGGCCGCGGCGCTCGCGCAGGCGGAACGCCTGGGTGGTCGGCTCGACGAGCCGACCCGCGCCGCGGTGGCGGCGCTGGTGGACTCGG
>JADGQW010000174.1 GCA_017881505.1 Gemmatimonadales bacterium
GGGGCGGCCGAGAAGGCGTATCAGTCCGCCCGATGCGGAGGATCTGGGACATCACGCGCCCCCTCGCGCCGGGAATCCCGGTGTGGCCCGGCGACCGGCCCTACGAGCGCGCCTGGACCGCGCGCCTCGAGGCGGGCGCGGCGTGCAATGTGGGCGCCATCTCGATGAGCTGTCACGCCGGCACCCACATCGACGCGCCCTTCCATCTCGCGCTCACCGGAGCGACGGTGGACCAGGTCCCGCTCCAGGCGTGCGTGGGCCCCTGCGTCGTCGTGCCCCTCGCCCGGCTCGCCGAGGCCGCCGGGCACGAGCGCGTGCTGGTGCGCGCGGCCGGGGGCGCGCCGACCCCGGCCGGGATCGCGGCGCTCGCCGGCCTCCGCCTCTTCGGCACCGACGCGGCGTCGGTGGACCCCGAGGGCGCCGCCGCGCTCGACGTGCACCACGCCCTCTGGCACCGCGGCGCCGTCATCCTCGAGGGGATCGTCCTCGACGGCGTTCCCGACGGCCCCTACGAGCTGCTGGCGCTCCCCCTCCGCCTCACCGGCATGGATGCGGCGCCGGTGCGGGCGCTGCTCCGCGCACTTTGACCCGCCGCGCGGAGCCCGCGCCGGCGGCACGCCACCCGGAGGACCGACCCGTGACCATCCGCGCCATTCGCGCCGCGCTCGCGGCCTGCGTCTGCCTGACCGTCCCCGCGCTCCTCGCCGCGCAGCGCCCCACGCCCATCCCCGTCCCTCCGGGCCAGGCGCACGCCGCGACGATGACCGCCAGCGTGACCACGGAGCCCACGGTGACGCTGATCCACGCCGGCCGGCTCATCGACGGCGTGAGCGACCAGGTGCGCTCCGACGTCGGCATCGTCGTGACCGACGAGCGCATCACCTTCGTCGGCCCGTGGGACGAGGCGCGGCGCCAGCGCCCCGGCGCCCGAACGATCGACCTCTCCCGCGCCACCGTCCTCCCCGGCCTCATCGACGACCACGTCCACCTGCTCCTGCAGGGCGACCCCACGGCCGCGTCGTACGAGGAGCAGCTGCTCCGCCAGTCTACGCCGTACCGCGCCATCCTCGGCGCGCGGAACGCCTACCACGCCCTCACGGAGGGGTTCACCGCCCTCCGCGACATGGAGTCCGAGGGCGCGATGTACGCCGACGTGGACATCAAGCGCGCGATCAATGCGCACGAGATCCCGGGGCCGCGCCTGTGGGTCTCGACGCGCTCCTTCGCCCCCACGGGGATGTACCCGATCACCACGCCCAACTGGGAACTCGACCTGCCCCACGGCGTGCAGGTCGTGGACGGGCCCGAGGAGATCCTCCGCGCCGTGCGGGAGCAGGTGCGGTTCGGCGCCGACGTCATCAAGTTCTACGCCGACCGCCGCTACTACTTCGACGCGTCCGGCACGCTCCGGAGCTGGGTGAACTTCACCGACGCGGAGCTGCGGGCGATGGTGGACGAGGCGCACCGCCTCGGCCGGCCGGTGGCAGCGCACGCCGTCGGGAAGGACGGCATCGAGGCCGCGCTCCGCGCGGGCGTCAACACCATCGAGCACGGCTACGGCATCACCGACTCGCTCGCGCAGGTGATGGCGCAGCGCGGCGTGTTCTGGTGCCCCACGATCTTCGTGAACATCTACGTGGCGCCGGGCCGCTCCTCCGACGGGAACCCCATCTACGGCCAGATGATCGCCCAGGAGCGGCGCGCCTTCGCGAGCGCCCTCCGCGCCGGCGTGAAGATCACCTACGGCACGGACGCTGGCGGGTTCCCCTGGACGGAGCCGGTGGCGAGCGACTTCCGCTACCTGGTGGAGTACGGGATGACGCCGATGCAGGCCATCCGCTCCGCGACCAGCGTCGCGGCGGAGCTGCTGGGGCAGCAGGAGAACATCGGCACCGTGGCGGTGGGCCGGTACGCCGACCTCATCGCGGTGGCCGGCGATCCCCTCCAGGACATCCGGGAGCTGGAACGCGTGCGGTGGGTGATGAAAGGCGGGACGATCTACAAGGACGTGTACGAGCCGGGGAGGGAGTGGAGGCCGTAGGGGGCTACGAGCTCACCTGGTTCCTTCCCGCCTCCTTTGCGCGGTACATCGCCGCATCGGCCGCGCCCACCAGCGTCTCGACGGTCGGCCACTCGGGTCCGCCGTCGTAGACGCTGATCCCCGCGGAGATGGTGACGCTGCGCGCGGTCCGCCCGGCGTCGATCGGCAGCGAGCCCACCGCGCTGCGGAACCGCTCGGCCGCCAACCGCGCGCCCTCTTCGGGCGAGCCCGCCAGCACCGCGAGGAACTCCTCGCCGCCGTAGCGGCACAGCCAGTCCACCGCGCGCCCGGCCTCGGCGAGGCGGCGCCCCACCTCCCCCAGCACGCGGTCCCCCGCCTGGTGTCCGAGGGAGTCGTTCACCGTCTTGAACTTGTCGAGGTCCATCATGATGAGCGAGAGGGGCTGGTGGGTGCGGGCGGCCCGGCGGATCTCCCGCTTCAGCGCGTCGAGGACGACCTCTCGCCGGTACAGCCCCGTCAACCGGTCGTTCAGCGCGATCGTCACGGTGTCCACGATCTTCCGCGTGGTCACGAATGACGCGACGAGGACGAAGAGCACCGCGCCGACCAGCAGCCACGGCGCCCCCGCATTGGGCCGGGTGAGACCCCAGTCCGCGAGCAGGTCGTGGACGAGGGTGATGGCGAGGATCCCGATCCCCCAGAGGAGCGTCCGCGCGTGCTCGCCCCCGCGACGCACCTGCTGGACGGCGACGACGGTGACGGTCACGGCGACGACGGCGAGCGCGGGGTTGAGGAGGTACCGGCCCGCCGCGCGCTGCTCGTCCCAGCCGGGGAGCATCACGCCCACGAGGCCGACCGTCGTCAGCACCGCGCCGAGCACCGTGAGCAGCAGGCCGTGCTCCAGGTCGTACGAGCGCTGGATCGAGAAGCAGAAGAGCGCGCCCGCCAGCCCACTGAAGAGGAGATAGAAGCGGTAGACGTCCACCCGCTCGTCCACGGCGGCCCGCACCGGCGGCGCCCCGAGGATGAAGAGGAGGGCCAACGCGACGACGAAGCCGAAGAAGAAGAGGTGTTCCGTCGTCTCGGGGCGCCGCGCCCAGAAGAAGAGCTGGGTGATCGCGAGGCCGAGGAGGAGGAACCCGGACCCGAGGAGGAACGCCGAGAGCTGTTGCTCCCCGTCGCGGAGGCTGTCCATGGGACCGGCGAGCACCGGCAGCCCGATCCCGCCGGCCCGCTCCTCGGAGTACACTCGCACGGCGATGACGTGCTCCCCGTGGGCCAGCGCCGCCGCGGGCACGGCGAACGTCAGCGGGACATCGGTCCGGGGCCGGTAGCGAGGCGGGAAATCGCCGAAGCCGCCGATGCGGCGGCCGTCCACGAAGACCTCGTAGGCGGCGATGATGCTCTGGACGCGCAGCCCCATCGGCTCCGTGAGGGCCGAATCCACCTGATAGCGGTAGCGGTACCAGGCATACCCCCGGTAGCCGGGGAAGCCGATCGCCGCGAAGACCGCGGGGGCCTGCAGGGGGCGCCACGCCCCGTCGGGGTGGCCGGGCCTCGCCCAGACGGCGCTGTCGCCGACGGCGAAGCGCCACCCGGCGCGCAGCTCCGTCACGGCCGCGGCGGGGAAGGGCGGCGGAGCCTGGAAGCTCGTGGCGAGGGCGAGGAGCAGGGACAGCATCGGCCGCCTAACCTACACCGCGGGGTGCGCGAGGGCGAGAAGCGGAAACGACGGGTATAATAGCCCCATGAGCGCACACCCCGTGGCACCCCGCGTCACGGCCCAGGAAGCCCGCGAGGTCGCCGAAGCGGCCCGCGAGACCGAGTGGACCCGCCCCAGTTTCGTCGCCGGGCTATTCGACGGCCGGCTCCGGATGGACCTCATCCATCCGCACCCCGTCCAGGATCCCGCGGACGCCACCGCCGCCGCCCCGTTCTTCGCGGCGCTCCGGCGCGCGATGGACGCGCATCTCGATCCCGACGCGGTGGACCGCACCCGCACGCTGGCGCCGGCGTTCGTCCAGGCCCTCAAGGACATCGGGGCCTTCGGCATCAAGATCCCGAAGGAGTACGGCGGCCTCGGCCTCTCGCAGCTCTCCTACATCCGCGCGATGGAGATGGTGGGGGCGGTCTGCGGCGCCACGACGGCGCTCCTCTCCGCGCACCAGTCCATCGGCGTGCCGGGACCGGTGAAGCTCTTCGGGACGCCGGAACAGAAGGCGAAGTACCTCCCCCGCCTCGCCAAGGGGGCGATCTCGGCCTTCGCGCTGACGGAGACGGGGGTCGGCTCCGACCCCGCGGCCGTCGAGACCCGCGCCGAGCCGACGCCCGACGGCCAGGCCTTCGTCCTCAACGGCGAGAAGCTGTGGTGCACCAACGGCACCGTCGCCGAGCTGTTCGTGGTGATGGCGCGGACGCCGGACAAGGTGGTGAAGGGGAAGTCCCGCAAGCAGATCACCGCGTTCGTCGTGGAGCGCTCGTGGCCGGGCGTCGAGGTGACGCACCGCTGCGACTTCATGGGCATCAAGGGGATGGAGAACGGGGTCCTCCGCTTCACGAACGTCCGGGTACCCCGCGAGAACATCCTCTGGGAGGAAGGGAAGGGGCTGAAGCTCGCCCTGGTCACGCTCAACACCGGCCGGCTCACCCTCCCCGCCACCGCCACGGCGGCGGCGAAGCGCTGCCTCGCCATCGTGCGCGAGTGGGCGGGCGAGCGGGTGCAGTGGGGGCAGGCGATCGGGAAGCACGACGCGGTGGCGCAGATGATCGGCCGGATGGCGGCGCACACCTTCGCGATCGAGGCGGTGGCGGAGCTGTGCTCGCTGCTCGCCGACACCGGGGGCTACGACATCCGCCTCGAGGCGGCGATCGCCAAGCTGTGGAACTCCGAGCGCGCCTGGGAGCTGATCGACGACACCGTGCAGATCCGCGGGGGGCGCGGGTACGAGACGGCGGATTCGCTGAAGGCGCGCGGGGAGAAGCCGCACCCCGTCGAGCGGATCATGCGGGACTTCCGCATCAACCTGATCTTCGAGGGGACGTCGGAGATCATGCACCTGTTCATCGCCCGCGAGGCGGTGGACCGGCACCTCAAGGTGGCGGGCGCGCTCGCCGACCCGCACGCGTCGGCCGGCCAGAAGGTCGCCGCACTCGCGCGCGGGGCGGCGTTCTACGCCACCTGGTACCCCGCCCGCTGGCTCGGCTGGGGCCGCTGGCCGCGTTTCGGCGACTTCGGGCGGCTGGCGCGGCACGTACGCTTCGTGGACCGGGCGTCGCGCCGGCTGGCCCGCGCCACCTTCCACGCGATGCTGCGCTACGGCCCCAAGCTCGAGAAGCGGCAGATGGTGCTGTTCCGCCTGGTGGACGTCGGTGCCGAGCTGTTCGCCATGGCGGCGGCGTGCGCGCGGGCGGAGATGCTGCGGAAGCAGGGGCAGCCGGAGGCGGTGGAGGTCGCCGACCTCTTCTGCCGCTACGCGCGGGGACGGGTGAACCACGCCTTCAGCCGGGTCTTCCGGAACAACGACGTGCGGACCTACCGCCTGGCGCAGCACGT
>JADGQW010000034.1 GCA_017881505.1 Gemmatimonadales bacterium
CTCGCCGACCAGGAATACGCCGAGGCGCGGGAGCGCTTCCGCACCGGCGTGTCGGGGAACGCCGACGTCGTGCAGGCCTCCTCGTCGCTGAATCGGGCGCGCACCCGGCTGGTGGACGCGCTCGCCAATCTCCAGACGGCACGGGTCGCGCTGGCGCGGGCCCAGGGCGCCGTGACCACTCTTCCCTAGACGGACGCATGACGACGCAATTCCCCGAAGGCGCGACGCCCCCGCGGGAGGGGCTGGTCCCGCTGCCGGCCCCCCGCCGCCGGCTGATCCTGATCGTGGTGGGCGCCGCCGTGGCGCTCGTCGCGCTCGTGCTGGGCGTCCGCGCACTGCGCTACCGCGGCGCGCACGAGTCCACCGACGACGCGCAGGTGGACGGGCACATCGTCCCGGTGCTGGCGCGGGTCGGCGGCTACGTCTCGGCGGTCTCCGTCGAGGAGAACGCGGTAGTGAAGGCGGGAGCGCTCCTGGTGCGCATCGACAGCTCCGAGTACGCCATCCGCCTCACGCAGGCCGACGCCGACGTCGCGGCGGCCACCGCGGCGGTGGGCCAGGCGGAGGCGGGACTCGAGTCGGCGAGCCAGCAGCGAGGCGCCGCCCAGTCGCAGGTGGAAGCGGCGCGTGCGGCGGCGGACCGCGCACGTGCGGACTTGGCGCGCGCCCAGGAACTCGCGGCCACGCAGGTGGTCTCCCGGCAGCAGCTCGACGCGGCGCAGGCGGCGAAGGATGCCACCGAAGCCAACCTCCAGACCGCCCAGCGGCAGGCGGGCGCGGGCGGCGCGGCCATCGCGGTGGCACAGGCGGGTGTGCGCGCGGCGGCGGCGCGTCTCGCGTCGAGCCGCGCCATGCGCGCGACCGCCGCGCTGCAGTTCTCGTACACGCGCGTGGTCGCGCCCGTCGCCGGGGTCGTCACCAAGCGCACCGTCGAGCTCGGCCAGCTGCTCCAGGCGGGCCAGCCGCTCCTCGCCATCGTGGCGGACACCGTCACCTGGGTCACCGCGAACTTCAAGGAGACGCAGCTCGAGGACATGCGCGTCGGGCAGCGGGTGGAGATCGACGTGGATTCGTACCCGGGGTGCGTGGCGAGCGGGACGGTGGAGAGCCTGAGTCCGGCCACGGGCGCGCGGTTCGCGCTCCTCCCCCCCGACAACGCCTCGGGCAACTTCACGAAGGTGGTCCAGCGCATCCCCGTCCGCATCCGCGTGGACCGGGGGTGCGGCGCCGCGCGGCCCCTGCGGCCGGGGTTCTCGGTCGACGTGCACGTCGCCACGCGGTAGGGCGGGCCCGGCGTGAGCGGCGGCGCACCACCCCCTTCCACCAGGGGCGAGCCTCACAAGTACATCATCGCCTTCGCGGTGGTGGTCGCGTCGATGATGCAGATCGTCGACTCGTCCATCGTCAACGTCGCCATCCCGCACATGATGGGGAATCTCGGCGCCTCGCTCGATGAGATCGCCTGGGTCTCCACCGGCTACATCCTCGCCGCCGTCATCGTCATCCCCCTCACGGGCTTCCTGGGCGAGTTCTTCGGGCGCAAGCGCTACTTCGTCACGTCGATCCTCATCTTCACCGCCGCCTCCATCCTCTGCGGGGCGTCGCACTCGCTCGATGCGCTGATCTTCTGGCGCGTCGTGCAGGGGCTCGGGGGCGGCGCGCTCATCTCCACGTCGCAGGCGGTGCTCTTCGAAGCGTTCCCGCGCGAGGAGGCGGGGATGGCGATGGGGCTCTTCGGGCTCGGCATCATGGTGGGCCCGACCCTCGGCCCCACCCTCGGGGGGTGGATCACCGACAACTACAGCTGGCCGTGGATCTTCTACGTCAACCTGCCGATCGGCATCCTCGCGGCCGCGCTGGTGGGCGCGTACGTGCACGACCACCCGAGCCAGGAGCGCACCAAGCACGTGGACTACCTGGGGATCGCACTCCTCGCGGTGAGCGCGATCTCCCTCCAGTACCTGCTCGAGCACGGCCAGCGGGAGGACTGGTTCGAGTCCGGCCTCATCGTCTCCTTGACGATCGCCGCGGTGGTGGGGAGCGCCCTCCTCGTGTGGCGGGAGATGACGGCCGAGCAGCCGGCGATCGACTTCCGGGTGATGCGCCACCGTGACACCTGGGTGGGCACGGCGCTCGGCGTGGTGGTGGGCGTCGGGCTCTTCGGCTCGGTGTTCATCCTCCCCGTCTTCCTGCAGGGCACGCTGCGGATGACGGCGTGGCAGTCAGGGCTGATCATCCTCCCCGGGGCGATCGCCACGGCCTTCAGCACCTTCACGGCCGGCCGCATCGACCGCCACGTGGACCCACGCCTCGTGGTGACGGTGGGCGGAGGGTTCTTCTTCCTCTCGATGTGGCAGCTCTCGCACATCACCGCGCAGAGCGGCGCCCACGACTTCTTCTGGCCGCTGATCTTCCGTGGCCTGGGCCTCGGCGGGCTCTTCGTGCCCCTCGCCACGATCACCCTCTCGGGCCTCGACCGGCGTGAACTGGGGCAGGCCACCGGCCTCTCGAACTTCTTCCGCCAGATGGGGGGTTCGCTCGGGATCGCGCTGATGGCGACGCTGCTCGTGCACTACCAGCAGGAGTCGCGCTCCGTCCTCGCGACCCATCTCTCCTGGTACGACGCGGGGACGCGGATGCGGCTCGGCCAGCTCACCGCCGCTTTCCTGAGCCGCGGCGCCGACGTGGCGTCGGCGCGCAGCATGGCGCTGACGGCGATGCAGGGGCAGCTCGTGCAGCAGGCGAGCGTGCTCGCCTTCGCGAAGGTGTTCCTGCTGTCGGGGTTCATCCTGATAGGCGCGCTGCCGCTCCTCCTGCTGGTGCGCCTGCCGCAACGCGGCGGGCAGCGGGGGCCTGCCGCGGCGGAGTAGCTGTCCGGCCCCCTTCCGGGAGCCCGGTTGTCCGCAGCGCGCCCCCCGCACATCTTTGTGCTCCCGATGACACCATCGCAGGACGACCTCAAGCGTGCCGCCGCCCGCCGCGCCGTGGAATACATCGCGAGCGGGACGACGATCGGTCTCGGCTCCGGCTCCACGGTGCGGCCCCTCATCGAGTTCCTCGCTGAACGCCTGGCGAGCGGCGCCCTGCGCGGCGTGCTCGCGGTGCCGACGTCGGAGGACACGGCGGCCCAGTGCCGCGCCCTGGGCATCCCCCTCACGACCCTCGACGAGCACCCGCATCTCGCGCTGGCGATCGACGGCGCGGACGAGATCGGGCCGCGGCTCGACCTCATCAAGGGGCTGGGGGGCGCGCTCCTGCGGGAGAAACTGGTGGCCGGCGCGGCGGAGCGGTTCGTGGTGGTGGCGGACGCGTCGAAGCGGGTGCGGAAGCTCGGGACCCGCGCCCCGGTGCCCGTCGAGGTGGTGCCGTTCGGGTGGAGCACGCACCTGCCGTTCTTCCAGAAGCTGGGCGCCGAGCCGGCGCTGCGCCGGGCGCCCGACCGCCGGCCCTTCGTCACCGACGAGGGGCATCACATCGTGGACCTCCGCTTCCCCAAGGGCATCCCCGACCCCGAAGCGCTCGCCCGGGCCCTCGCCAGGCGCACCGGCATCGTGGAGGACGGCCTCTTCCTGGGGATGGCGCATACGGCGGTGATCGCCAGCGCGCAGGGGGTGCGCATCCTCGAGCGCTGATCGTCACCCCGCTGTCATCCTCTCCTCATGCTGTGCAGGTCTGACCGACAGGAACGTCTCCCAGATTGGAGCACACAAATCCAACAGGGAGGCGTCCGTGCTCACGACGCTCACCGCTGCATCCGCGCAGACCCCCTCCGGCCGGGAGTGGGGTCCTCGGAGCGCGTCCTTGGCGCTCCACCTCGGGCTGATCGCCCTGGCCGTCTGGTGGACGCAGGCGCCACCGCCGCCCGTGGCCCATGGGCACGACGACCCCTTGGTCTTCTTCGGGCCCGCGCCGCACCACGCGAGCACCGCGCCCTCGAGGCCGACGGGGGCGGTCGCCCTCCCGCAGCCGTTCTTCCCGATGCCGGTCGCGACGCCGACCCTTCCTCCAATCGACGCACCCCCGGCCCCCGGCTGGCCTCCGGTCGCCGTGGACCCGTTCCCGGGAGCGCCGGGGCCTGCGTACCCCGCGGCCGTCGGCCCGCCGTCGCCCCCGCCTCCGGCGCCGATGGACGTGCGCACCGTGGAGGAGCCGCCGGTGCTCCTGAGCCACCCGGTGCCGGGCTATCCGGAGCTGCTGCGCCGTGCCGGTATCGCGGGGCGCGTGGTGGTGGAGGTGGTGCTCGACACCACCGGCCGCGCGGAACGCGGGTCGCTGCGGGTCGTCTCCAGCACGCACGGGCTCTTCGTCCCCGAGGCGAGCGCGCTGGTGCTCGGGTCGGTCTACCGGCCGGCGCGGTTCGGCGGGATGGCGGTGCGGGTGCGGGTCCAGGTGCCGGTGGAGTTCGTGGTGCGGCGGTAGCGTCGGCCCGAGGGGGGTCCTACCTTCCGGGGCGCAGCGCCGTGCGCCCCGCATGAACCGACCGCCCCGCCGCTCCTTCGCCCGTGCCACGCGCCTCGTGCTCGTGGCCGCCACGGTCCTCGCCCCCCGGCTCGGGGCGCAGGCCGGCGCCTGCGCGGGCACGCCTCCGCTCCCGGCCGACAGCTTCGTCGCGCTCGGACGGTTCTGGCACGCCGAGCGCGCCGCGCCGGCCCTCCCCCGCGCGCCGCGCGCGGTGAGCACCTCCCTCGGCCTCCTGCATGCGCGGATCCGCGCGGGCCTCGGGCGATGGAAGGAGGTGGAGCAGGTGCTGCGCCGAGTGCGCAGCGCCGACACGCTGCCGGAGGCGATCGCCCTCTTCGCGCAGGCTGCGGAGCAGCGACAGGGCTGGGCGGAGGCGGAGGCCGGCTACCGGCGCCTCTCCGCGATGGCGGCGGCCCCCTCGGTGCTGCGGGTCCCCGCGCTGGTGCGCCGGGCGCTCGCGCTCGAGATGCTCGGGCGGCCCGATTCAGCCCTCGCCGCGTGGCGGCGCGCCGCGCAGGCGCTTCCCGGGATCGCCGACTGGTTCGCCATCCATCGCGCGGCGCTCGAGCGCGACACCGTGCTCGCCTTCGCGTCGGCGGCGGACTCGCGCTCGCCGGGCGCGGCGCTGCGCGCGGGGCTCCTGGTCGCGACGCGCCGAGCCGACGCCGGGAACCTCGTCGGCGCCCTCGAGGCCTATCGGCGCCTCGACCGCCCCCTCGACATGGCGCGGATCGAATTCCTGCTCGGCGATCGTCGGACGGCGCGGTTCCGCGCGGACCTGCTCCTCTTCCGGGACCCCACCCGCCCCGAAGCGCTCCTTGCCGCGAACCTCCTCGCCGCGCAGCGCGACACCCTCTCGGTCGCCGAATTGGCGGGCACGTCCCGCGTGTACCGCGCCCTGGGCGACCTCCGGGGCGCGGAGCGGCCGCTGCGCCTCGCCCTCGCGCGAGCGGACACCTCCCTGAACCTCTGGCTGGACCTCGCGTCGCTCTTCGCCGACCGGCGCGACCGGCGGGGCGCCTTCGCCGCGGCCGACAGCGCCGAGCGGCACGCGCGACGGACGAAGGCGCCCCCGGAGGCCTTCGCCCGGATCGGCGTCGCGCGGGTCGCGGCGCTCGCGGCGGTGCGGGCGTGGGACACCGCAGACTCGCTCCTCGCGCAGCTGACGCCCCGGTTCCCCGGCGACACGAGCATCGCGCGGGCGGTGCTGATCCTCGCCGAGCACGACCGCGCCGCGGCGCAGGGGGAGTCGGAACGCGAACGGTACCAGCTGCTGCTGCGCGACTTCGCCGCCACGCCCGCCGCCACCGTGGCCCGGTTCCGCGCGGGCCTCTCGGCCTACGCCCTTGGCCGGCGGGACTCGGCGGCCACCGCCTTTGTGGACGTGCTGGCCCGGGATACCGCGCACCTCCTCGGCACCGCCCCCCGCTTCTGGGATGCGCGGGTGCGATTCGAACGCGGCGACCCGACGGGCCGCGCGGCCCTCCAGCGGATCGCCGACGCGGAGCCGCTCACCTACTACGGCGTGCGCGCCAGGACCCTCACGAACGACAGCCTGGGGTTCGTCACGGACAGCGTGGGCGCGCCCCGCGATACGCTGGCCCCGCCGCCGGGACGCGCGGGGGAGCGCATCCGCCTCCTGATGCTGGTGGGCCTCGAGCAGGAGGCGCGCGACGAGGCGCTCGGGTGGGCGGCGGATCCGACGGCGCCCGTCCCCCTGCTGCTGTTGGCGGTGGAGGCGGCCAACGCGGTGGGCTTTGCCCGCGAGGCGATCCGCCTCGGCGAGGCCGCCCGCGTGCGATCGGGGCTCTCGGTCGGTGCCGCCCGCGGCGTCCTGCCCTTCCCGTACCGCACGGTGATCGACGGGGAGGCCACGGAGGCGTGTCTCGATCCCCTGCTCCTCGCCGCGATCATCCGGCAGGAGACCCGCTTCACGCCGCGCGCCGTCTCGCGCGTCGGAGCGCGCGGGCTCGCGCAGGTGATGCCGGCCACCGGCCGCGATCTCGCCCGCCTCCTCCACGTGTCCGGATGGGACCCCGAGCTGCTCTTCATCCCCGACTTCAACCTCCACCTCGGCGCCCGCTTCCTCCACGACCGGCTCCAGGCGAGCCGGATGCCGCTCTACGCCGCCATCGCCGCCTACGACGCGGGGGCGCAGCGCGTGGACCGGTGGCGCAGCTGGCCCGAGTTCACCGATCCCGACCTGTTCGTCGAGCGCGTCGCCATCTCCGAGACGCGCAACTACGTGAAGACCGTCTACGCGAGCTACCTATGGTATCGACGCGCCTATGCCGCCCCGGGCGGGCCGGAAGCTCCGGCCGTGCCCGCCTCGCCGGCCTACTGATCGCCGCCGGCCTTCCCCTCCTCGCCGGGTGCCGCGCCAAGTCCGCCGGCGACACCGCCGGCACGGCCGAGGAGCGCGCCGCGTACGCGGTGAAGGACCAGTACACCGCGCGGGACGTCATCGCGAACGCCGCCTGGACCTGGACCTCGCCCGCCGGGCCGGTCTTCGTCATGGTGGACGTCGAATCCGCGATCGAGGGCGTGGTGCAGGCCACCGCCGACCTCTGGATGGTCGCCGACGGCACCGCGCAGCGCGTCGGCCGCAGCGAGATCCTGCCATCGGTCGCGGGGATGCGCGTCTTCGCCTTCGAGGACCTCACCGGCGACGGCCTCCCCGATTTCCTGGGCGCCGTCGCCGACTCGGCCGAGGTGGAGTACCCGGTCTTCATCCCGGGCGCCCGCGCGAACCTCACCGAGGAGATCGAGACGGCGGGGAGCGGGTACCGGTTCGGCACCGACGAGGAGAATCCTCCATCCGTCCTGCGCGGCCCCGGCGGACACGCCTGCGCGATCCAGTTGTGGGCCGAGGAGCCGACTCCTGATTCCCTCGCGGCCGGCTGGCGCTATCTGACGCTGCTCCGCGGCGGCGCGCTCGCCAAGCCGATGGTCGTCCCTCCCGACTGCGGGAACTGACCCGGGTGCCCGGAGTATCCGAGGAGTGGAGTCCATCGCGGTGCGGGGGTAGTTTATGCGAATGAAAATGTCCTCAATCCGGGCGGGTCTGGTCGCCGTGGCGGCCCTCGTCGGCTCCGCGCTCCTCGCCGCCGCGCAGCAGCCGCAGGCGTCGGCGCAGGATGCCTACCGCCCCGTCGCCCCCGAATCGGGCGAGGTCCATCTGCGGAACATCCGCCAGCTCACCTTCGGCGGACAGAACGCGGAAGCGTACTACTCCGCCAGCGGGCGGCTCATCACGTTCCAGTCCACGCGTGACGGCTACGGCTGCGACCAGCAGTTCGTGATGAACGCCGACGGCTCGGCCGTGCACCGGATCTCGAACGGCCGGGGCCGGACCACCTGCGGGTACTTCTACGACCACGACCGGCGGGTCTTCTACGCGAGCACCTTCGGCGCGGATTCGGCGTGCCCGCCGCAGCCCGACTACTCCCAGGGCTACGTCTGGCGGCTGGACGACTACGACATCTACACCGCGCGCCCCGACGGCTCGGACCTGCGCCGGCTGACGCACACCCCCGGCTACGACGCCGAGGGCACCCTCTCCCCCGACGGGAAGACGATCGCCTTCACGTCGATGCGGGACGGGGACCTCGAGATCTACACGATGCGCACCGACGGAAGCCACGTGCGCCGGCTCACGCACGAGCTCGGCTACGACGGCGGGCCGTTCTGGTCGCACGACGGGAAGCACATCGTCTACCGCGCGGGCCATCCCGCGGAGGGGAGCACCGAGGCGGCGGACTACCGGCGCCTCCTCACGCAGGGCCTGGTGCGCCCGAGCCAGATGGACCTGTGGGTGATGGACGCCGACGGCGGGAACAAGCGGCAGATCACCCACCTCGGTGGCGCGAGCTTCGCGCCCTACTTCACGCCCGACGACCGCCGGATCATCTTCGCCACGAACTTCCGCGATCCGCGCAGCCGCAACTTCGACCTCTACCTCGTCAACCTCGACGGCTCGGGGCTGGAGCAGGTGACCACCTACCCCGACTTCGACAGCTTCCCGATGTTCTCGCCCGACGGGGGGAAACTCGTGTGGGCGTCGAACCGTAATGGTCGCGTGCCCCACGAGACCAACATCTTCATCGCCGATTGGGTGCCGTGAAGGACAGCGGCCCGACGGCAAGACGCCAGGATGACCAGGAACAGAGAAGCCGGAGCGACATGAGCGACGCGAAGAAGGGGAACCAGGCCGACGCGGCGCCCGAGCCGCGGCCGAAGTCGTTCAAGCGATGGGCGGGGGAGTGGGTGAAGTCCATCGCGATCGCGCTGGTGATCTGGTTCGTGCTGCGCACGCTGCTGGTCGAGGCGTTCCGCATCCCGTCCGGGTCCATGGAGCGCACCCTGCTCGTCGGAGACTTCCTGTTCGTCAACAAGGCGCTGTACGGCGCGGAGCTCCCGCTCATCCATACGCACCTGCCGGCGGTGCGCGATCCGCGGCGCGGCGACATCGTCGTGTTCGACTCGCGGACCGAAGAGGGCGTGAAGGTGGTGAAGCGGGTGGTGGGCGCCCCCGGCGACACGGTCGAGATGCGGGCCGGCGTCCTCTTCCGGAACGGCGTGCGCCAGGTCGAGCCGTGGGCGCAGCACGTGGACCCCGGCACCGACACCGCATCCCCCGAGATGCGGCTCTGGCAGGTACAGTACCTCCTGCCGTCGGTGGACCGCGGCGCCTACCAGCCCACGCGGGACACCTGGGGGCCGCTGGCCGTGCCGGCCGGGCAGTACTTCGTGATGGGGGACAACCGCGACAATTCCTACGACTCGCGCTACTGGGGCTTCGTGGACCGGCGGGTGATCCGGGGCAAGCCGCTCTTCATCTACTACTCGTACGACCACGACTCCTGGCGGGTGCTGCCGTTCGTCTCGGCGATCCGCTGGAGCCGGATCGGCTCGCGCCCGCACTGACGGCCGGTGGGGCCGCGGGAGGCGCACGGCGCCGGCGACCACGCCGGCGCCGTTGCGTTGCCGGCGACTAGGCCGGCGCCGCGTCGGTCGTGCGGGAGGGGGCCGGGATGAAGAGCGTCGCGGCGGCGCCCGCGAGCGCGAGGCCGGCGCCCGCGAAGAAGGGCGCGGCATGCCCCACGGCGCCGTACAGCGCGCCCGCCACCAGTGGCCCCACGATGCGGCCGAGGTTCTGGCCCGTCTGCATGAGGCCGAGCGCCGAGCCCTGGAGGCTCGCGGCGGTCATCCGCGAGACGGCGGCGAGGATGGCGGGGTTCGAGGCCGCTGACCCCATCGCGAGGAAGCCGATGGCGAGGTAGAGGTGGCTGATGTGCGCCGAGCCGGGCATCAGCGCCAGGCCGATGGCCATCAGCACCGCGCCCACCAGCGCCAGCCGCGCCTCCCCCACACGGGGCGCGATCCGCCCGACGAGCCCCCCCTGCACGATCGCCGAGATCACCCCGCTGAAGGCGAAGAGGATCCCGATCCGCTGCGTACTCAGCTTCAACTCCTCCTGGGCCATGATCGGCAGCGACACGTGGATCACCGCGAAGGCGGACATCAGCAGGACCGTCGCCGTGAGGGGCGCGGCGAGGGGGCGGATCGGGACGCGCTGCGACGAGCGGTGGCTGAGGTGCCGCGGCGTCTCGGGAAGCCAGAGGAGGGCGGCGAGTGCGTTCGTGCCGCACAGGGCCGCCGCCACGAAGCCCGCGGCGCTGTGGCCGTGCGTGTAGAGGACGCCGCCGATCGCCGGGCCGAGGATGAAGCCGAGCGCGAAGCCCGCGCCGAGAATGCCCATAGACTGGGCACGCCGCTCGGGGGGCGTGATGTCGGCCACGTACGCCTGCGCGACGCCGACCGTCGCCCCCATCGAGCCGGCGATGACGCGCGACGCGAGGAGCGTCCAGAACCCGCCCGCGAAGGCGAAGAGCACGTAGGATGCGGTGGAGCCGGCGAGCCCGATGAGGAGCACCGGACGCCGGCCGATGCGGTCGGAGAGCGCGCCCCAGAGCGGTGAGACGACGAGCTGGAGCACCGAGAAGCTCGTGATCAGGACGCCGATCTCGAGGGGCGAGATCCCGTACGACGCGGCGAAGGCCGGCATCAGGGGCAGCACGATGCCGAACCCGACCAGGTCGATGAAGACGATGGTGAAGACGACGGCGAGCTGGCGGCGCATCAGGAACGCGGCGGCACGCGGAGGCGCGGCGGCCGGAGGAGACTACTTGTAGCGGTAGGTGATGCGGCCCCGGGTGAGGTCGTACGGCGAGAGCTCGACCGCCACACGGTCCCCCTGCAGGATGCGGATGTAGTTCTTGCGCATCTTGCCGGAGACGTACGCGAGGATTCCGTGGCCATTCTCCAGCTCGACCCGGAACGTCGTGTTCGGGAGCACCTCGCTGATGGTGCCCATCATCTGGATCGCGTCGCCTGCCACGTGCGGTAGCGTCTCCCCGGATAAGCGGTTGCGGCGGGCCGAGATGGCGCCGCCCGTGGAACCCGGCTAAGGTACCCCAGGGCCAGGCCAGGCGCAAACCCCACGGTCTGCGGTGGTTGCCAAATCCGAGTACTTGTGAAAGAATTCACACCCACATTCGTCACCTTTTGCGTACACACGGGGTAGTAGATGCGACCCCGAAGCCACCTTTCCTATAGATAGGGAGCGAGTTCGCGATGAAGCGCTGGACCCTTCTCACCGTTCCGGTCGTGGCCCTCGCGGCCGCGGCCTTCCGGGCGCCTCCGCAGCCCGCCGCGGAGCCCGCCGCCAAGACCGTCCACGTGGAGATGCTGCAGCAGGGGAGCCGGTACGTCTTCCGGCCGGCGGGCATCCGCATCCAGCCGGGCGACATCGTGGAATTCGAGAACGTCTCGGGGGGGCCGCACAACGTGCAGTTCTACCCGAACCGCATCCCGACGGGGGCGCGGGAGTTCCTGAACCGGGCGATGCCGCAGCGCCAGGGGGACCTCGCGAGCCCGTTCTTCACGACGCCGCACCAGAAGTACACGGTCAACTTCACCGGGGCGCCGGAGGGCACGTACGACTACTTCTGCCTGCCGCACCAGGCGCTCGGGATGAAGGGCACGATCATCGTCGGCGCCCCCGGGGGTCCCGGGAGCACGATCAACGACGGCGAGCCGACGCCGGCGCAGGTCCCCCCCTCCGACTGACCGCTGCTTGCACGGACCTCCGCCGGGGGATAGTCTCCCGGCGGAGGTGTCGTATGGCCCAGGCACGCGCGGGCGAGGGCTTCTCCCTCGTCGCCGACATCCCGATCGACGCGGTGCGCTCGACAGCCGCCGGGTTCGTGCTCGAGGGCCGCGGCGGCGACCGCGACGACTATCGCCTCGAGCTCCACTTCGAGTATCCGGTCGACGCGAAGACCCGCAAGGTGCTGGGGGAGTTGATGTCCCAGGCCGAGGTCCGGGTCTCGCGGCGCGGGAATCCCTCCGCGGGCGGTTGACCCCCACCCGGCCCCGGTGACAGCGGTCACGGCGGTCCCCGCCGGTCACCTGTAACGTCCCCCATTCGTCGCTAACAGGCGGGTCGCCTTGCCGCGGTCCGCTGTGGGGTGCATCTTGTTCGCTGCGAGCACCCTGCACACGACCGAGCCATACTCCACGTTGTCCCTATGCGAGGTAGGACCCCATGAGCGCACCCACCCGCGCCATCGGCCCCTCCTCTCTCGCCGTCCTGCTGTTGCTGGCAGGATGCGCGGGAGGAAGTGCCCTTAGGGTCAGTGACATCACCCCTGAGGCCATCCCCGGGCTCGAGCAGGCGCGCGCCCAGAGTCCCGAGGACGCCACGACGCTGACACGCCTCGGGGTGGCGTACTTCAAGGCCGATCGCTACGCCGACGCGCGGCAGGCGCTGGACAGCGCCGTGGCCCGCGACGCGCGGAACGGCATCGCGGCCATCTACCTCGGCATGGCCACCGAAGCGCTGGGGGACTTCCCGGCGGCGCGGATCGCGTACCAGCACTACATCGACATCTCCCGGAGCGGCGAACTGCGGGAGACGGCCCGGCGCCGCCTGGCGCTGGTGGGGCGACACGAGCTCGAGTTCTCGGCCCGCCAGGCGCTCGCGCAGGAGGCGTCCCTCACGCAGCAGCCGCCGGAAGAGAACACCGTGGCGGTGATGCCCTTCGGCTACAGCGGCACCAACGCGCAGGTCGCCCCCCTCTCGCGCGGCTTCGCGCAGCTCGTGGTCACCGACCTGGCCAAGAGCCGGCAGATCCGGGTGCTCGAGCGCGAGCGGATGCAGGCGATCGTGAACGAGCTGCACCTGGCCGATTCGGGCGGCGCGGACCCGCAGACGGCGCTCCGCAGCGGGCGACTCCTCCGTGCCGCGCGCGTGGTGCAGGGCACCATCGCCGAGCAGGGGAGCGACCTCCGCGTCGACGCGGCGGTGGTGGACGTGGCGAGCACGCAGACTGCCGCTTCGGCCGGCGCGACCGACGCGCTGAACCGCCTCTTCGACCTCGAGAAGCAGATCGTCCTTCAGGTCTTCGCCAACCTCGGCATCCAGCTCTCCGACCAGGAGCGCGCGTCCATCGACCAGCGGCCGACGCAGAACCTGCAGGCCTTCCTCGCGTACAGCCGCGGCCTCGAGGCGGAGGACCGCGGCGACTACAGCGGCGCGCGCGACGCGTTCGGCGAGGCCGCGGGGCTCGACCCGTCGTTCCGCGCGGCGGTGCAGGGCGCCGGCGCGGCGGCGGACCTCAACATCGCGGCGCAGCAGACGAGCGTGCAGGTCGAGGCCGTGGTGGTGCAGAACCAGGGCGCCGAAGGCGGCGGCGGCGTGACCGACGACGCGAAGAAGGACGCGCTGCTAGGGGCGCTCAACAGCGTCAATCCGACGCAGACGATCATCCAGAACACCGATCAGGGGCAGCCGCAGACGCAGCCGCCCCCGCGGCAGCCCGGGGCGGACGTCACGAACACGCAGGGCACCGCCCCGCCGACGGCCACCGTGGTGATCGTGATCCGGAGGCCCCTGTGAGCGTGACACTGCGCCGCGTGGCGCTTGGCGCGCTGCTCGCGGCGGCCGCGCCGTGCGCGCTCCGCGCCCAGGGGGACATCCCCGTGGGCGGGGTGCGGGTCCTCTCCGGCGTCGAGGTGCGCAGCGTCTCGTTCAACTCGGGGCTCGGCATCAAGAGCGCGACGGAATTCGCCGTCCCGATCGGCGCGATGTGGACCGCCACGCCGCGCCTCGCGTTCGACTTCGGCGTGCGCTACGCCAGCGCCTCGCGCACGGCGGATGACACCGTCGGGAGCAAGGCAACCGTGTCGGGCCTGACCGACACCCAGGTGCGCGCCGTCTACCAGGTCGTCCCGGACGTGGTCGTCCTCACCCTGGCGGCGAACCTGCCGACGGGGAAGACGAAGCTGACCGCCGACGAGTTGGTGGCCGCGGGGGTCATGGCGTCGGACCTGATCCCCTTCCCGGTGGCGAGCTTCGGCTCCGGCGCCAACGTCACGACGGGCGTGGCGGTGGCAGTCCCGGTGGCCGGGTGGGCCGTCGGCCTGGGCGGCAGCTACCGGCTGACGAGCGGCTACACACCCCTCGCCGCTTTGGACTCGAGCTACAAGCCGGGAGGTGAGCTGCGGCTGCGCGTCGGCGCCGACCGGGTCGTCGGCCAAGGCCGCGTCTCCCTCGGCTTCACCTACTCGACCTTCGCCGACGACGCGTTCGGCGGGGCGCAGATCTACCGCCCCGGGAAGCGCTACATCACCCAGGGCTCCTGGAGCTTCCCCGTGGGGAACGTCGGCCTCGCGCTCTACGCGTGGGACCTCTATCGCGGCAGCAGCACGGTGCTCGTGGGCGGCAGCGCGACCGAGAAGCAGAACGTGCTCACCGCCGGGGCCGCCGCGTCGCTGCAGGTCGGACGCAACGTGCTGCGCCCGCAGATCGAGTACCGGATCCAGAGCGCCGGAGTCTCGGGGATGGCGGCCGTCGGCCACCTGCTGAGCCTCAGCGCGCGCTACCAGGTGACGCTCACCGAGCATCTCGCGCTCCAGCCGGCGCTCCGATTCGACACCGGCAACCAGCTTTACAACGGCGCCACGATCGGCCTCTCGGGCTGGGGGCTCTCCGTGGGGCTTCGGGCGAGCATGTGACCACACGCCGGAAGGTCTTCACCGGACTCGCGCTGGCCGCCGTCGCGGCGGTCGCGGGATGTCTCGACGCCCTCGCTCCCGCGGCGCCCCATCGCGTCGGGAGCCTGGGCATCGTCCCCGTCTTCGAGGGCGCGGCCGCCCGCGACGGGATCCCCGCCGACGTCGATTCGATCGTCGTGACGATCCGCAATCCGCCCGCCCCCCCGATCACGGTGGGCCAGCACATCGAGCCCGGGCAGGATTCGATCGTCCTCACCATCGACGTCCCGATGGGCGCCGCCGTGGACACGGTGACGATGGATTTCGTGGCGCTCCGGACCAACAGCAACGGCAGCGTCGACACCCTGTACACCGGGACGCAGGACATCCCCGTGCGGGTCGGGCAGCCCTCGCACGCGGACTCCGTGGCGGTCCGCTACGTCGGCCCCGGGCAGAACATCCAGTCGCTCACCCTGACGCCGCACGCCGTCGTGCTGCAGCCGGGCGCCACCTTCAGCACCTGGGCGGTCGCGGCCCTCGACTCCACGGACGCGACGATCATCGGGATGCCGGTCCTCTGGCACAGCGCCGACGCGGCGACGGTCACCATCGACGCCACCGGCCTGGCGCGGGGCATGGCCATCGGGCAGACCTACGTCTTCGCCATCGCGGGGGCGCGTTCCTCGGTCTACGACAGCGCGCTCGTCGTGGTCTCCACCTCGCCCGTGGCCGTGATCGGCCTCGCGCCCGGCAGCGCCACCTTCTCGGCCACCGCGAGCGGCGCCGATCCCGCCGCGCAGACCGTCGCCGTGACGAACACCGGGGTCGGCCCCCTCGCCGGCCTCGCCGTCGGGACGGTCACCTACGGCGCGAGCGAGCCCACAGGCTGGCTCGTCGCCTCCCTGAGCGGGGCGAGCGCGCCGGCCACGCTGACGCTGCAGCCGGCCACGGGGACGCTGACCGCGGGGACGTACCACGCCACCGTTCCGGTCACCTCCGCGCAGGCGTCGAACAGCCCGCAGACGGTCGCGGTGACCTTCACCGTCGCCGCGGGACCGGCCATCGGCCTCTCCCCCACGACGGTGACATTCACCGACACCCTCACGACCTCCGATCCGGCGGCGAAGACCGTCGCGGTGACGAACGCCGGCACCGGGACGCTGGGCGGCCTCGCGGTGGGGACGATCAACTACGTCACCGGCTCCGGCTGGCTGACGGCGTCGCTCAACCAGGCGACGGCCCCGGCCACGCTGACGCTGAGCGTGGCGAAGGGCGCCCTCACGGCGGGCACGTACACCGCCACCGTGCCGATCACCTCGGCCGCGGCGTCGAACTCGCCGCAGTCGGTCGCGGTGACGTTCACCATCGCGCCGCTGCCCCTCATCGGGCTCAGCGCGACGGCGGTGACGTTCAGCGACACGTTGACCACCACCGATCCCGCCGCGCAGACGGTGACGGTGACGAACGCCGGCACCGGGACGCTGAACGGCCTCGCGCTCGGGACGATCAATTACGTCACCGGCTCCGGCTGGCTGACGGCGTCGCTCAACCAGGCGACGGCGCCGGCCACGCTGACCCTGACCGTCGCGAAGGGCAGCCTCACGCCCGGCACGTACACGGCGACGGTGCCCGTCACCTCAGCGGTGGCGGGGAACACGCCGCAGTCCGTCTCGGTGACGTTCACCATCGCGCCGGCGTCGCTCGTGCGGATCGTGCTGACGCCGGGCTTCGGCGTTCTGCCGCCGGCGGGCACCCTGCCGCTGTCGGTGCAGGGCTTCGACGCGGCGAGCGGGCCGGTGCCCGCCGTCGGACTGCGGTACCTCTCGCGGACGCCCGGCGTCGCCTCGGTGGATAGCCTTACCGGCGTGGCGACGGCGGTGGCAGGAGGCTCGGCCGTCATCGTGGCCTCCGCCACGGGGGCGACGGGAACTGTCTACGACTCGACGCTCGTCGCCGTAACGCCGAACGGCACCGCCGTCGCGCTCCCCGTGAGCAACGGTCACGCCTTCGGCGCGGCGAACGTCGGCGACACGGTGCACGTTCTTGTCGCCGTGAACATCGGCGCCTTGCCGGGCGAGAAGCTGGGGAGCTACAACGCCCAGCTCGACTGGAACGCTTCGTTGCTGCAGTACGTGAGCACCGCCCCGGTCTCGTTCGCCGTCAGCACGACGCTCAACGAGTCCGCCACGTCCACCGGCCAGCTGCGCTTCGGCGCGGCGGATCCGAACGGCGTCGCGGGACCGTCCTTCGCGCTGGTGGACGTCAAGTTCGTCGCCACCGCGTCCGGCTCGTCGGCGGTCACGTTCGCGCTGACCGACCTGTCGGGCATCTCCCCCACGTTCACGCAGATGCTGACCCAGGCGCTGGTGCTCTCGGGCAGCGTGCAGGTGAAGTAGCAAACCGTCCGCGGCTTCGGCCGCACCCAGGGAGGATGGAACGATGCACGCATTGCGACTCGCAGTACTCGGCCTGGCGCTCTCCGCCTGCCAGGACCAGCCGGCGCAGAGCACCGGCCCCACGCCCCCGCCCGTCCAGCAGGGGGTGGCCGCCTTCATCACCGTGGACAACCTGAACGCGACCGTCGGGCAGACGGTCCGGGTGCGGGTCGAGGTCCAGGTGGGGAGCCAGCAGAGCTACAAGCTGGGCAGCTTCACGGGCCGGCTGCGGTTCAACACGGCCAAGCTGCAGTTCAAGACCGAGAACCCGATCAACGACGGCCTCCGCGTCAACAACACGACGACGGCCGCCACGGGCCTGATCCGGTTCGCCGGCGCCGCGCCGACGGGCTTCACCACCCTCGTCCTCTACGACGGGATGTTCCAGGTGAAGGGCACCGACTACGCGGCGGACCTCGCGCTGCAGATGGAAGAGCTGTCGGCGGCGCTGTCGCTGACGAACCTGACCCCGCAGCTGCGGGTGAACCGGCAGATCTTCCTGAGCCGGTCGGCCGGACACTAGGACGCTTCCCGTGCGCGGGAGAGGCAGCGTGAAGGCGAGCTTCAAGGTCGCCCTCGCCATGGCGGGGGTGTGCCTGGCCGGGCGCGTGCAGGCGCAGACGGTGGTCGTCGGGCCGCAGGCGGGCTCGATGGCGCTGCTGCAGGGCGCGCAGGTCACGGTGCCGATCGTCGCCGACCTGACGGGCAGTGGCGGAGCCTCCCTGGGATCCGCCACCCTCCGTCTCGTCTGGCATCCGGGCGTGCTCGCCTTCCGCGGCGTCAGCGGGGGCGCGCTGGGCCAGCCCGTCGTGAACGCCGATTCGGCGGGGGGCAGCCTCCGTGTGGCGGTGGCCAATCCCGCCGGCGTCACGGGCCAGCCCGTGCTCTTCTCCGCGACGTTCGCGGTCATCGGCGCG
>JADGQW010000175.1 GCA_017881505.1 Gemmatimonadales bacterium
GTCCGGTCGCGCAGGACCCAGCCGCCGCCCCGCCCCTCCCAGCGCCATTGCACCTCCGCCACCAGCTCGCCATCCTCCTCGTAGCGGGCGGAGGCGATGGGACCGCGGCCCGGCGCGCCCCGAAGCACCATCCGGTGCACGTGGCCGCCGTCGTCGGTGTAGGCGAACTCCTTCTCGCCGTCCACCCCGCCGTCGGTCGCGGCGAGGAGCGCGCCGCTGGCCGGATCCACCGCGCGGCCGCCGCGCACGACCGCCTCGGCCGCGGCGGCTCCGGTCTCCACTTCCGCGGCCGCGCCCGGGGCCGCCACCGCGTCGCGCACGGTGGCGCGCACCCGCGCGCCCTCGCCGACGGCCGCGGCCATCCGCGCCGCGGGATCCGTCGCGGCCGCCGGCCCGCCGCGGTCCCGCGCGCACGCCGCCACGGCCAGCGCGGCGAGCACCGCGGTCCCGAACACGAAGTACAGACTGATGCGCCTCATCTGCCGACCTCCCCCAAGGATGGTGAGGCCGACGCGCTCACTGCGGCCGCGGCGCCGTCCGCGGGACGGAGGCGGACGCGGGAGGCGTGGACGCCGATCCCGCGCTCGCGGCAGTAGGCGAGGATCGCCTCGGGCGACTCCCCCGCGCCGATCGGGAGCCGGAGCCCCCGCCGGTCGCAGGCGACGCCCGGGAACCGGTCCGCGAGGAGGCGCGCCGCCCGGTGCGGCGAGCCCTCCACCACCAGCACGAGTGCGCGGACCGCCGTTCCTGGCTCCACCGTCCCTCCGCCGTCCGTGGACGGGCGCGGCGAGAACGCGTCGCGCCGCCCCGCGTGTGCGAGGCGGCGCGAACCTAGTGCCGGTCGGTCTTCCAGCGGGTATCGGAAGCGCCCAGGCCGGGCGCGATTCTACGCGGGGGGACCGTGACGCCGCGCGACGGCCGACGCGATGGCGTTCACGAGGGACGCCTTGTCGAACCGGACGGGATCCGTGGCGGGGAGCCCCGTCTCGTCCTCGGCGCGGCGCACGGCGTCGCGCGCGGCGGATTCGGCGAGGTCGTAGGTGTTGAGCGCGATGCCGATGACCTTCGCCGGGCGGATCGGCGCCACGGCATCCTCGTACAGACGGACCATCTGCGCGAGGGGCGGGATCGGGACCCACGCGCTGGCGCCGTGGTACTGGCCGATGAGCCTCCGCGAGGACTGGTGGCAGAGCACCAGCGACGCCGGGCAGGCGCCGTGGAGGAGGCCGAGGGTCACGCCGGAGTAGCCGGGGTGGATGAGACTCCCCTGGCCCTCGAGGAGCACGACGTCGGCGTCCTTCGCGCCCTCGAGCACCAGCTGCTCGGCGGCGCCGGCGATGAAGTCCGCCACCACGGCGTCCACCGAGATCCCCCAGCCGGCGAGGAGGATCCCCGTCTGGCCCGTGGGCACGAACCGCGTCCGGAGCCCCTTGGCCTGGAGCCCCGCCACCAGCTCGACCTGCGCCGTCATCTTCCCGGAACTGCAGTCGGTGCCGACGGTGAGACAGACGTGCGCCTCCACGAGGCGCGCGCGGCCGTTCGCCACGGGGAGGTGCTCGGGGGGCTTGCGGAAGTCGAAGAGGCGGACGCCGCGCGCCTTGGCGCGCGTCGCGAGCTCGGGGTCGTCACTCAGGTACGTGTGCAAACCGCTCCACACCTCGAGGCCGCGGTCGATGGCGGCGAGGACCCAGCCACGCCACGCGGGAGGGAGCGCGCCCCCTGTCGGCGCGATGCCGACGAGGAGGGCTTGGGGCCCCCGCGCGAACCCCTCCTCGATCGTCCCCACCACGGGGATCGCCCCCCCGAAGCCGAGGACGTCCTGGCAGGTGCGGCCCGCCTTCGAGGCGTCGAGCACCGCGACCACGCGCTCAGGGAGGTAGCGGATCGCGGAAGTGGCCGTCTTGGCGGTCTCGACGGCGAGCTTCCCGTCGGCGACGATGAGGAAGGTGGGAGCGGTGTGGGGCATCGGCGTTCAGGAAGGCGCGGAAGGGATGTCCCGGGCGGACGGGGCCGCCGACGTCGCGACGGCGTCGCCGTAGACGTGGCGCAGAAGGACGTGGCGCACCACGACCATCCCGGTGGCGAGGGCGGGCACGGCGACGACCAGCCCGATGGGGCCGGCCAGCTCCGCCATCACGAGCACCGAGAGGATGGTCAGCACGGGAGGGAGCGCCACCTGGCGCTGCATCAGGATCGGGGCGACGAGGTTCGCCTCGATCAGGTGGACCACCACCCCGACGGACGCCACCGCGAGGAACGCGAGGAACCCCCGTTCGCCCAGCACGAGGAGCGCGGGGAGCAGCGTCGAGAAGAGCGTGCCGAAGAAGGGCACCAGCGCGGCGAGGCCGGCGAAGATCCCGAAGGCGAGCCAGTACGGCACGTCGAGCATCCAGAGCCCGATGGCGGTGAGGACGCCGAGCAGCACCATCGCCATCAGCTGCGCCAGCACCCAGGCCCGGAGGGTGACGCCGAGGTCGCGGAAGATCTCGCGGGCCGCCGGCCGGTGCCGCGGGGGCACGAGCGCGACGAAGCCGTCGCGGTAGAGCGCGGGCCGCAGGGAGAGGTAGATCGCCATCACCACCACGGCGACGGCGTCGATGAGGATGCGGCCGGTGGTGGTGACGTACGGGATGATGCCGGTGCGGACGAAGTCCGCCACGCCGAGGAGGGCCGTCGTGAGGAGGCCCCGGTCGGTGGACGCCACGCCGGCGCGCCGCAGCACCGGATACTGCTCCGCCAGGCGGCGGATGAACCCGTCGAGTTCGCCCAGGTACTTCGGGACCGCGGCCATCAGGTCGTCGGTCTGCTCGACGAGGGGCGGCGCGAGGAGCGCGACGACCCCGGCCAGCGCCGCGAGCGTCGCCGCCAGCGCGAGGAGGAGCGCGGCGGCGCGCGGCAGGCGCAGGTAGCGGGTGAGGGGGGCCTCGAGGGCGTCGAGGTAGACGGCGATCAGCGCGGCGACGAAGAAGACGAAGACCAGGTCGAGGACCTGGTAGAGGGCGAGCAGGATCGCGGCGACGAACAGGAGCACCGCGAGGGGCGCCGCCCGCCGGGTCAGGGGGGCGGCGCCGGGCACGGTCAGTTACGCCCCCTTGCGGGGCTCGTCGGCGTCCTCGTCCACCAGCTCCGCGTCGTGGACGTCCGCCGCGGCCTTCCCGCCCGCCCCGATCTGCTTCGGGGCCGCGGCGGTCTCGCCGGCGGGGAGGAGCCCCATCTTCTGCTTGAGGGCCAGGAGCTGGGTGTCGGCGTCCGCCTTGTATTCGAGGGCGGTGAACTGCTTCGCCAGCGAGTCGCCGGAGAGCTCCTCCGACAACTCGGCCGACGCGAGCGCCTTGCGCTCGTTGTCGGCGATCGCCTCCGCCATCCGCTCGAACGTCTCGAAGGCGCTCTTGTCGCTGATGGACGACATCGTCTCCTGGATGCGCTGCTGCGCCTCCGCGCGCCGCTGCCGGGCGACCAGGATGTTCTTCTTGCGCTTCGCCTCTTCGATCTTGTCGTTGAGGGTGCGCAGCGAGTTCTTGAGGGACTCGGTCTCCGACCGGTGCTTGCGCCACGTCTCGTCGAGCGTGACGGCCGCCTGCATATGCTCGGCGTGGCGAAGGAGCGCCTGCTTGGCCAGGTCGTCCCGGCCCTCCTGCACCGCCAGCATCGCCCGCTTCTCCCACTCGTCGGCCTGCTTCTTCTCGGCCTCGGCCTGCGCCTGGAGCTTCTTCTCGTCGGCGATGGCGCCGGCGACCTGCTGCTTCGCCTTGGCCAGCTGGCTCCGCATGTCGAGGATCAGCTGGTTCAGCATCTTCTCGGGGTTCTCCGCTCGGGAGATCAGGTCGTTGATGTTCGAGCGGAGCATGATCCCCAAACGATCAAAGATTCCCATGGCGCCTCAAGCCGCCCGGAAGGGGGCGAGTGTGGAGAGGTGCGAGGCCAGCGCCACCGTCAGCGAGTCGAAGCTGGCCTGGAACTCGTTGAAATCCAGGTTCTCGAGCTCCAGCGCGTCCGAGAGGACGACGTCGTCGCCGTCCACGCCGTAGGACCCGTGGACCAGGTCCTTGGCGTTGAGCTCGAGCAGGTGGCGGTAGAGGTCCGACTGCTTGACCCCCTTGGGGAGCTTCATCACCCGCACGCGCAGGACCACCACCGGCGGGTTGAAATGGACCACCACTTCGGGACCCGCCTCGCCGGGCTGGAGCACCCAGAGCCCCGGCTTGACCTCCTTCGCCAGGACGCCCTCGGCGCCGATCCGGTCGATGTATCCCTCGATGTCGTCACGACTCGTCATAGCCGCTCCTTAGGCGCGGCGGCGACCCTTGGCCCCGCCACGCGGAACATTCACCCTGCGCCGCCGCCGGCGCCAGGGAGCCCGCGCTCCTGCCGGGCCTGCGCGAGCAGCCGCTCCGTGAACTCCTGCCGCTCCGCCAGCTCGCCGACCTGCCGCTGCAGCGCGTCGAGCCGGTCGTGCACCTCGTCGAGGTCGGGCGCCGCGAGCGCGTCGGGGTGCTTCCGCCCGCCCGCCAGCCAGTACGTGATGCTGGTCCCGATCGCCCGGCCGATGGGGCCGATGATCAGCAGCCCCGTGATGATGATGCCCGTGATCATCCCGAAGATGGGGACGATGACCTCGACCGGCGGTCCCGCCTGCATCATGCCGTCCCCCCGCTCCCGAGCTGGCCCTTCTCGCGGGCCTTCGCCAGGAGGCGTTCCGTGAAGTCCTGCCGCTCCGCCAGCTCCGTCACTTGCTGCGTCAGGCCCTCCAGCCGGTCCTCCATCCCGTCGAGCTGACCGGCGACCTCGGCGCCCGGCGCGTTCAGGCTGTTCCGCGTGATCTTCGCCGCGATCGCCCGACCCACCGGTCCGAAGGCGATGAACGCGACGATGACCGTCGTGAAGAACCCCACGACCGCGATGACGTCTTCCACGCGCGACCGCCTAGTCCTTGGAAGGAGGGCCAGCGAGCAGCCCCCGCTCACGGGCCTGCGCCAGGAGCCGCTCCGCGAAGTCCTGCCGCTCCTCCAGCTCCGCCACGTGATGCCGGAGCGCCGCCATCTCCTCCCGGACCGCTTCCAGCTCCGCGGTGCCTGCAGGATTGGTACGGGGGAACGGCGAGATTGACAGTGGTATCGTCAGCAGTTTCCTTTCGAAAGTAACGGTAAGCCCGGTACCGAGCACAAGACTTGTCATGGTCGGTTTCGACAGCACCGACCCGGCCGTCGCAGCCACCACCGCCAACGTCATTGCGCGAGCCTGCACTGAGCTCAACATGGAAACAAAGTCAAACGCCACCGACTGGGTGCGTAATCTGCTCGAAAACCAGCTGGCGGAGATGAAGGCGAAGGTCGAGCGCTCTGAAGAGGCACTGAATAAATACGTGGCTCAGAACAATCTGGTATTTGCCACTGAAGACAGGTCAGCGACGCCGACAGGTTTTGGCCCCACATCTATGAACGTTCCCACCGATCGGCTCGAGAATCTCACCAGTCAGCTCACGCAGGCAACGA
>JADGQW010000035.1 GCA_017881505.1 Gemmatimonadales bacterium
GCGTCTCCGCCCGCGCCCAGCAGGCGGTCTGGCACAGCCTGAGCGGGATGGACCTCCGCCCGCGCCTCGGCACCATCACCGCCGACACCCTGATCCTCCACGGCCGCCACGACCCGGTGCCCCTCGCCGCGTCCGAGCTGCTCGCGGCGAGCGTGCCGCACGCGCGCCTCGTGGTCTTCGAGGATTCCGGCCACACCCTCTACACCGAGGAGACGGAGCGCTTCGTCCAGGTCCTCGACCCCTTCCTCCCGGCGGCTGCGTGAACGCGGCGCGCCCCCTCCCCTGGACCGACCTGGTCGAGGCGGTCGGCGCGAAGCGCTTCGACGACATCCGCGAAGCCGTCGCCGCGGGGCGCGTGGACGCCGCGAGCCGCGACGCCTTCGTCCTCGTCGGCCCGGCCGGCGTGCTCCTCAAGGACCTGATGCCGGCGGAGGCGCCCGCCCAGGCCGTCACGGAGTACGCCGCGCTCCTCCACATGCTCTTCCTGCACCACGAGGCGGGGCATCCCGTGCGCACGCTCGACCGCGCCGCGCTCGAGGCCGCCCTCGTGGAACCGAGCGCGCTCGGCAGGCCGCCCGCCGCGCCCGGCGTCCGGTACGTCCAGCTTCCCGAGCGCGCCGTCTGGGCGGCGGCGAACGCGGGCGAGCCGCACGAGCCGCTCGACGGGTGCTACGTCCTCCACACGGCGTCGGCGGTGACCGTCCTCGCCATCCTCGGATTCCGCCCGGAGCGCGGCGGCTTCACCACCGTGGAAGCGTCCGCACGGCTTCCGGTGCACGCCCCGGCGCCGCGCCCCGACGGCTCGGCGCCCTTCGCCACCGTGCTCCCCGCCGGGGAGCGGATGGGGTTCCGCTCCGTCGTCTCCCCGGACGAACTGGTCGCGCTCGCCCTTCTCGCCCTCGCCAAGGCGGAGGGGTGACGTTGGACAAGCACGCGGTCGCGCACGCGCTGGAGGAGATGGCCGGCCTCCTCGACCTCAAGGGGGAGAACGCCTTCAAGGTCCGCGCCTTCCAGAACGCCGCCCGCACCGTCGCGGACTACACCGGCGACCTCGAAGGCGACGTCGCCTCGGGCGCGTTCGCCGACGTGAAGGGGATCGGGCCCGCGACCCTCGAAATGGTCCGCGAGTGCATCACGTCCGGCCGCTCGAGCGCGCTCGACGCACTCCGCGCCGAGGTGCCCGCGGGTCTCGTGCAGATGCTGCGGATCAGCGGGATGGGGAGCGCGAAGGTGCGCGCTGTCCAGGACCAGCTCGGCATCACGACGCTCGACGGGCTCGAGGCGGCGGCGCGCGACGGCCGCCTCGCCGCCCTCAAGGGCTTCGGTGCTAAGACCGCCGCGAAGATCCTGAAGGGCATCGAGTTCCTGCGGCGCACCGCGGGGCTCCGGCTCGTCCATCACGGCGACCGGCGGGCCCATGGCCTCGCCGCGGCGCTCGCCGCGCTTCCGGGCGTCGAACGAGTGGAGGTGGCGGGGGATCTCCGTCGCCGCCTCGAGCTCGTCCGCGACTTCGACCTGGTGGCTGTGCTTACCCCCGTGCCGGAGGGCCGCGGGCCGGACGCCGCATCGGCGCCGTCCGCATTGGGGGAGGCGCTCGTGCGGGGCCGCGCCGCCAGCGCGGTCGTCTCCGCCAACGCGGCCGGCTTCCGTGTGCGTCTCGACGACGCCGCAACCGCCACCGTCGCGTGCGCGCCGGCGTCCCGATTCGGGCACGCGCTCGTCCGGGCCACGGGGAGCGCCACGCACCTCGAGCAGCTGGCACGACGCGCCGCCGAGCGCGGGCTCACGCTCGACGCCGCGGGGCTCCGGCGCGGAGGCGCCGAGGTGCCCTGCCCCGACGAGGCATCCCTCTACGCCGCCCTCGGGATGGCGTGGATCCCTCCCGAGCTGCGCGAAGGCACCGACGAGGTGGCGCGCGCCGCCGCGGGACCGTTGCCGCGCCTCGTGGAGCGAGGCGACCTCCGCGGCCTCCTCCACTGCCACACCACCTACAGCGACGGCACGAACTCCGTCGCGGAGCTGGCGGAGGCGTGCCGCGCCCTCGGCTACGCGTGGATCGGCATCACCGACCACTCTGTCGCCGCCGCGTACGCCGGAGGGCTCAGCCCGGAGCGGGTGGCGAAGCAGCACGCGGAGATCGACGCCTGGAACCGCGCGTCCCCCGAGCTGCGCATCCTCAAGGGGATCGAGGCGGACATCCTCGCCGATGGCCAGCTCGACTACGGCCCCGAGGTGCTGGGCCGCTTCGACTTCGTCATCGGCTCGGTGCACTCCCGCTTCGACCTCGACGAGGAGACGATGACGGCGCGGGTCCTCCGCGCGCTGGACGACCCGCACCTCACCATCCTCGGCCACCCGACGGGGCGGCTCCTCCTCACCCGCGACCCGTACCCGGTGGACATGCAGCGGGTCATCGCCCGCGCCGCCGAGCGGGGGGTCGCGATCGAGATCAACGCCGACCCCCAGCGCCTCGACCTCGACTGGCGCCTCTGCCGCCAGGCGCGCGACGCCGGCATCGCCATCTCCATCGGCCCCGACGCCCATTCGCTCGCGGGCCTCGCCAACGTGGACATCGGGATCGGGATCGCGCGCAAAGGGTGGCTGACGGCGGAGGACATCCTGAACACGAAGGACGCGGAGGGGTTCGCAGCGTATGCCAAACGCCGGCGGTAAGGACAGGAAGAACAGAGGCCAGACGCCGAAGAAGAAGGCGGCCAGGGGCCAGACGCCAAGACGCCCAGGGACGGCCAAGTCGGGGCGCACCGACGCACCGACGCACCGAGGCCCCGTGAACGCCAAGCCGAAGGCGACGCAAGCCTCGAAGCCGGCTGCGCCGAAGAAGGCGGTCCGGCCGAAGGCGAACGCCGCCGCGAAGACGGCCAAACGCACCAAGCTCCCGACGGCGGCCGAGCGCATCGGCCCGATCATCGGGGCGCTGACGGAGCGCTATCCCGAGGCGCGCTGCTCCCTCGACCACCAGGACCCGCTCGAGCTCCTCGTCGCGACGATCCTCTCGGCGCAGTGCACCGATGTGCGGGTCAACATCGTGACGAAGACGCTCTTTCAGAAGTACCGCACGGCGAACGACTACGCGGCGGCCGCTCCCGCGGTGTTCGAGGAGGAGATCAGGAGCACCGGGTTCTTCCACAACAAGACGAAGAGCGTCCTCGGGATGGCGAACGCGCTCCTGGCGCGGTTCGGCGGACGCGTGCCAGACACGATGGACGACCTCGTCACCCTCCCGGGCGTGGGGAGGAAGACCGCCAACGTCGTCCTCGGCAACGCTTTCGGGAAGGACGAAGGTGTCGTGGTGGACACGCACGTCGCGCGCATCACCACGCTCCTCGGCCTCACGCGCGAGACGGATCCCGTGAAGATCGAGCAGGATCTGATGGCGCTCGTGCCGCGCGCGCAGTGGACCCTCTTCCCGCACCTCATGATCCACCACGGCCGCGCCGTCTGCATCGCGCGCCGGCCGAAGTGCGGCGAGTGCGCGGTGGCCGCCCTGTGCCCGTCGGCGGCGGTGTAGAGGAAATCGCACCTGCCGACTTCGCGCCCGGCCGCCCGAGACGTCACGACGTGACTCACGCCCAAGGGATGGAACGCCGACCATGAACCGTTGCATCTCGATCCAGGTGGGGATCCTGCTGGCCGTCGGGCTGACGGCGTGCGCGAAGGGCCCAGAGCCAGCCAGGATCGCTGCCCTGAGCGCGTACTTCGCGACTCTGGCCCAGAACCAGGAGTTCAACGGGGACGTACTGGTTGCCGATTATGGAAGGGTCGTGTTCGAGCGGTCCTTCGGCTACGCCGACTTCGCCAGCAGGAGGCGGAACACCAGTGACGTCAGGTTCCCGATCGCGTCCATCTCGAAGGTCCTCACTGGCACGGCGATCCTCCAGCTGGCAGAGGCAGGCACCCTGCGGATGGGCGATCCGGTCGTGGAGTATCTCCCCGGCTTCCCGTATCCCACGGTGACGGTCAGGCACCTCTTGTCCCACACGTCGGGGCTTCCGCCCTACAATGCGTACTTCGATTTTCTGCGAGCGGAGCAGCCTGAGCGCGTGTTCACGAACGCCGACTTCCTGCCGGGGCTGAGGGCCGGCCCGCGGCCGCTGATCTACCAACCCGGGGAGAAGGGGAGCTACGACAACATCAACTTCATCGTGCTGGCGGCCATCATCGAGAAGGCCTCCGGAACGCCGTATGACGAGTACATCGCGCGGCACGTCCTGCGGCCGGCCGGCATGCGCGACACCAGGTTCCTACCCCTGGGCCTGCAGTTCCGCGATTCGACGAGCGCCGACCTCGCCTTTCCGCACATCTACCCGCACGTCTACTCGGCGGAGCCCATCCGGGCGGGCACGATCCCCTACGTGGTCAGCTACTGGAACGCGTACCGCTTCGCCGGGTTCGGGGACTACGTCAGCACGACACGCGACCTACTGAGACTCGACGACGCCCTCTACCACGGGCGACTCCTCTCCGGAGCCATGCTCCGTGAGGCGTACACCCCGGTCCGACTCAATGATGGGACCGAGAATCCCGACCGCTTCGGCCTCGGCTGGGAGATCGAGAAGGACACGTCCCTCGGGACGATCGTATATCACAGCGGTGCCGCGACCGGACTGAGCTGCGTCCTCCTGAGGAACGTATCACGGCACCAGACCGTCATCGTGTTCGACAACGCACACTACAACGCGCACGAGATCGCCACCAACGCCCTGCTGATCCTGAACGGCCGTCAGGTCCCGAGGCCCAAGAAGAGCATCACGAGAGTGTTCGGGATGGTGTTGGCTAGCACGGGGCCGGAGGCGGCGCGGGATACGTTGGAGAAGCTCAGGGACGACACGGCCACCTACGCATTGAGCGAGGGCGAGATCAACTCCCTCGGGTACGATTTCATGGCTACGGACAATCCCTACCACCTGCCGATGGCGCCCCGGTATGCGGACGCTCTCGCGGTCTTCGAGGAGAACGTCCACCTCTTCCCGCGCAGCGCGAACGTGTACGACAGCTACGGAGAGGCACTGCTGGCGACCGGCAAGGTGGCCGAGGCGCTCAGGATGTACGAGCGAGCCCTCGACCTCAATCCGCAGAGCATCAACGCCAGGAAGATGGTCGCGCAACTGCGGAGAACCGTACGGAACTGACTCCGCTGACTCTACCAGCGAGCCCCGCCTGAACCGCCTCGCCGGCGCCGCGTCCGCCTACCTCGCCTCCGCCGCCCACCAGCCGGTGGACTGGCATCCCTGGGGCGACGAGGCGTTCGCCGCCGCGCGCACCCTCGGCCGGCCGATCCTCCTCGACATCGGCGCGGTGTGGTGCCACTGGTGCCACGTGATGGACCGCGAGTCGTACGAGGACCCGGGCCTCGCCGCCTTCCTCAACGAGCGCTTCGTCTGCGTGAAGGTGGACCGCGACGAGCGTCCCGACGTGGACGTGCGCTACCAGCGCGCGGTGCAGGCCGTCGCCGGGCAGGGGGGCTGGCCTCTCACCGCGTTCCTCACCGGCGATGGCGACGTCTTCTACGGTGGGACCTACTTCCCGCCCGCGGACGGCCACGGACGCCCCGGCTTCCGCACCGTGCTCGAGAAAGTGCTCGAGGCCTTCACCGGCCGGCACGACGACGTCGTGCGGTCGGCGCAGCAGCTCCGCGCGCACGTCGGGAGCGCCCTCACCGAGACCGCGCCCGGCGAGCTGACACCCGCCCTCCTCGACGCCGCCGCCGCGCAGATGGCGCAGGCGTTCGACGTCCGTTTCGGCGGCTTCGGCGGGCAGCCCAAGTTCCCGCACCCCGCCGCGGTGGAGTTCCTCCTCGCGCGGTGGCGCGACACCGGGGAGGCGTGGCCGCGGGACGTGGCCCGGCGCACCCTCGACGCGATGGCGCAGGGCGGGATGCACGACCAGCTCGGTGGCGGCTTCCATCGCTACTCCGTGGACGCGCGCTGGATCGTGCCCCACTTCGAGAAGATGTCGTACGACAACGCCGAGCTCCTCAAGGCGTACACTCACGCCTGGGCCGCGTTCGGCGAGCCCCTCTACCGCGAGGTCGCGGAGGGGATCGTCCGTTGGGCGATGGAAGTGCTCGCCGACCGGCAGGAAGGCGGCTTCGGCGCCTCGCAGGACGCCGACGTCGGCCTCGATGACGACGGCGACTACTTCACCTGGACGGCCGACGAGGCGCGCGCCGCCCTCGGGGATGCCGAGTGGGAGGCCGCGCGGCGGCGCTGGGACATCGGGCCCGAGGGGGAGATGCACCACGATCCGCGCCGCAACGTCCTCTTCGTGGCGAAGAGCGCGGCGCAGATCTCCGCCGAGATGAAGGTCCCGGACGGCGAGGTGAACGCCCTCCTCGGGTCGGCGGCGGAGAAGCTCCGCGCCGTCAGAGCGAAGCGTCCAGCCCCCTTCGTGGACCGGACGCGATACACCGCCTGGAACGCGATGATGGCCGAGGCGTTCCTCGACGCCGCCGCGGCGCTCGACCGCGAGGACTGTCGCGCCTTCGCCCTCCGCACCCTGGAGCGACTCTGGGCCGAGGCGTGGCGGGAGGGCGAGGGGATGGCGCACCACGCCGCGGCGGACGCGTCCGCGCTCCTCCTCGACGACCAGGTGCAGGCGGCTTCGGCGGCCATCGCGGCGTACGAGCACACGGGCGATGAGGGGTGGCTCCGCCGCGCCCTCGACCTGGCCGGGATCGTGATGCGGAGGTTCCGCGACGCCGAGGGGGGATTCCTCGACGTCGCCGCCGGCGGGGACGGCGGCGGCACCGGCCTCCTCGCCGAGCGCGCCAAGCCGGTGCAGGACGCCCCCACCCCGGCGCCCAACGCGATAGCGGCGCTGGTGCTCCTCCGTCTGCACGCGATCACCGGCGACGAGTCCCTCAAGGCGGAAGCCGAGGCCGCGCTCCGCGCCTTCGCCGGCGCCGCCGCGGCGCTGGGCGTGTTCGCCGCGACCTACTGCCGCGCCCTCGACGCCCTGCTGCGGGGAATGACGACAATAGTAGTAGCAGATACTACTACTACCGACCTAGCCGCGGTCACCCTGCGCACCTTGCACCCGCGGAAGGTGGTCGTGCGCGCCCCGGAGGGCGACACGACGAACGTGTCCCCCGTCTCTTCTCACCTCTCACAGAGCACCTCCTCACTCTCGCGCCCGTTCGCCCTCGTGTGCTCCGGGTCCGCCTGCGCGCCTCCCGCTCGCACCGCCGCAGACCTGGCAGGTGCTATGGAGTCTTTCGGGCGAACGGGCTAGCTTCTCCCCGATGCTCGACGCCATCAAGCAGAAGCTCGCCGACGAGGTGGGCCTCCTCAATCATGAGCTGCAGGTCACCCTCCCCGAGGCGCTCAAGCGCGCGCTCGCGATGGGCGACCTGAAGGAGAACGGCGACTACCACGCCGCGCTCGAGCGGCAGGGGTTCGTGCAGGCGCGCCTCTCGCACCTCCGGGGGCGTCTCGCCAAGCTGTCGCAGGTGGACCTCACCAAGATCCCGACCGACCGCGTCGGCCTCGGCTCGCGCGTGGTCGTGCTCGACCTCGTCACCAAGGCGAAGGAGAAGTACGCGCTGGTGATCCCCGACGCGATGGACTTCGACGGGGAGCAGATCTCGGTCGCGTCGCCCCTCGGGAAGGGACTGCTCGGCAAGCAGGTGGGTGAGGTGGCGGTGGTGCAGCTTCCGAACGGCGTGCGCCAGCTCAAGCTGCTCGAGCTCAAGACGTTCTACGACCACGACATCGAGGAGAAGCCCGCGTGATGAAGAAGCGCGCCACGTTCGAGACCGCGAAGGGCCGCATCGAGGCCGACCTCTTCCCCGTCGAGGCCCCGGGCACCGTCGCCAACTTCGAGAAGCTGGCGAACCAGGGGTTCTACGACGGCACCCGGTTCCACCGCGTCATCAAGGACTTCGTCGCCCAGGGCGGCGATCCCCTCTCCAAGGACCCGAACAATTCGCGCGTCGGGACAGGCGGCCCTGGTTACCAGATCAAGTGCGAGACGAAGGGCAATCCGCACAAGCACGAGCCGGGCTCGCTCTCAATGGCGCACGCGGGGAAGGACACGGGGGGCTCGCAGTTCTTCCTCGCCCACAAGGCGCTGCCGCACCTCGACGGCGTGCACACGGTCTTCGGCCAGGTGAACACGGGTCTGGACGTGGTCCTGAAGCTCGCGCAGGGGGACGTCCTCACGAGCGTGCGCGTCGTCGACGCGTGATCGTCAGCCTCGCCGTCGCCTGCGACTACGCCCTGATCGACCAGCACGGGAAGCTCTCGGTGCTGGGGATGTTCGAACGCATCTGGGTGGAGCGGTTCCCGGCGGTGCACCCCCGCCTCCATCTCGTGCTGCGCCTCAAGGGGCGCCGCACCGAGATCGGCGACCACCCGATCGTGATCCGGCTGGTGGACGACGGGGGCCGCGAGGTGCTGCGGGGTGACGGCGCGGTGCAGATCGGCGAGCCCCCGGCCGGCGTGCTCGAGGTCGAGGCCGGCGCCGTGCTCTCCTTCGACGTGCCGCTGGAGCACCCGGGGATCTACACGTTCGAGATCACCGTGGACGGCGCCCTCGAAGCCACCGTGCCGATCGCGGTGACCCAGGTGAACGCGCCGGCCGCCCCGCTCCCTCCGGCGGCCGAAGCGAACTAGCCGGCCGTGGCGCCCCGCCCCTGGCTCGCGGTCTGCGCCCTCGCGCTGGTCGCGCTCTGCTGGGGCCTCGGATCGTATCCCCTTCTCGAGCCGGACGAGGGCCGCAACGTCGAGGTGGCGCGCGAGATGGCGCGCAGCGGCGACTACGTCCTCCCGCACCTCGACGGCCTCCCGTACCTCGACAAGCCCGCCACCTACTTCGCCGCGGTCGCCTTCTCCCTCCGGGCCCTCGGCGACTCCGAGGGCGCGGCGCGACTCCCGTCGCTCCTCTTCACCCTCGGCACCGTCCTGCTGGTGTGGCGCCTGGGCCGCGTGATGGGCCCTCCGGGCACGGGAGAGATCGCGGGGCTCGCCCTCGCGACGATGCCCCTCGCGCTCGCCTTCAGCCGCACCGTCATCTTCGACGCGCTGCTCGCCTTCGTCGAGACCCTCACCCTCGCGGCCGCGTGGCGCGGCTTCACGATGGAGCGGGAGCGCCGGACGTGGTTCGCGCTCGCCTGGGCCGCGATGGGACTCGGGCTCGTCACCAAGGGCCCCGTCGCCGTGGTGGTGCCGCTCCTCGTCGTCACCGCCTTCGCGTTCGCCGCCGGGGTGCGCCTCCGCCCCTTCTTCTCGGTGCGCGCGTGGCCGTGGCTCTTCGCCACCGCCCTGCCCTGGTTCGTGGCCGTCTCCCTGCGCCGGCCCGACTTCCCGGCGTATGCGCTCGTCTATGAATCGCTGAAGCGCGTCGCGACCAGGTCCGCCGGGCGGACGGGGCCGATCTGGTACTTCGTCCCCGTCCTCCTCGCCGGCACCTTCCCGTGGATCGGCCCCGCCATCGCGGCGGCGGTCCGAGGATGGCGCGCGCGGGCGCGGCGCCGCGAGGGCGGCGCGCGAGCGGCCGTGTTCCTCGCCGCGTGGGCGCTCGTCCCCTTCGTCTTCTTCTCGATCTCCCAGTCGAAGCTCCCCGGCTACTACCTGCCGGCGCTTCCCGCGGTGGCCCTGGCGGCGGGGATGCTCCTCGCCTCGGCGCTCGGCGACGAGGGGGCGATGCGGCAGGCCGCGACCGGCACGCTCGTCTCGGCGGTCGTGCTCGTGGCCTTCGCGGTCGCCATCGTCCCCTTCTCCACCGCGATCACGCGCCCGCTTCCCCTCTCGCCGCTGGTCCGGAACGCGGTCCCGGGGCTGGTCTTCGGTCTCGGCATGGCGTTCCTGGGAGGTGGGGTCGTCGCCTTCCTCGGGGCGCGGCGGCGCTCGGTGTGGCTGATGGCCACCGGTCTCGCCCTGCCCATGATCGGCACGCCCTTCGCCGGCGGCGGCTTCCTCACCGTGCTCGCCGGGGAGCGCTCTTCGCGGGACCTGGCCGCCAGCATCGAGGGGGCGGCGCGCGGCGCGCGGGTCGTGGGGGTGGAGGCGTACCCGACCTCGCTCCGTTACTACCTCGACCGCCCCGTCCTCCTCTCGAGCGCGAGCGCGGCGGAGCTGACGAGCAACTACGTGGTGAGCCGCGCGACGGAATTCCACGCCCTTCCCGGCACGCCCCTCCGCGCGGCCGGGTGGTGGCGGGAGGCGCTGGCGGCGTGCGCCGAGCCGACGGTGTTCGTGGCGCGGCGCGGCCGGGCGCCGGCGGCGGAGCTGGCGCGCTCGCTGCCCTTCATCGCGGCAGGGGGCGCCGACGCGAACTTCCTCGCGTACGGACCGTGCACGCCGGCTGCGAGCGCGGCGGCGCCGCTGGCCGCGCCGGCTCCCACGCCTGGCGGGCGCGCCGCGCCGATCCGCAGGGGCGGAGGGCCGCGCTGATGTGCGGCATCTGCGGCGTCGTCTCGCGGAAGGGCGCTCCGCTCCGCCACCCCGGCGCCCCGGAGACCATGCGCGAGACGCTCATCCACCGGGGCCCCGACGGCGCGGGGAGTGCGGAGCACCCGGGCGCGTCGCTCCAGATCCGGCGCCTCGCCATCGTGGACCTCGAGCGCGGCGACCAGCCCTTCACCTCCCCCGACGGGCATGTCTCGATCGTCTGCAACGGCGAGATCTACAACTCCGAGTCGTTGCGCCGGGACCCCGCGGCGGTGGGCTACCCCTTCCGCTCCCGCTCCGACGTCGAGAGCGTCCTCCCCCTCTACCTCGCGTACGGCCCCGACGCCGTCCGGCGGCTGGAGGGAATGTTCGCCCTCGCCATCTGGGATGCGCGGGAGGGCCGCCTCCTCCTCGCCCGCGACCGGAGCGGGGAGAAGCCCCTCTTCTACGCCGACGTGGACGGGGAGCTGGTCTTCGGCTCCGAGCCGAAGGCGGTCCTCGCCTACCCCGGTGTCGGCCGCGCGATCGAGCCGGTGGCGGTCGCGCTCTACGCCGCCCTCGGGTACGTGCCGCAGCCGTTCACGATGCACCGCGCGGTCCGCAAGCTCCCCCCCGGCTCCCTCCTCCTCGCGAACGCCGCGGGGATCGAGATCCGTGCCTACTGGGACGCCGCGGCGCACGCCGCCGCCGCGGGGACGGCCGCGCCCCCGCGCGATCCCGTCGTGGCGGTCCGCGACACGCTCCGCGCCGCCGTCGCCCGCGAGCTGATGGCCGACGTGCCCATCGGCATCTACACCAGCGGGGGACTCGACTCCTCCCTCCTGGTCGCGCTTGCGGCCGGGCATTTCAAGCCGGGCGGGATCCGCACCTACACCATCGCTTTCGGCGACCCCTCGTACGACGAGAGCGGCCCCGCGGCGCTGGTCACTCGGCACTTCCGCACCGACCACCGCGCGGTGCCGGCGGACCCGGCGAACCTGCGCCGCGCGTTCGACGTGGTGTCGGACCGGCTCGACGAGCCCCTCGGCGATCCGGCCGTCCTCCCGACCTTCCTCCTCTCCGAGGCGGCGCACCGCGACGTGAAGGTCGTCCTCTCGGGTGAGGGGGCGGACGAGCTCTTCGGCGGTTATCCGACCTACCTCGGCCATCGGGTCGCGGGGGGCTTCGCGGCGCTCCCGGCGTGGCTCCAGGGCGCGGTGCGGCGCGCCGCCTTCGCCTGGCCCCCGTCCCCCGGGAAGGTCACCCTCGAATTCCTCGCCAAGCGCTTCGTGACCCACGCCACACTCCCCGCGGTGGAACGCCACTTCGAGTGGTTCGGCGCGCTGGGCCCGTCGGCGCTCGGAGGGCTCCTGGGCCCGTCGGCGGCCGGGGCCCTCGACGCCGGGCGCGCAGAGCTCGCGCGGCGCGGCGCGCAGGCGGCGGTCGCAGGCGACCCCCTCGCGGGGATCCTCCTCCTCGACTTCCTCACGTACCTGCCGGACGATCTCCTCACCAAGGTGGACCGCGCGACGATGCTCGCTTCGGTCGAGGCGCGCGCCCCTTTCCTCGACCGCGAGGTGATGGAGCTGGCGCTCTCCCTCCCGAGCGCGCTCAAGGTGCGGGGCCTCTCGACCAAGGCGGTGCTCAAGGACGCGGCGCGCCCCCTGCTCCCGCCCGCGATCCTCCGGCGCCGCAAGCGCGGCCTCAGCGTCCCCATCGCGTCGTGGATCAACGACGGCCTGCGGGTCGAGGTGGACCGCCTCCTCGCGCCGGGACGCCTCAGCGCCGAGGGGTGGTTCCGGCCCGAGGCGGTCGGGGCCCTCCTCGCCGAGCACCGCGGCGGGAGCGCCAACCACGCCCGGCGCCTCTGGCCCCTGGTGATGTTCCAGCGCTGGCTGGAACGCTGGGCCTGAGGCCCGCGTGGGCGGGGCTTGTCCCCGCCAACGCTGGCTCGCCTGCGGCGGCGGGGCTGGCCCCGCCGCGCCCCCCCCTCTAGTGTTCGGATTCCGTCCGGCCCGACCGGGCCCGGGCGGGATGATGCCCCTCGAACCACAGGCACCCATGACCCTCTCCCGCGCCGACGCCCTCGCCCTGATGCACGAGTACACCGCCTCCGACGCCCTCCGGAAGCACATGTACGCGGTCGAAGCGGCGATGCGCGCCAGCGCCCGCCGCGCGGGGGAGGACGAGGAACTGTGGGGGATCACCGGACTCCTCCACGACTTCGACTACGAGCGTTTCCCGAACGACGCGCGCAGCGCGACGGCCGAGCACCCGTCGGAGGGGGTGCGGATCCTCGAGGCACGCGGCTATCCGGAGCCGCTGCGACGGGCCATCCTGGGTCACGCATCCTATACCGGGGTGCCGCGCGACACGCCGATGGCGCGGGCGCTCTACGGCGTGGACGAGCTGTGCGGGTTCCTCGTGGCGTGCGCCCTGGTCCGCCCCAGCCGCAGCCTCGCCGACCTCGAGGTCAGCTCCGTGAAGAAGAAGCTGAAGGACAAGGCCTTCGCGCGCGGGGTCAACCGCGACGAGGTGCGCCAGGGAGCGGAGGAGCTCGGGGTGCCCCTCGAGGAGCACATCCAGTTCGTGATCGAGGCCCTGCGGCCGGTCGAGCGGGAGCTCGGCCTCGGCCAGCCCAGCTAGTCCCGCCTCATTCAACGCCGGACCTCCCCCCTGCGTACACCCACTGTGGAGCCGGATGCCGCGCTGGTCGCGCGGGCGGCCGCGGGAGACCGGGAGTCCTTCGGCGCGCTGGTGATCCGCTACCAGGAGTCCGTCCGACGCGTGGCACGGGCCGTGACGGGGAACGCCGAAGACGGCGATGACGCCGCGCAGGACGCCTTCCTGTCCGCGCTGGACCGCCTCGAGACCTACGACCCGTCCCGCCCCTTCGGCCCCTGGCTGATGCGCATCGCCTCCAACGCGGCGATCGACCTGGTCCGCCGGCGCACCGTCCGCGCCGCCCTGCCGCTGGAGCCCTACGTGGCGTCGTCGCGACCGGGGCCGGCCGACGACACGGAGGCGGCGGAGATCCGCCGGGAGTTGGCCGCGGCGCTCGCCGGGCTGCCCGAACGGCAGCGGGCCGCGGTGACGTTGTTCGATGTCGAGGGATACCCGCACGCGGAGATCGCGGCGATCCTCGGGGTCCCGGAAGGTACGGTGCGGTCCGACGTGTTCCACGCGCGCCGCACGCTGCGGAAGGTCCTCAGGGCCTACGGCCCGGAGCTGACGGAGGAGTGATGGACGAACGACTGCACAGGCACCTGACGCCCGCCGACGACGGCCGCGGCTTCGCTGAAGCCGTGCTGTTCCGTGCGACGGGCCCGCTGGCGCGCCGCCGGCAGGCGGCCGCGGAGGGCCCGACCTGGTCGCTGCTCGAGTTCTGGGCGCGGCCGTGGCTCATCGCCGCCCTCCTTCTCCTGGCGCTCGGTGTCGCCATCCCGAGCGGTCCGTGGGGCGGGACCCGCCCGACGGCCGACGCCGGCCTCGCCGCGAGCCTGCTCGGCGCGACGACCGATTCCGACGTCGTCCTCTCTGTCGCATTGGGGAACTAGGAGTCCGTGATGTTCAACCAGTCCAAGGCGTTCGCGATCGGCCTGCTGGTCGCCGTCCTCCTCGCCGGCATCGCGCTCGGCGTGACCGGTTCCGGCTGGATGTCCTCGCGCCGGCCGTCGCGACCCAACCGCGGCTACGCCGACCGCCTGGCGGAGCAGCTCCATCTCGCCACCGCCCAGCGCGATTCGGTCGTGACGATCCTGCGGCGCTACGACCCGCAGATGCGGGCCATCTTCGCCACGGTCCAGCCGCAGATGGACTCGCTGCGCGAGCGTTTGCGGGCAGACATCCGCGCCCAGCTCACGGCGCCGCAGCAGACCGCCTACCAGCAGATCATCGAGCGCGACCGCGCGCGGTTCGCCCGCCGCGACAGCGCCTCCCAGCGTCGTGACCGACACAACGATGACTAGCCGCCTCGTCCTCTCCGCCGCCCTCTTCGGCCTCGCCGCGTCCGGCCTCGCCGCGCAGCAGCCCGCGCCGCAGCCGGCCGCGCCTCCGCGCGCTCCCGCGACCGCACCGGCGGCCGGGCCCGTCGCGTACCAGATCCCTGCGGACATGCCGCGCGTGACGCTTCAGGACGCGCTCCGGCTCGCCGCCCAGGCCTCCCCGGCGATGGTCCAGGCCCGCCAGAACGTCCGCGTGGCGCAGTGGGGCCAGCGCGTGGCGAAGGGCGCCTACCTGCCCTCGCTGAACGGCAGCGCCAGCGGCTCCCAGTCCGGCGCGGAGCGCTACAACTCCGCCACCGGGCAACGGATCACCAACCCGTTCCCGTACTCGGAGTCGTACGGCCTCTCCGCCCGGGTCAACCTCTTCACCGGCTTCCAGCGGGGCGCGAACGTCCGCGCGGCGTCGGCGACGACCGATCTCCGCTGGGCGGCGCAGCTCCAGCAGGAGTACGCCACCGCCCTCTCCACCAAGCAGGCGTTCTTCTCCGCTCTCGCCACCGCCGAGCTCGTGACCGTGGCGGAGGCCCAGCTGCGCCGTTCGGGCGAGCAGGTGAAGCTCACCAGCGAGAAGCTGCGCCTCGGCGCCACGACCCGCTCGGACTCCCTGGGCGCCATGGTGGACTACGGCAATTCCCAGCTCCAGCTGGTCCAGGCCATCGCGAACCTGCAGTACGCCCAGGTCAACCTCGGTCGCGCGATAGGGACGGACGGCGCCGTCGCACCGGTGCCCGATACCACCCTCGAGGCCCGGCTCGGGCCCCTCGATACGGCGGCGCTGCGCCGGGAAGCCCTGGCCACGGCGCCCTCGGTGCGCCAGGCCGAGGCGAGCCTCAGGGCCGCCAGCGCCGGGCTCAGCGCCCAGCGCTCGCAGTGGATGCCCACCGTCTCCGCGTCGTGGAACCAGAACTGGTCCCGCTCCACGGCGGGCATCCGCGACACCATCCCCTGGTTCGGCGCCTGGAGCGTGGGCCTCACGCTGAGCTACCCGCTCTTCAACGGGTTCCAGCGCGAGAGCTCCATCGCCACGGCGGACGCGAACGTGATCACCGCCCAGGCCAACCTGCGCGATGCCCGCCTCTTCCTCGACGCCAGCCTGACCCAGGCCATCTCCGGGCTCGACGCCTCGGCCCAGCAGATCGACATCGCGCGTTCGTCCGTCGCGGCCGCCGAGGAGAACCTGCGGATGCAGCAGGAGCGGTACCGGCTCGGCACCTCCACCATCCTGGACCTGCTGACCACGCAGACCGCCCTCAACCAGGCGCAGGCGAACCTCGTGTCGGCGCGCTACAACTACCTGGTGGCCCGCGCCCAGATCGAGGCGCTCGTGGGCCACGGCCTGTGAGCGTGGCCGTCGCCCCCGCGCCGCGCGCGGCCCCCCGTGCCGAGGCCGCCGACGTCGTCATCAGGACCGTCGACCTCGCCCGGGACTACGAGATCGGCGCCGAGGTGGTGCGCGCCCTCCGCGGCGTGAGCCTCGAGGTCCGCCGTAACGAGTTCGTCGCGATCATGGGGCCGTCGGGATCGGGGAAGTCCACGCTGATGAACCTGATCGGCTGCCTCGACACCCCCACGGCCGGCGAGTACTGGCTCAATGGCCAGCGGGTCTCCGACCTCCGGGACAGCGAGCTCGCCCACATCCGCAACCGCGAGATCGGCTTCGTCTTCCAGACCTTCAACCTGCTGCCGCGCGCATCCGCGCTGCACAACGTCGAACTGCCGCTCATCTACGGCGGCATCCGCGCCCGCGCGCGGCGGGAGCGGGCCGTCGCGGCGCTCGAGGCGGTCGGCCTCGGCGACCGGAAGGAGCACCGCCCCAGCGAGCTCTCAGGCGGCCAGCGCCAGCGCGTCGCCGTTGCGCGCGCCCTCGTCACGAACCCCACCATCCTCCTCGCCGACGAGCCGACCGGCAATCTCGATTCGGTCACGGGCGAGGAGATCATGCACTTGCTCGAGACGCTGTACACCAAGGGCCAGACGATCATCCTGGTCACGCACGAACACGACATCGCAGCCCACGCGCGACGCCAGGTCCACATCAAGGACGGGGTGATCGACCGCGATACGGCGACGGAAGGAACGACGGTATGAACTCCACGACGAAGCTGGCCTGCGCCGCCGCGGCCCTCGTCCTCCTCGGCGCCTGCAAGAAGAAGGAGCAGGCGCTCCTCTACGAGCCCGTTCCCGTCGAGCGGCGGGACATCACCGTGTCGGCGATGGCCGCGGGCACGATCGAGCCCATCCTCGTGGTGGACGTGAAGTCCCGCGCCACGGGCCAGATCCTCGAGATGCGGGTCCAGACGGGGGACATCGTCAACCAGGGCGACACCCTCATCAAGGTGGACCGCCGCGACCCGACGAACACGCTCGCGCAGGCTAACGCCGACATGGAGGTCGCGCGCGCCCAGCTCTCCAACGCCGAGGCCCAGAAGCACCGCGCCGACCAGATGTTCGCGGCACAGCTCCTCAGCGAACAGGAGCACGACAACACCAACCTGACCTACGCGAACGCGCAGGCGCAGCTGCTCCGCGCCCAGGTGGGCGTGCAGACGGCGAGCGACGCGCTCAGCGACTGCAACGTGATCGCCCCCTCTGGCGGCACGATCATCCAGAAGAACGTCGAGGTCGGGCAGGTCATCACCTCCGCCTCGCGCGACGTCTCCGGCGGGACGGTCCTCCTCCGCATGGCCGACCTGGGCGTGGTGCAGGTCCGCGCGCTGGTGGACGAGACGGACATCGGCAAGATCCAGTCGGGGATGCAGGCGACCATCACCGTGGACGCCTACCCGAACCGCCCCTTCGAGGGCACTGTCCTCAAGATCGAGCCGCAGTCCACCGTCTCCCAGAACGTCACGATGTTCGCGGTGCTGATCCGCATCCCGAACGAGCAGGGGCTGCTGCGGCCCGGCATGAACGCCGACGTCGAGGTGCACATCGGCAGCCGGACCCAGGTGCTCGCCATCCCGAACGCGGCGCTGCGGACGCAGCGCGACGTCGGCTCGGCGGCGCAGGTCCTCGGGATCGACCCGAAGGTGGTGGACCAGGTGCTGGCGCAGGCCGATTCCGCCGCGAAGAAGAACCCGCAGGCGGCGGGCGGCCGGCAGGGCGCGAGCCGCGGCGACGCGCAGGCGCAGACGCCGCCGCAGCGGACCGCCCGCGCCGACGCGCCGCCCGCGCAGTTCGGCGGCAGTCCCGCGGGCGACCCCCCGCAGCGCGCGGGCTCGGGCCAGCGCGACGCCCAGGCGCAACCAGGCGGGATGCAGGGGCGCCAGGGCGGAAT
>JADGQW010000176.1 GCA_017881505.1 Gemmatimonadales bacterium
AGCTCCCGGAGCGAGGGCTCCCCGTTGGCGTAGCGCAGGTCGGTGATGCGCCAGGCGCCGCTCACCCGCACCAGCAGCACCCGCACCACCCGCCGGTCCCCCTCCGGCCAGAGCATCGCTACCGGCACGCGCGCCGTGTCCCCCTGGGTCCGCGCGACGCCCACCTGGAAGCTCCGCGGGTATTCCTGCGAGTCGGTGAAGGGGTCGCCGTCGATGTCGGGGACCTCGTTCGGGTCCGAGGGCCGCGCGAAGTACGCGCCGATGTGCGCGAGGAGGTCGGGGGAGATCCAGCGGCTCCGCGCGCGCACCGCGGCGCGGTCGAAGCCCATGTCGTGGGAGAAGTGGAAGGCGTAGAACGCTTGCACCACGCCGGCGGGGCTGGTGTCGGCGCGCTGCGCGGCAGGGGCACGCTGCGCTGCGGATGGCGCCGCGGCCGCTAGGAGCGCCGCCGCCACGACGAGCGTGGCGCGCGTCACGACGGGCGCCCGCCGCCGATGGAGCGGGTGATCAGCGTGACCGCGGCCATCGGATCGGCGACTTCGACGACGAGCCGGCTGTACGTCTCGTGCACGAGGTCGATGACGATCGTCCGCTCGGGGTGCGCGACGTCCCAGAAGACCAGCCCGCCGTCCTGATAGAAGGTCCCCGCCTTGAAGATGTTCGGGATGTCGGTGCCTCCCAGCTTCAGCCCCTGGAACCACCCCATCGCCGGCTCCGGATCCCAGTGGGCGCCGGTGATGTGTTCGAGCGGGATCTCGAGGCGGCTCCGCAGCGACCAGAGCTTGTCCCATCCCTCGACGACGAACACCGCCCGCGTGCCCTCGACGCTGATCTCGACCACGTTGCCTCCCTGTGGCATCCCCCCGCATTCGCGAGCATATTGCTCGTAAATATGGACGACTTGGAACGTTACTTCGAGCCCTTCCGCGCCAACACGATCGGCCACGACCAGCGGTTCCTTTCGCCCTACGGGGAGCAGCGGATCGTGTACGCCGACTGGACGGCGAGCGGGCGGCTCTACCGGCCGATCGAGGAGCGGCTCCGCGAGTCCATCGGCCCGTGGGTCGGCAACACGCACTCCGAGTCGAGCGCCACCGGCAGCGCGATGACGCTCGCCTACCACGAGGCGCAGCGCATCCTCAAGGCGCACGTCCACGCGGGGCCCGAGGACGTCATCCTGACTCCCGGCTCGGGGATGACGGCGGCGGTGAACAAGTTCCAGCGCATCCTGGGCCTCAAGGCCCCGGAGGGTCTCCGGAGCCACATCCGGCTCGCCGAGGCGGAGCGGCCGGTGGTGTTCGTGACGCACCTCGAGCACCACTCCAATCACACATCGTGGTACGAGACGCTGGCCGACGTGGAGGTCGTCCCTCCCGACGCGCAGGGCGTCGTGGACCTGGACGCGCTCGACGCACTCCTCGAGCGCTACGCGGGGCGCCCCCTCAAGATCGGCGCGTTCTCCGCCTGCTCGAACGTCACGGGCGTCTCCACCCCGATCCACGCCCTGGCGAAGCGGATGCACCGCGCCGGCGGCGTGGCGTTCGTGGACTTCGCCGCGTCGGCGCCGTACGTCGCGATGGACATGCACCCCGCCGATCCCGACGAGCGCCTCGATGCCGTGCTCTTCTCCCCCCACAAGTTCCTGGGCGGTCCCGGCGCCGCGGGGGTCCTGATCTTCGACCGCGGGCTGTACCACAACACCGTCCCCGACGACGCCGGCGGGGGAACGGTGGCGTGGACGAACCCGTGGGGGCGCTATGCCTTCGTGAGCGACGTGGAGGCGCGGGAGGACGGGGGCACGCCGGGCTTCCTCCAGACGATCAAGGCCGCGCTGGCGGTGCGGCTCAAGGAGGAGATGGGGGTGGGGCCGATGCGGGAGCGCGAGGAGGCCGTCGTGCCGTACGCGATGGACGCGCTCGAGAAGGTCCCCGGCCTGCATCTCCTGGCCCGCTCGCAGCGGCATCGTCTGGCGATGCTGTCGTTCTACGTCGAGGACATCCACTACAACCTGATGGTGCGCCTCCTCAATGACCGCTTCGGCGTGCAGTCCCGCGGCGGGTGCTCGTGCGCGGGGACGTACGCCCACTACCTGCTCAACCTGGATCCGGACCGCTCGAAGGCCTTCACGGACCTCATCGATCGCGGCGACCACTCCGCGCAGCCGGGATGGGTGCGGCTCTCCTTCCATCCGATGACCACGATGGCGGACATTGACCATTGCGTCCGGGCCGTCTCCGAGAGTGTCGCGCACGTCGCGGAGTGGTCGAAGGACTACGCGTACGTGAAAGAGACGAACGAGTACGCGCACCGCGGCGGCCCGGGCGCGGCGCCGGCGATGGTGCGGGGCTGGTTCGAGGGGCTGTAGGGCGCGCCGGGTGGTGAACCGGAAGGGTTCCGCGCTCGCGCTCCTGGCGCTGGCCGAGCTGCTGGGGATGTCGGTGTGGTTCTCGGCGAGCGCCCTCGCGCCGCAGCTCAAGGCGGCGTGGGCGCTGAGCGACGTCCAGGCGGGATGGCTCAGCAGCGCCGTGCAGCTGGGCTTCGTCGCCGGCACCGCGACGGCGGCGCTCCTCAACCTCGCCGACATCCTCCCCTCGCGGACCTACTTCGGCCTCTCGGCGCTCGCGGCCGGCGCGTGCAACGCCGCGCTCCTCGCGGCGGGGGGCTTCGAGGCGGGGCTCCTCTCGCGGTTCGGCGTGGGGTTCTTCCTCGCCGGCGTCTATCCCCCCGCGATGAAGATGATCGCGACCTGGTACCGCGACGGGCGCGGGTTCGCCATCGGGACGGTGGTGGGCGCCCTCACGGTGGGGAAGGCGACCCCCTTCCTGCTGCACGGGCTCGAGCGCGCGGGGCTCGCGCCCGTCGTCCTCGCGGCGAGCGCGGCAGCCGGCGTGGCGGGGGTGCTCGTGCTGGCCGGCTACCGCGACGGCCCCTTCGCCTTCGAGCGCCGGCCCTTCGCCTGGCGCCTCGTGGGCTCCGTGCTGCGCCACCGCGAAGTGCGCCTCGCGACGAGCGGCTACCTCGGGCACATGTGGGAGCTGTACGCGATGTGGTCGTGGATCGCGGCGTTCCTGGCGGCGGGGGCGGGGCTCGCTCCGCGCGCCGCCGACCTCGCCGGGTTCGCGGCCATCGCGGTGGGCGGGGCGGGGTGCGTCCTCGGCGGGCTCGCCGCCGACCGCGTCGGCCGCGAACGCCTCACCATCTGGGCGATGGCGCTGAGCGGCACCTGCGCGGCGGTCATCGGCCTCACCGCCGCCGCACCGGCGCTGGTGGTCGCCGTGGCCCTCGTGTGGGGGTTCGCGGTGGTGGCGGACTCGGCGCAGTTCAGCGCCCTGGTGACGGAGCTCGCGCCCCCTCACGCGGTGGGCACGGCGCTCACGCTGCAGACGTCGCTGGGGTTCCTGCTGACGATGGCGTCCATCCAGCTCGTGCCGCACCTGGTTGGCGCGCTGGGGTGGCGCTGGGCCTTCGTCGCGCTCGCCCTCGGCCCCGCCGCCGGCATCGCCGCGATGCGGCGGCTGCAGCGGCTGCGCGCTACGGCGTCGCCACGAGCGCCCGTCCCGCGAGGATCGTGACGTTGTCGGTGCCGCCCCGCTCGAGAGTGAGGGCGAGGAGGGAGCGGCAGAGCTGCTCCGCGGAGTTCATCCCCGCGACCTTCTCGGCGATCTCCGCATCGGTCACGTGCTTGGTGAGGCCGTCGCTGCAGAGCAGCAGGACGCACCCCCGCTCGTGGATGTCGAGGCGGGTGACCTCGGGGGTGGCCGTGCCGCCCCCGATCGCGCTCGCCAGGACGCTCCCGAAGGGCGACGCCGATGCCTTCTCCGCGGCGAGGACGCCCTGGTCCACCAGCTCCTGCGCGACGGTCTGATCGCGCGTGATCTGGCGGAGCGCGCCCCCGCAGTAGTGGTAGAGGCGGCTGTCCCCCACCTGCACCACGTAGGCCCACGGCCAGATCGCCAGCGCCAGCGTGAGCGTCGTCGCCATCCCGGCACGGGTCGGGTTCGCGGCGGCGTCGGCGAGCACCGCGCCGTGCGCCTCGAGCGCCGCGGCGCGCAGCATCCCGAGGAGCTCCCCTTCGTCGCGCGTCCCCGTGGCGTGATAGCCCCGCAGTGTCGAGGAGACGTAGCGGGTGATCGTCTCCACGGCGACGCGGCTCGCGTCGCTCCCCGCGGCGCCGCCCCCCACGCCGTCGGCTACGAGCAGGACCGTCGCGAGCCGCTCGCCCCGGAGGGGGAGCGCCTCGGCGCTCGGGAGACTGGTCCCGTGCACCACCACCTGGGGGTGCACCGTGGCGAGGAGGAAGTGGTCCTGGTTCTCGCGGCGCACCTTGCCGCGGTGCGTCAGCCCGAAGAGGTCGAGCTCGCTGTCGAGGGGCCGCTCGCCGAGCCGGATCGAGACGGCGGCGGTCTGCAGGCTGGGATGGGTCATGGGCCCTCACGCGTGGCTCGGGATCCCCTCGGGAGGAGCGCGTCCAGGGACAGCGGACCGGCCCCGAGGCCCACGAGCGCGAGGGCGCCCGCCAGGAGCAGGCCTTCCAGCTCCGGGCTGTGGCCGGCCGGGAGCACCGCGAGGAAGATGGCGACCGCCATGTCCACCACCATCAGCGCCGCCCAGAGGCGCGTCAGGAGTCCGAGCACCAGGCACGCGGCGCCGACGGTCTCCACCACTATCACCACCACGGCGAAGGGGGTCGGGAAGGGGATGCCGAGCCCGCCGAAGAACCCCGCCACGCCCGCGACGCCCATGTGGAGCTTGCCGAGGCCGTGGTGCAGGAAGACGAGGCCCACGGCGAGGCGGAGCGCCAGGGGCGCGACGGGCCGCAGCCGGTCGGCGAGCCGCGTAGCCTGCTGGAACGGTCCCACGGTCCCTCCCTTCACTCGATCCGCACCGGCACGGTGAGGAACTTCTTCCGGCCGTCCACGCTCCACAACTCCAGCCGGACCGCCGCGCCGGCCGCCGGGGTGTAGGTGAAGTCGTACGCCTCCCCCACGGAGATCGTCACCGCCGCCGGCGTCTCCGCCCGCTGGGAGGGGGGCAGGTCGGCACCGTCCTTGTTGATCGGCTGCCAGCGTTCGAGTGTCGAGTCGCGCATCAGGCGGAAGGTGCCCGCGCCGAACGTCGCCATCAAGATGAAGCGCAACCGCTGCGGCACGCCCGCGCGCATCCCGATGGCCGCGGGCTCCTGCCGGCCGTCGACGAGGATCGGCGGGCTGTCGCCCAGCCCGCCTAGGCTCACGAACACCACGTGGTCGGTCAGGGGATCGTACCGCTCGCCCGGCGCCAGCACCAGCAGCGGCCCGTAGAGCCCGAGGCTCATCTGCCGCACGTCGTCCACGTGGGTGTGGTAGATGAACGTGCCCGCGCGCGGCGGCGTCATCTCCGCCACGAAGGAGTCGGCC
>JADGQW010000177.1 GCA_017881505.1 Gemmatimonadales bacterium
GGGGCTCCCCGCCGAGTGGCTCGACCGACCCGCGCTCGCGGCGCGCCACCCCGGCATCGGGCCGGCGGCCCTCGGCGCCTGCCTCGCGCCCCGCGACGGCGCCGTGGACAACCAGGCCCTGGTGCACGCCGTCCTCCGCGACGCGCTCCGTCTCGGCGCCGAGCTCCGGGAACGGACCACGGTGTGGGAGCTCGTCGTGCGCAGCGGGCGCGTGAGCGCCGTCGTCACCGAGCACGGGTCCCTCGAGGCGCCGACCGTCGTGCTCGCCGCCGGGTGCTGGTCGCCGCAGCTCGTCGGCCTGCCGCGGCCCCTCCCCATCGAGCCCGTGCGCGGGCAGATCGCCGTGGTGGACTGGCCAGCGGGGGAGCCCCCCGCGGTGCTCTTCGGTCGCGGCGCCTACGTCGTAGAGCGGCACGGCCTCGCGATCCTCGGCTCCACGATGGAGCGCGCCGGCTACGTGAAGGCCACCACGCCCGCAGGGCTCGAGCACATCTTCGCCGAGGCGGGAGCGCTCCTCCCGGCGCTGCGCGAACGGCCGGTCCACGAGACGTGGGCGGGGCTCCGGCCCGTGACGCCCGACGGCGACCCCATCATCGGCCGCGATCCCGAGGTCGCGAACCTCCTCTACGCCACCGGCCACGGCCGCGGGGGGATCCTCCTCGGGCCCCTGACCGGGGAGATCATCCGGGACCTGGTCGTGGACGGCGACACGCCATGGGATATCGCGCCGTATGCCGTGAGCAGGTTCGCCGGGAGCTAGATGTTCACCACCTGCGCGTTCTGCTCCGGCGCCCTCGGCGGCGACGGCGGCGACTCCGGACTCGGCGTCGGCCGCCGCTTCGCCTTCGACGGCTGGAAGAGCCGCGCCTGGGTGATCTGCCAGCGCTGCGCGCGCTGGAACCTCACGCCGTACGACGAGCGGCTCGAGGTCATCGCGGCGCTGGACCGGATGGCCTCCGCGGGGCGCGTCGCCGCCACCAGCGACCAGGTAGCGCTCGTCCGCCTGGGCGCCTACGACATCGTCCGCGTCGGCCAGCCGCCCCGCCCGGAAATGGCGACGTGGCGCTACGGCGAACGGATCAAGGCGCGCCAGAAGGAGAAGATGAAGGTCGTGGTGCCCGTCGCGATCGCGGTGGTCGGCCTCTCCGTCGCGGTCAACGTCGCGCTCGGGGGATCGATGGGCGCGTTCATCGGGCAGGTCCCGAACCTCGCGAACAACATCTACACGGGGATGGTCGGCTACCGGAAGGTGCCGATCGAGCCCCCCATCTGCGCCCGCTGCGGCGCGGTGATGGTCCTCCGCGCGAAGCACGTGTCGGACGCGCGGCTGCAGCACACCGCCCGCTCCGACCTCGCCCTCCTGCTGCGCTGCCCGAAGTGCCGGGACGAAGGCGCCCTCCTCGAGGGGGCCGACGCCGAGATCGCCCTGCGCAGCGGCCTCACGTACCAGAATCTCCGCAAGGCCGGCAAGCTCAAGAAGAGGGCCGCCGACGCCGCCCGGCAGGTGGACATGTTCGGCGGCCCCGCGGCCTATCTCACCCGCCAGGCCCTCCGCGAGGTGAGGGTCTCGACCTACAAGGGCGCCGAGGCGCTGGCGCTCGAGATGTCGGTGGACGAGCAGGCCGAAGTGCGGGAGCTGGAGCGGCAGTGGCAGGACGCCGAGGAGATCGCCGACATCGCCGACAACCTGCTCGTGGACCCCACCATCGAGGACGAGCTCCGCCACCTCAAGGAAGGGAATCAACCGGACGGTTGATGCCTCCCTGGCCCGCGCTCCGGGCCGGGACTATCTTGCGTGCCGCCAATGGAAAACACGACGGATTCCCTCGTGCAGATCGCGACCCGGCGGGCCGCCGGCGCCGCCGTGGTGGACGCCCCGGTGCGGAAGCCCTCGTGGCTCAAGGTGAAGTCACCCGGGGGCGAGACCTACGCCGAGGTCCGGCGGCTGATGCGGGACCTCAAGCTCCACACGGTGTGCGAGGAAGCGCACTGCCCCAACGTCGGCGAATGCTGGAACCATCGCGCGGCCACCTTCCTCATCCTCGGCGACGTCTGCACCCGGAACTGCGCCTACTGCGCGGTGGCCCACGGCACACCCGAGCCCCTCGACCGCGAGGAGCCCCGGCGCCTCGCCGAGGCGGTGGAGGCGATGCGCCTGCAGCACGTGGTCGTGACGTCGGTGGACCGCGACGACCTCCCCGACGGCGGCGCCGGCCAGTACGCCGACGTGGTGCGGGAGATCCGGCTGCGCATGGCGGAGACGAGTGTCGAGCTCCTGACCCCCGACTTCAAGGGGGACGCGGCGGCGCTGCGGACCGTGGTGGAAGCGCGCCCCGACATCCTGAACCACAACCTCGAGACCGTGCCGCGGCTCTACCGGATCGCGCGCCCCGGCGGGCGCTACGACCGCGCGCTGGAGCTGCTGGCCCGGGCGAAGGGGATGGACCCGCTGCAGGTGACGAAGTCGGGGATCATGGTGGGGCTGGGCGAGACCTGGGACGAGGCGGTCACCGCGCTGCGCGACCTCGCCGCGGTGCGGGTGGACCTGGTGACCGTGGGGCAGTACCTGCGCCCCTCGCCGACGCACCTGCCGGTGGCGCGCTACTGGACGCCGGAGGAGTTCGCCGAGCTGCGGCGGATCGGGATGGGACTGGGCTTCCGGCACGTGGAGTCGGGGCCGCTGGTCCGCTCGTCGTACCACGCCTGGGAGCAGGCCGAGCGCGCGGGGGCACGGCCATGACGCCGAAGACCGGGACGACCACCGTCGCGCGGCCGGCGACCCTTCCCGCCGACGACCCCGCCACGATGCGGCGACTGATGCGCGACATGCTCCTCATCCGGCGGTTCGAGGAGAAGTGCGGCGAGTCGTACGCGCTGGGGAAGATCGGCGGCTTCTGCCACCTGTACATCGGGCAGGAGGCGGTGGCGGTGGGGACGATGGCGGCGCTGCGCCCCGACGACCTCATCATGACGAGCTACCGCGACCACGGGCAGGCGCTGGCGCGCGGGATGACGCCGCGCGCGGTGATGGCGGAGCTGTTCGGGAAGGCGGCGGGATGCTCGGGGGGCAAGGGCGGCTCGATGCACCTCTTCGACGCCTCGCTCGGCTTCCTCGGCGGCCACGCCATCGTGGGCGGGCACATCCCCCTCGCGACCGGCGCGGCGTTCGCGATCAAGTACCAGGGCGGCGACGCGGTCTCCGTGGTCTTCTTCGGCGAGGCGGCGGTCAACAACGGCGCCTTCCACGAGTCGCTGAACATGGCGGCGCTGTGGAAGCTGCCGTGCATCTACATCTGCGAGAACAACCGCTACGGGATGGGCACGGCGCTGGAGCGCGCCTCCGCGCTCTACGACGTGGTGCAACGCGCCTGCTCGTACGACATGCCGGCGGAGACGGTGGACGGGATGGACGTGCTCGCGGTGCGCGACGCGGTCCACCGCGCCGCCCTGCGGGGCCGCGAGCGGAAGACGCCGACTCTGCTGGAGATCCGCACCTACCGCTTCATGGGGCACTCGATGTCCGACCCGATCCACGGCCACTACCGGACGAAGGACGAGGTCGAGCAGCAGAAGACCCGCGATCCGATCCACGTCTTCGCCGAGAAGCTCCGCGCCGACGGGATGCTCGACGACACGGCGTGGCAGGCGATGGAGGCGGAGATCGCCGACGAGGTCGGGGATGCGCTCCACTTCGCCGACGAGGCGCCCGACCCCGACGCCTCCACCCTCACCACCGACGTCTACCGGGAGCCGTGACGTGCCCCTCCTGAGCTACCGCGACGCGCTCAACCAGGCGCTCCGCGAGGAGATGCGCCGCGACCCCGCCGTCTTCCTCATGGGCGAGGAGGTGGGCGTCTACCAGGGCGCGTACAAGGTGAGCCGCGGGCTCCTGGAGGAGTTCGGGCCCGAGCGCGTGGTGGACACGCCGATCACCGAGCTGGGCTTCGCCGGGATCGGCGTCGGCGCCGCGATGGCGGGGCTCCGGCCCGTCGTCGAGTTCATGACGTGGAACTTCGCCCTCCTCGCGATCGACCAGATCGTGAACTCCGCGGCGAAGATGCTCTACATGTCGGGCGGCCAGGTGCCGATCCCGATCGTCTTCCGCGGGCCCGGCGGCGCCGCGCTCCAGCTCGCCGCCCAGCATTCGCAGAGCTTCGAGGCGTGGTACGCCAACGTGCCCGGCCTCAAGGTGGTGATGCCCTCGAACCCCGCCGACGCCAAGGGCCTCCTCAAGAGCGCTATCCGCGACAACAACCCCGTGGTGTTCATCGAAGGCGAGATGATGTACAACACCAAGGGGGAGGTGCCCGACGGCGAGCACGTCGTGCCGTTGGGCGTGGCGGACGTGAAGCGCGAGGGGACGGACGTGACCATCGTGGCGCACGCCAAGATGGTGGGACTGGCGCTCAAGGCCGCCGAGGAGATGGCCAAGGACGGCATCTCCGCCGAGGTCGTGGATCCGCGCACCATCCGGCCGCTGGACGTGGCCACCATCGTCGCCTCGGTCCGCAAGACCAACCGCTGCGTGATCGTCGAGGAGGGGTGGCCCTTCGCGGGGATCGGCGCGCAGGTGGTGGACGACATCCAGCGCGAGGCGTTCGACTGGCTCGACGCGCCGGTGCTCCGCGTGACGAGCGCCGACGTGCCGATGCCCTACAACAAGGGGCTCGAGAAGCTGGCGAAGCCGGACGTGCCGAAGATCCGCGAGGCCGTGCACCGCGTCCTCTACCGCGGCGGGTGAGCGCGTGGCCACCAAGGTCGTGATGGAGGCGCTCTCGCCCACGATGGAGGAGGGGCGGCTCGTCGCCTGGCGCAAGAAGGAGGGCGAGGCGGTCCACGCGGGCGACACCCTCGCCGAGGTCGAGACCGACAAGGCGGTGATGGAGCTGGTGGCACGCACCGACGGCGTCCTGCGGAAGATCGTCCTCGGCGAAGGGGCGACGGTGCCGGTGGGCGCGCTCGTGGGCGTCATCGGCTCGGCGGATGAGGACATCTCGGCGATCGCGGGGCCCGTCGCGGCGGTGCCCGCGACGCCGGCCGTGGCCCCTGCCGGCGCGGCGCCCCTCGCGCCCCCCGGGGTCGACGCCGGTCGGACGGTTCCCACGGCGCCCGTCGCCTCGCCTGAGGACCGCTCCAGCGCCGCGCCAAGCCCCGCGCCGATCCCGGCCGGAGCGCCTGTTGCCGCGGCCCTCGCTCCGGCGCCCGTCGCAACCCCCGCCAGCCGCGTGTTCGCCTCTCCCCTCGCGCGCCGCCTGGCGAGCGAGCGCGGACTGGACCTGCGGGGCGTCGCGGGCAGCGGCCCCGGCGGCCGCGTGGTCAAGCGGGACGTCGAGGGGGCAGGCGCGGCGGGCGGCGAGGTTCG
>JADGQW010000003.1 GCA_017881505.1 Gemmatimonadales bacterium
GTTCGGCGGCCTCGGCGTGCGCTCGTTCCTCAGCGACAACTTGGCGCTGCGGGTCGAGGGCCGGATGGCGTACGACAAGTACAGCGAGTTCTCCAACGTCGCGTACAACGGCGGCGCCTTCGCCGGCCTGTCGTTCTTCATGGGCGGCGGCCCGCCGAGGGACACGGACGCCGACGGCGTGCCGGACAAGAAGGACAAGTGCCCCAACACGCCCCGTGGCGCGCACGTGTTCCCGGTCGGGAACGCCCGCGCCGGCTGCCCGATGGACAGCGACAACGACGGCGTGTGGGACGGCCTCGACCAGTGCCCGAACACCCCGCCGAACGCGCGGCCGGTCTACCCGATCGGCAACCCGCGCGCCGGCTGCCCGGTGGACAGCGACAACGACGGCGTGGCCGACTACCTCGACCGCTGCCCGAACACCCCGGCCAACGCCCGTCCGCTCGACGCGAACGGCTGCCCGGTGGACTCGGACGGTGACGGCGTGGCCGACTACCTCGACCGCTGCCCGAACACTCCGACCAACGCCCGCCCGGTGGATGCCACGGGCTGCCCGGTCGATAGCGATCACGACAACGTGCCCGACTATCTCGACCGCTGCCCGAACACCCCGGCCAACGCCCGTCCGCTCGACGCGAACGGCTGCCCGGTCGACAGCGACCACGATGGTGTGGCCGACTATCTCGACCGCTGCCCGAACACCGCGCCGAACACGCAGGTGGACGCCAACGGCTGCCCGGTGCAGCGCGACAGCGACAACGACGGTGTGACCGACGATCGCGATCGCTGCCCGAACACCCCGGCCAACTCCCGCGTGGATGAGTTCGGCTGCCCGTACCATGAGCTCCCGGCCGCCGGCGCCGCGTTGGTGATCCGGAACATCACGTTCCGCAACAACACCGCCCGGCTCCTCCCGACGTCGAACGCGGAACTCGACAAGATCGCGACCGCGATCCTGTCGGTCCCGAACAGCCGGTGGGAGGTTGGCGGGTACACCGATAACCGTGGCATCCCGGCCGCGAACCAGCGTCTGTCGACGCAGCGTGCCGCTGCCGTGATGGCGTACCTCGTGACCAAGGGCGTGCCGCAGACCGCGATGACGGCGGTCGGCTATGGCGCGCAGCACCCGGTGGCGCCGAACACGACGGCCGCCGGGCGTGCCAACAACCGTCGCGTCGAGATGAAGCGGCTCCAGTAGTCGCCGCTGACGCGCAGGTGCACTGACATCGAGCCCCATCCCAGATCTCCGGGGTGGGGCTCGATGCATCCCCGCTCATTCTGTCGAGACCGCGATGCGACCGACCCTCGCCCTCCTCCTCGCCCTGGCAGCCGGCTCCCCCGGAGCCCTCGCCGCCCAGCACCGCCCCCGCCCCCTTCCCACCCCGGCCTCCGTGCTCGGCTTCGTGCCCGGCACCGACCGCCGGCTCGTCGAGTGGGGGCCGATCGTCGAGTACTTCCGCGTGCTGGACGCGGCGAGCGACCGGGTGAGCGTCCGAACCATCGGCCGCACCACCAACGGCGTGCCGTTCCTCGCGGTGTTCGTCTCGAGCGCCGCCAACCTCCGGCGGCTCGGCGCGCTGCGCGACGCCCAGGCCCGGCTCGCCGACCCGCGCCGCTCCGCCGACTCCGCTGACGCGGCCCGCCTCGCCGCCCGCACCCCGGCGTTCATTCTCATCACCTCGAGCGTCCACTCCACCGAGGTGGGCGGCATCTTCGCGCCGCTCGAGATCGCCTACCGCCTCGCCACCGCGCGCGGCGGCGAACTGCAGGCCATCCTCGACAGCACCGTCGTCATCCTCGTCCCATCGCTCAATCCCGACGGCGTGAACATCGTCGCCCGGTGGTATGCCCAGACGCTCGGCGGCGCCGCGGAGGGCTCCTCCCCGCCCGAGCTCTACAACCGCTACGTGGGGCACGACGACAACCGCGACTGGTACGCCTTCACGCAGGTCGAGACGCGCCTGGTGGTGGACAGCCTGTACGGCGTCTGGCACCCGCAGGTCACGATGGACATCCACCAGCAGGGGACCCTCGGCGCGCGCATCTTCGTGCCCCCCTACCGGGATCCCGTCGAACCGAACGTCGACCCCCTGCTGATCGAGGGGGTCAACGCCCTCGGCACCGCTATCGCGTGGCGCCTCACCGCGGAGGGGCTCACCGGCGTCTCGACGTTCACCGGGTACGACGCGTGGACGCCGGCGCGCGCGTTCCAGCACTACCACGGCGCGGTCCGCATCCTCACCGAGACCGCCAGCGCCAGCCTCGCGACCCCCATTACCGTCCCGTTCGACAGTCTCCGCCCAAGTGACGGCCTCGATCCGCAGGCCCGGTCGTGGAACTTCGCGGCGCCGTGGCCCGGCGGCCGGTGGACCCTCGCCGACATCCTCCGGTATCAGACGAGCGCGGCGATGGCGATGCTCGATCAGGTCGCCCGCAATCGCGGCGCGTGGATCGGCACCTCGCGCCGGGTCGCGGAGCGGGCCGTCCACGGGTGGCCCGAATGGCCGTACGCATACGTCATCCCCAACGCCGGCCAGGACGGCGTCGCGGTCGGCACGCTGCTCGAGGCCCTGCGCCACGCCCAGGTCGAGGTCCGGTCGGCCCTCGCCCCCTTCACCCTCGGACGGGATCGCTTCTCCCCGGGCACCTACGTCGTCGTCCTGCGGCAGCCGTACGCCTCCTTCGTCGCGGCGCTCTTCGAGAAGCGGTTGTATCCCGACCTGCGCGAGTATCCCGGCGGGCCGCCGATCCGCCCCTACGACGCGACCGCCCACACGCTGCCTCTCCTCCTCGGCGTGCGGGTCTTCGCCGCAGCGGACTCGCTCCCCATCGCCCTCTCGGCGCCGGTGACCGTGGAGCCGCCCGTCTACCGCGCCGCCGGACTCTCGGCACCGGCCGGCAACCGGTCCTCACGCCCCGCCGTCCGGCTCGCGGTCTACCGGTCGTACACGGCGCCACTGGACGAGGGGTGGACGCGCTACGTCCTGGACACGTGGAACGTCCCCTATGAGAGCGTGACCGATTCCCTCGTACGCGGCGGAGGCCTCGGCGCCCGGTTCGACGCCCTAATCCTCCCGAGCATGACGGCGCGCGCCATCGTCGAGGGGCTCTCCGCGCGACGGTACCCGGCGCGCTTCGCCGGCGGCATCGGCCAGCCCGGGGTGCAGGCCCTGCGCGACTTCGTGGACGGCGGAGGCACGCTCATCGCACTCGACGACGCCTGCGATTTCGCCATCGACGCGCTCGCGCTCCCGGTGACGAACGCCGTGTCGGGGCTCGGGCCCCGCGAGTTCTACGTGCCGGGGAGCATCCTGCGCGTGGCGGTGGACACCACGCAGGCACTCGCCGATGGACTGCCGGCGCAGAGCATCGCGTGGGTGGAGTCGGGGATGGCCTTCGACGTGCGCGATCCCACGCGGGTGCGCGTCATCGCGCGCTACCCCGCGCAGGCGGCCGATGTCCTCGTCTCGGGGTGGCTGATCGGGGCGCAGAACCTCGTGGGCCGCGGGGCGCTCGCTGAGGTCCGACTCGGTCGCGGGCGCGTCGTGCTGTTCGGCTTCAAGCCCCAGTACCGGGGTCAGAGCCTCGCGACGCTGCCCTTCCTGTTCAACGCGATCCGGACCTCGACGCGTTGAGCACGCTCAGAGTCCGGCGGCGAGACGCTTGAACTCCTGGAGCGTGTCGACTTCGAGGCGATAGCGCACGCGCGGCGGCTCGACCGTCCGCCGCACCCAGCCGGCCTCGTGCAGGACCTTGAGGTGTTGGGACACGGTGGACTGTGCCAGCGGCAGGTGGCTGACGATGGCGCCGCAGGTGCAAGGGCTCTTCTGGGTCTGCAGGAAGCGCACGATCGCCGAGCGCGCGGGGTTCCCCAGAGCACGGCAGAGCCGCGCGAGGCGCGTCCCGGCGTCGATCCCGGTGGCGGGCGTCATTGATGAGTCCTCCTCCGGTCGTCGGACCATGAGTTTCGCAATGTGTCCGCGCCGCTCGGCTCATGGCAAGCGTTGCGCCGCCGGCGCTGCGGGGGTACGCTGCCCGCCATGCGCCCGCTCGCGCTGATCGCCGCCGGCCTCTGCATCGCCGCGCACGCGCCCGCCCAGACGCCGGCCCGTGTCGAGGTGATCGACTCCGCCCCCCTCGCGGCTCCCCGGCTCGTCGAGAGCTCCGGCGTGACCACCAGCGCGCTCGTCCCCGGGGTGTACTGGTCGCACAACGACTCAAGCGACGGACCCTACCTCTACGCCACCGATGCGACCGGGCGGGACCTCGGCGCGGTGCGCGTGGCCGGCGCCCATGCGGTCGATTGGGAGGAGCTCGCGGCCGGACCGTGCATCGTCGCGCCGGGGCGCTGCCTCTATGCGGCCGACATCGGCGACAACCGGCGCCGCAGGGCGCACGTGGTCATCTACCGGTTCCGCGAGCCGCCGCCCCCCACCGGCCCGGCGGACACGCTCGGCTCCGTGCCCCTTCTCGACTCCCTCGTGCTCGCGTACCCCGACCGGCCCCACGACGCCGAGGCCCTCGTCGTGACCCCCGATGGCGCCATCCTCCTCGTCACCAAGGACCTCTTCGGCCCGGCGAGGCTCTTCCGCACGAGCGCGTCAGGAGGCTCCGAAAGGCGTGCCCTTGCCGAAGTGGGTGTGCTCGAGGTCGAGACGGGGGCGGTGACCGGCCGCCTCGTCACCGGCGCGGCCCTGTCCCCGGACGGGACGTTGCTCGTCGTCCGTACCTACGTGAGCCTCCACTTCTTCCGCATGCGGGGCGACTCCCTCCCCTCGCCGCTCAACCCCAGGCGCGGCATCACGATCCCCGTGATCGAACCGCAGGGCGAAGGGGTGTGTTTCGACGGCCCGGACCGGCTCGTCCTCACTTCGGAGCAGGGGAACGCCTCCCGCGGGACGATCGTCCGGCTTCGGATCCTGACCCGTCAGGGCCCGTCGAATCGGCCGGACCCACTGGCACGGCCCGCCGCAGCCCGGTAAGTTTGCGCCCCGTTCGGGCTTGACCGAACCCGTCCGCCGGGAGGCGAACACGGTGGAATTTCCCACGACCTACCACATCCCGTTCACCTGGCTGATGCAGCATGGGTGCCCGGCGATCCGATATCGGACCCTCACGGAGCTCTTCCCCGGTTCCTATCCCGCCGAGGCGGAGGCCATCCGTCCGGAACTCGAAGCGTTCGGACCGGGGCGCCAGATCGTCAAGAAGCAGAAGGATACCGGCGTCTGGGGCGGGAACCTGCTGGGGGTCTCGCCGAACAAGGCGACGGGCATCAAGGACGTGGGCACGATCCACCAGTACCTGCGCCTGGTCGAGTTGTGCTGGGGCCACGAGAGCCGCTCCCTCAAGCTCGGCAGCCGCCTCCTCTTCCGGCTGCTCTCCCGGGATCCGGACCCGAAGCTCCTGTTCGAGTTCGCGAAGTACGCGTATTCCGAACCGGGAGTGGAGCCGTGGGTGCGCGAGCTGGTCCGTGAGGCGTCCGCCGCCGCGCTGGCCCGTTCGGGCCTCGGCGAGGATCCGCGCGTCCGCGGCGCCGCGCATTCGGCGGCCAACCAGGTCTCGAACTTCCTGCGCAGTGAGCTCGCAGCCCAGCCGCTGGTCAAGTCGGGCGGCGCGTGGGTCCTCCATCCGCAGGCGGCCCCTCCGACGATCTTCACCATCGCCGTGCTCGCCCACCTGCCGTCGATCCAGCGGGAGCGAGCCGGCCTCGTCGAGCGGCTCGGGGTCTACCTCGCGCAGCCGGCGGGGAAGAAGGCATTCGGCATCCAGTGCGGGAAGAAGGTCCTCAAGCAATCCGTCGTCCTCCTCGGGGACCCGCTCAAGGTCTCGGCCAGCGGACAGACAGACGACCTCCCGTTCGGCCTCTACTGGATGGAACTGCTCGCCCGCCTCGGACTGCTCCGTTCTTCCACTACGGCGCCGAAGCTCTGGGGCAGGCTCGTCAAGGACAGCGACGAAGTCGGCGTCTGGAAGCCGCGGAACCTCCGCGCTCTCCCCAAACGCGTCTCGCCCTGGTCGTACCACGCCTTCCCGCTCGAAGGCGAGGGGAAGACCGTGGAGAGCCGCCAGACCGACGTGACCTTCCGGATGGCGCTGATCGCTCGCCTCGCCGGATGGGATATCACCGCATCGTAGCGTGAGTTGGCGCGGTCGTACGGTGCTCGATCACCGGCCCGGCCGCGCCATCACTTTCCACCACACACTCCGGCAAAGCACCGAACTGTCAATTTTCCATACAGCTTGACATCTCGTGTCGTAGTAGCAAATAGTACTACTATGCCGCTCGATCGCTTCGGATTCACCAAGACGCAAGACACCGTGTACAGGGCACTGCTCCGGCGCGACGGGGCCACCGGATACGCCATCGCGCGGGACACGGGGCTCGCACGCGCGAACGTCTATCAGGCGCTCGACGCCCTGGTGGTTCGCGGCGTCGCCCGGTCGAGTGGCGGACGGCCGGCGACGTACCGGGCGGCCGACCCGGCTGACGCGATCGCAATCCTCGCGAAGCGCGCGGAGCTGGACCTGAAGACGCTCGCCGGGGAGTTCGGCGTGCGGACCGGGTCCCGCTCACGGACCCCGGCCGCCGCGGGCCGGGAAGTGGAGTGCCTGGAGGGCTCGGCGGCGCTCTTCGACGCGGCGGCGGCGGCGGCGGACGACGCGGAACACGAGGTCCTCGCTGTGGTCGGTCCGTGGGCCCCCTTCGTCGGCGAGGCACTCGCGCGCGCCCGGAGCCGCGGCGTCGCGTGGAAGGTGGTCTCGCTCGGCGCGCCGGCGCCCGAGGGTGCCGCGCTCCGGGCGGTCCCCTCCGCCGAGCTCACGGCGTACTGGGGGGGACTTCCGGTGGCGCTGGTGTGCGACCGCACCATCGCGGTCTGCGGGATCCTCTCGGGGACCCGCGCCGAGGGGATACGCTCCGCCAACGGCGGCCTCGTGCCCTTCCTACGCCATCTCCTGCGACGCGAGCTCGCCACGGCCACAGTGCCGCGCGTATCTTGAGGTCCGGTCCCCCGGAGGAACGCGCGATGGACGACGACGGTCACGAGCCGCTCGCGCAGGCGATGCAGCTCTTGCGCGCGGAGTACCTCGCGGATTCGCCTGAACGGGTCCGCGAGCTCTCAGAGGCGCTGGGTCGGTTGCGGACCAAGGACCTGGCCGCGCTCGCCGATTTACAGCGCTACTTCCATCGCCTGGCGGGCTCCGGCGGCTCGTACGGATTCCCCCTCGTCACCGACCGCGGCCGGGCGGCGGAGCAGGCGGTCGCGCGGCTTGCCGCCGAGCAGCGGCCCCTCGTGCGGGAGGACTTCGCCGCGCTCGAGCAGCACGTTCTCGGCGTCACCGAGGCGTTCCGCGACGCCCAGCGGGGATTCGCCGGGAATCCGCCCAGCTGACCTCGGGCGGTAGGCGGCGTCGCGCTCCGCCGCCCGCCGTCTTGCCGCCGCGCCCACCCCGCTGCACATTCGCTCGCCCGATCCCGTCCGACCCCCACGCTCAACCGGGAGCGCCCCATGCTCCGCCCGCTCGCCGTCTCCCTCGTGGCCGCCGCCGCGATCGCCGCCCACGCGGCCGCCCAGCAGCCGCTCGACACGGCGTACACGCGCCAGATCCGCGCCTCCACATCGGAGCCGCGCTTCAACACCGACCTGACGGACCATCTCCCCGCGGACCCGCGGGTGCCCACGCCGCTGGCCGTCCTGGGGTACGTGCCCGGGACCGTCGGCCGCCTGAGCCACGTGGCGGACATCAACCGCTACTTCCGCGCGCTCGCCGCGGCGACGCCGCGCGTTCGGGTGTTCAGCATCGGGATGTCGGACGAGGGACGGGAGATGATCGCCGCCGCGATCGCCGACTCCGCGACGATCGCAGGCCTCGACGGGTACCGCGAGGTCACGCGCCGCCTGGCCGATCCGCGCGGCCTCTCCGAGGAGGACGCGCACGCCCTCATCGGTCGGGGGAAGCCGATCTACTACCTCACGGGGTCCATCCACTCGCCGGAGACGGGCTCGCCGGAGATGCTCATGGAGCTCGCCTACCGCCTCGCGGTGGACGAGGGTGCGATGATCCGCGGCATCCGGGAGCACGAGGTCGTGCTCATCACGCCGGTCCTCGAGGTGGACGGCCGCGACAAGATGGTGGACGTGTACATGTACGGGCGCAGCCACCACGGCGTCCGCCCACCGCTCGTCTACTGGGGCAAGTACACCGCGCACGACAACAACCGCGACGGGATGGTGATCTCGCAGGTGCTCTCGCGGAACATCCTCGCCGCGTACTTCGAGTGGCACCCCACGATCCTGCACGACCTGCACGAGTCGGTCCCGTTCCTGTACGCCTCCACCGGCACGGGGCCCTACAACCGCGCGATCGACGCGATCACGGTCGACGAGTGGTACACGCTGGCGATGCAGGAGATCGGCGAGCTCACGAAGCGCGGGCTCCCCGGCGTCTGGACGCACGGTTTCTATGACGGGTGGACGCCGAACTACATCATGTTCATCGCGAATTTGCGGAACAGCATCGGCCGGTTCTACGAGACGTACACGTCGTTCGGCGCGGAGTGCGACACCGCGCGCCTCGGGCCGGCGCAGACCAGCGTCGAGTGGTACCGACCCAACCCGCCGCTCAACGGCGTCCGTTGGTGCATCCGCAACAACATCAACTACCAGGAGTCGGGCGCCCTGGTGGCCCTGGATTACGTGGCCCACAACGGCCCGCGCTTCCTCGAGAACTTCTGGCTGAAGTCGCGGCGCGCGGTGGAGCGGGGCCGGACCCGGGCGCCGTACGCCTGGCTCATCCCGGCGGCCCAGGCGCGACGGGTGGAGGCCGCCGAGCTGGTGAACCTCTTCCGCCTGCAGGGGATCGAGGTGCACCGCGCCGACCGCGCGTTCGCCGCCGGCAGCGTCCCGGTGGCCGAGGGGGACTATGTGGTCCGGATGGACCAGCCGTACGGCCCGCTGGCCGACAACCTCCTCGGCATCCAGACCTATCGCCCGACGGATCCCAGCCCCTACGACGACACGGGGTGGACCCTCGGCGCGCTGCGCAACGTCATCACCAGGGCCATCGCGGATTCGAGCGTACTGGCGCAGCCTCTCACGCTCCTCACTGACGACGTGCGCCCCCGCGGGACCCTGACCGGCGCCGAGAGCGGCCGCGCGGCGATCCTGGTCCCCGCCACCACGGAGAGCAACCTCATCGTCTTCCGGTTCCGGCTGCGGCAGATCCGGATGTACGCCGCGGAGGATTCGTTCTCCGTCGCGGGGCAGAGCTTCCCGGCCGGCACGGTGATCATCCCCCTCGCCGGCGCGCCGCGGGACGCGGAGCGGCAGGTCGCCGGGGCGCTCGACTCCCTGGGCCTCGCCGGCGTGGCCGTGCGGGAGGCGCCGTCCGCTCCACGCCACGAGCTCGACGTCCCGCGCATCGGGATGGTCCACTCGTGGACGAACACCCAGGACGAAGGCTGGGTGCGCTACGCCTTCGACCGGCTCGGCATCCCGTACACGTATCTGTCCACCCAGCAGCTGCGCGACAGCAGCCGCCTGGCCGCGCTCGACGTCCTCGTGCTGCCACAGGCCGGGTTCAATGCGCGGTCGCTGATCACCGGCATGCCGATGGCGGGTCCGCCGATCCCGTGGAAGCGGACGGCGGAGACCCCGAATCTCGGGCGTGAGGACCAGACCGACGACGTCCGGCCGGGGATCGGCCTGGACGGGCTCGTGCGGCTCGACGCGTGGCTGCGCCGCGGCGGGCTCCTCATCACCGAAGGGGGCACGGCCGCTCTGCCGGTGCAGGCGGGCTTCGGCCGCGGGGTGAGCGTCGTCGAGCCGCGGCAGCTCCGCGCGCGCGGCGCCGTCTTCCGGGCGAGGGTGACGGACCCGCTCAGTCCCATCGCCTACGGCTACGCCGACACCTTGCCCGTGTACTTCAGCCAGGCGCCGCTCCTCCAGGTGGATTCGATCGACGCGACCGGTTCCGAGCAGGAACGGGACTCGAGCGTGGTCCGCGACCTGTGGCGCTCCACCCCGCGCGTCGTCCTCCGCTTCCATCCGAAGTCCGACTCGCTCCTCATCTCCGGCCAGCTCGAGAACGGGACTGAGCTCGCGGGACGGCCAGCCGTCGTGGATGTGCCCGACGGCGCCGGCCACATCGTCCTCTTCGCCATCCGCCCCTTCTGGCGCTGGCAGACGCAGGGGTCGTTCGCGCTCGCGTTCAACGCGATTATGAACTGGAACGACCTGGGGGCCCGCTGGCCCACCGCCCAGACGCCCCTGCGCCAGGCGCCTGCGGAGGGAGCCAGGTCGCGCTAGCGCGTGGCCGGCCTATTGACCAGACCGGTACCTCACCTTACCGTTGCCAACCGTCCGGTTGAATGGGGGTCGGTTGGCAACGGGATCGCGGAAGGAAGCCATCCTCGATGCGGCTCGCGGGGAGTTCGCCGACCTCGGCTACTCCGGGGCACGCGTCGAGCGTATCGCTGCGGCGGCAGGTGCGAATAAGCAGTTGATATTCCATTACTTCGGATCGAAAGACGGCCTTTACGCCGCAGTCGCCGCCGCCACCTTCCTCGGCGCACCGGACTCTCAGCTCACCGCGCCGACCCCCACGGAATCGCTTCGGCGGTGCGTCGCGGATATGGCGTCCTGGTTCGGGAGGACGTCCGGGGCTGCCCTCCTGGTTTCCGAGTGTGTCTCAGGGCGGCCGGTTCCGGCTGAGGCGGAACGGACCGTGAACGGCTGGCTGCAGAAGGCATCGACCAACATCCGCGCCGCCATCGACGACGGACAGCGCAAGGGCTACTTCAGGGACGACATCGACGCTCAATCCATTGCCAGGCTTATCGTTGCATCATCGGTCGGTAACTCGCTCCTAGCTCGCGGGGAACCCGGCACGGTGCCCGAGTCCGCGACGAGGTCCGCATCCCTGCTCGCCCAGGTCGCCGTGGATCTCTGTGCCTGGCGCTAGGTTCAGTGCGTCGCTGGCGCTGTCAACCGCATGGTTGGCGCTCGCATTCCAATGCGCCCAAGCGCAAGTGGCACAAGATGTTGAGATTGTCCGCCCTAAGCTCTCTACGGTCGTGTACGACCGCAACGGCGGACTTCTGGCGGAGATCGGCCCCCAAGCGAGGAGCTGGGCCAGGATGGTGGAGCTTCCGGCCTACGTCGGGCAGGCTTTCGTGGCGACGGAAGACCGGCGCTTCTATCAGCATGACGGCGTGGACGTGATCGGCCTGGTGGGCGCGATCCGGGACAATCTGCTGCGCGGGTTCGGCTCCCGGGGAGCCAGCACCATCACCGAGCAGCTCATCGGCGCGATGTACCCCGCGGAGGTGGACCGCCGTGAGATGACGCTCGGGCGGAAGATGCGCGAGGCTACGATGGCCCGCGCGCTCGAGCGGGGTCACACCAAGGCCGAGATCCTCGAGGCGTATCTCAACTACATCCCGTTCGGGCACGGCTGGTTCGGGGTCGAGGCCGCGGCGCGCCACTACTTCGCCAAGGACGCCGCCGCGCTCACGGTGGCGGAGGCCGCGCTCCTCGCCGCGCTCCCGAAATCGCCGGTGCAGTACGACCCGCGCGCCCACCCCGATCGCGCGCTGACGAGGCGGAACCTCGTGCTCCAGCGGATGGAGGAGGAGCGCTACCTGAGTCCGGAGGCCGCGCGCGCGGCGATGCGTGAGCCGCTCCGCCTCGCGCCCGACGCCGGGTTCAGCACGCGGGCGCCGTACGCGGTGGAGTGGGTGCGACGGTGGCTCGTGCAGCGCTACGGGATCGCCGCCGTGAACAACGGCGGGCTCTCCGTCCAGACCACCATCGATCCGGATGCGCAGAACGCCGCCAACGCGGCGCTGGCCGGCGGCCTCGCACGGGTGGAGGCGTTGCCGGGCTATCAGTGGCCCCGGTACGGCACGCGAGCCGCCCGCGCCACGGCCGGCGAGGCCCCGTACCTCCAGGGCCTGCTCGTCGCGCTCGATCCGGCGAGCGGCGACGTGCTCGCGCTCGTCGGCGGCAGGGACTTCCGTGATTCGGAGTTCGATCGCGCGGTGCAGGGGCGCCGTCAGGCGGGCTCCGCCTTCAAGCTGTTCGTGTACGCCGCCGCGCTCGTCCAGGGGATGCCGCCGACCACGCTCCTCGACGACAGCCCTCTCAGCCTCCCGAAGGGCGACGGCACAATGTGGGCGCCGGAGAACAGCGACCGGGCGTGGCACGGCACGGTGACGATGCGGACGGCGCTGCTGCGCTCGATCAACGTCCCCGCGGTCCGCCTCGCGCTCAGGGCGGGAATGGACTCGGTGGTCGCGACGGCGCACCGCTTCGGCCTCACGACCGACGTCCCGCCGTTCGCCCCGACGGCAATCGGCGCCGCCGACGTGCGCCCTATCGAACTGATCGGCGCCTACGGCGCTCTCGCCACCCTCGGCCGCTACGCGCCGGCGCGGATCGTCACGGTCGTGCAGGGGTCCGCGGGACTGCCGGTCTACGAGGCACCCGCACCGCAACCGGTGCAGGTGCTGGACTCCGGCACGGCGTTCCAGATGGTGGACATGCTGCGCGATGCGGTGGCGCGCGGCACCGGCACCGCGGCGCGTCAAGGCGCTCCGGCCGGGCTCGCCGTAGCGGGGAAGACCGGCACGACCAACGACAACGCCGACGTCTGGTTCGTGGGACTCACCCCCGACCTGGTGGCGGGGGTCTGGATGGGATTCGACCGTCCGCGGACCATCACGCCCGGTGCCTTCGGCGGGACTCTGGCCGCCCCGATCTGGGCCGCCTTCGCCGCCGCCGTGTACGCGCACCGGCCCGTCCCCGCGCCGTGGGCGCCCCCGACGGGACTCGTCGCGATGCGCGTGCGCCGCGCCGACGGGGCTCCCGCGGCCTCGGACACCACCGACGCCAGTCTCCCGGAGTGGTTCCGCGTCGGCACGGAGCCGACGCCGCAGGCCGCCGCCGACCGCCTGCTCCACGGCGCGACCGGCTGGCTGCTGCGCTGGTAGTAGGCGGCGGCGGGACCCCTAGCGCGCGCTCTTCAGCAGCGCGTTGACCGCCGGCGTGTCCCGGCTCCCGAGGGCCACGGAGAGCACTTCGTCGAGCGTCTCGACGGGGTGGAAGACGAGCTGGCGCCGCACCTCTTCGGGCAGGTCCTCGAGGTCGCGCTCGTTCTCCTTCGGCAGGACGATGTCGGTGATCCCCGCCCGCGCCGCTCCGAGGACCTTCTCCTTCAGCCCGCCGATGGGCAGCACCGTGCCCCGGAGCGTGATCTCGCCGGTCATCGCCACGTTGTGGCGCGTCGGCCGGTTGGTCAGCGCGCTGATCAGCGCCGTCGCCATCGTGACGCCGGCGGAGGGGCCGTCCTTCGGCACCGCGCCGGCGGGGACGTGGATGTGGATCTGCCGGTCGAGGAGCGCGCCCTCGGGGACGCCGAGCGCGGTCGCGTTCTTCTTGGCGTAGCTCAGGGCCGCGCGCGCGGACTCCTTCATCACGTCTCCGAGCTGGCCGGTCAGCACGAGATCGTCCTTCCCCGCCATCAGCGCCGCCTCGACGAACATGATGTCGCCGCCGCTGGGCGTGTAGTACATCCCGGTCGCGACGCCCACGGCGTCCTCGCGGGCCGCCCGCTCCGGCCGCACCTTCGGCCGGCCCAGCTCCTTCTTCACCTCCGCGCCGTCCACCACGATCCGTTCCACGGCTCCGCCGGCCACGCGCCGTGCCACCTTCCGCGCGAGCCGCCCGAGCTCCCGCTCGAGCTGGCGCACGCCAGCCTCGTGCGTGAAACCGCTGATGATCTCGCGGATCGCAGAGTCATCGACGGCGATCTGGCCGTCGCCCAGGCCGTTCTCGCGGAGCTGGCGCGGCACGAGGTACTGGCGCGCGATGCCGAGCTTCTCCTGCTCCGTGTAGCCGGAGAACTCCACCGTCTCCATCCGGTCGAGGAGCGGGCCGGGAATGTTCTGCAGCACGTTCGCGGTCGCGATGAAGAGCACTTCGGACAGGTCGAACGGCACGCCGAGGTAGTGGTCGGTGAAGGAATCGTTCTGCGCGGGGTCGAGGACCTCGAGGAGCGCCGCGGCGGGGTCGCCCTGGAAGGAGACGCCGAGCTTGTCCACCTCGTCGAGGAGGAAGACGGGGTTCTTGGTGCCCGCCTGCTTCATCCCCTGGATGATGCGGCCTGGGAGGGCGCCGACGTAGGTGCGCCGGTGGCCGCGGATGTCCGCCTCGTCGCGGGCGCCACCCAGGGAGATGCGCACGTACTTCCGCCCCATCGCACGGGCGATGGACTTGGCGATGGACGTCTTGCCGGTGCCCGGGGGGCCGACGAAGAGGAGGATCGGCCCGTGCTGGAAGACGCGATCGTCCTCCTGGCCCTTCACCGCGCCGCCCTCCGCCTGCTTCTCAGCCGCGGCGTCGGCGCGCTTGCGCAGCTGCCGCACCGCGAGGAACTCCAGCACCCGCTCCTTCACGTCGCCGAGGCCGTAATGATCCTCCTCCAGGACCTGGTGGGCCCGCGCCGTGTCGAGGAGATCCTCCGAGCGTACGTTCCACGGCAGCTCGGCGATCCACTCGAGGAAGGTCCGGATGACCTGGGCCTCCATGGACTCCCGGGCCGCGCGCTCGAGCCGGTTGAGCTCGCGCTCGACCTCCTTCCACGCCGCCTCGGGGAGCTCGAGCTTCTCGAGCTTCTCCCGCAGCGCCGCGACGTCCTCGTCCTCGTTCCCGTCCCCCAGCTCGCGGCGGATCGCTTTCAGCTGTTCGCGCAGGTACATCTCGCGCTGCCGCTCGCCGATCTCCTCCTGCACCTGCGACTTGATGTCCTCCTGCGCGTCGGCGACGGCGATCTGGCGCTGCATCTGGATGAGGATCCGCCGGAGACGGTCCTCGACCGACAGCGTCTCGAGGAGGGACTGCCGCTCAGGGGTCTTGAGGTCGATGTACCCGGCCACCAGGTCCGCGAACCGCCCCGGATCACTCACCCCCGCGAGCGTCTGCTGGACCATCTCCTCGGGGAGGCCGCTCTTCTGCGCCAGCTCCGCCGCGCGCTCGCGCGCTTCCTTGTAGAGCGCCTGGAAGGCCGGCTCGGCGGGGTCGAGGGGCGCCAGGTCGGCGACCTCACGCAGCGTCGCCTCGAGATATCCCTCGCGCTCCGTGATGTGGACGGCCGCCGCGCGGTACTCGCCGTGGAGGACCAGCTGCACGCCGCCGAGGCCGCGCTGCACCTGGCCGATCCGGGCCACCGTGCCCATCGAGTGCAGGAGTTCGGGAGTGACCTGCTCGACGTTCTCGCGCTGCGCCACCGCGAAGATGAGCCGCTTTTCGTCCTTGAGCGCCGTCTCGATCGCGCGCAGCGTGCCCGGCCGACCGGCGCTGATCGGCGACGTGGTGCCGGGGTAGAGGACCAGCTCGCGCAGGGGAAGGACGGGCAGGGTCACGGGGTCGTTCATCGGCCGCTCTCGCAGGTCGTGGATGGTACCGATTCGGGATCATCCTCCGATCAAGCACCCTTCGTGCCACCTGTGGACCCGGAACCTGCGCCAATCTGGCAGGAACGGGCCGTTCGCAGTTGCCACACCGGGCCGCCGCCGCTAATCTATGCCGCGATGCCGCATCCTGCCCTATGACGATCGGCGCCGGCGACGGAGGCCTGCAGGCACGCCTGGCGGCGACGCTCGGTGACGCCTACACGATCGAGGGCGAGATCGGGCGCGGCGGGATGGGCGTCGTCTACAAGGCCCGTGACGAGCGGCTCAAGCGCTCCGTCGCGATCAAGGTCCTGCCGCCGGAGCTCGCCTACCGCTCCGACATCCGCGCGCGGTTCATGCGCGAAGCGGAGACGGCGGCGCGCATCTCCCACCCCAACGTGGTCCCCATCCACAGCGTCGGCGAAGCCGACGACTTCGTCTATTTCGTGATGGGCTACGTGGACGGCGAGTCGCTGGCGCTGCGGCTGAAGCGCCGGGGGCGGCTCTCCATCGACGAGTCGCGCCGCATCTGCCGGGAGACCGCCGACGCGCTCGCCGCCGCCCACCAGCAGGGGGTGATCCACCGCGACGTGAAGCCCGACAACATCCTCCTCGAGGGGACGCGCGGCCGGGTGATGGTGACGGACTTCGGGATCGCGAAGGCGCTGACGGCGAGCGGGGGCACACTCACCGAAGCAGGGATCGCGATCGGCACGCCGGCCTTCATGAGCCCCGAGCAGGCGGCGGGGGAGCGGGAGATCGACGGCCGGTCCGACATCTACTCCCTCGGCGTGGTCGCCTATCAGATGGTCACCGGGGAGCTGCCGTTCCAGGCGCCGACGGTGCCGGGCCTGCTGATGAAGCAGATCTCGGAGGAGCCGACGCCGGTGGAACTGATGCGCCCGGACATCCCCCGGGAGCTGGGGCAGACCGTGATGCGCTGCCTGGAAAAGGACCCGGAGCGCCGCTGGCCGACGGCCGACGCCTTGCGCCGGGCGCTGGAGTCGGGGACCTACACCCCGCCGCCGCCGCGCGCGACGGAGCTCCCGCGCTCCGCCACGGCCCGCGGCGCGCTCCCCCGGGAGGACGCCGGCCGAGGGCGCGCGTCCTCGCGCACCGGCCGATCGGTGGCCGGCCTCGTTGTCGGCGCCGACGTGCTCGGCGGCCGGTCGGGGCGGCGCGCGGAGCGGGCCGCGCTGCGCGCCGCCCGCCACGGCATCGACAAGAAGCGCCTCGAGGAAGAGGAGATCGCGGCGCAGGCCAAGGCCTCCGGCGAACCGCTGATGGTCGTGCGGTTCCGGCGGAAGCTGGCCAGTTTCGCGTCGGTGAACGGCATGCTGATCCTGATCAACCTCGCGACCAACGGGTTCCACAACCCGTGGTTCATGCCCATCACGGCAATCTGGGGGTTCTTCGTCGCGCGGGACTACGCCCGGCTGTGGTCGGCGGGGTACTCGTGGAAGGACGTGATCTACCGCCCGCCGGCGCCGGACGCGATCGAGTCAAAGGAGCGCGGTGCCGCCGGGCTGTTGCGCGGCTCACCGGCGGACTTCGGCAAGCGGGCCCCGGCGATCGAGCAGGCGCGCAAGGACCGAACGGCGATCATCGCGATGCTGGAACGGATGTCGAAGTCCGAGCGGAAGATGCTCCCCGACGTGGTGCCGACGGTGGACCAACTGCTCGAGCGAGCCATCGACCTCGCCCGCACGCTGAGCATCCTCGACCGCGACATCGACGTGGAGACGGTGGACAAGCTGGACGCGCGGATCGCGGCCCTGCAGCAGGAGGCGGAGTCGAGCGATCGCGAGCGGCGGATCAGCCTGCTCGAGCGGCAGCGCCAGACCGTCGGCGAGCTGAGCCGGCGGCGCGAGGTGCTCGCGTCCCAATTCGAGTCGTGCATGCTGGCGATGCAGAACGTGCGGTTCGACCTGCTGCGCCTGCGGTCCGCTGGCGTCGGCGAGGCGCTGGGCGACCTCACGATGGCCACGCAACAGGCCCGCGCCCTCTCCCTCGACGTGGACGCCGCGATCGGCGCCGCGAGCGAGATCCGGCACCTCACCCGGGACACCCCGCCCACGCCGTCCTGACGGCGCCCCAGCCCCACCGCTAGTTCGAGGACACCTCCACGCAGGGACGGAGGAGCGCGATCATCTCGCGCTCCCGCCATCCGAAGCGCGTCAGCTGTTCGGCGAACGCCGCCGCCCGACGGCAGCCCGCCGGGCCGCCGCGCGCGTACACCTGCGCGCCGCCGAAGAACGCCAGGTCCCACGAGGGACGGGACGCCGCGGCGTAGTCGAAGAGGGGGCCCGCCACGTCGGGGCCGGCCCGGCCCGCCAAGGTGCGGAGGACGGGGTCGATCGCGCCGGGGACGGGCGTCGCGATGGTCGGCCGCAGGCCGCGGAGGGCCCGGAGGGTCTCCGTGACCGCCGTGGAGTCGTCGTGGTCGCGCACCGCGATGTCGCCGAGGAAGGCCGCGACGAGGACGCTGTCCCCGCCCCCGGCCGCCCGCGCGCGCTGGAGGAAGGTGCGTGCTTCGTGGAACTCCGAGAGCGCGTACCGCGCCATCCCCGCCCCGATCAGCGCCGCGGCGTCGCGCGGCCGCTGCGCGACGGCGCGGTCGTACGCGGCGATAGCGCCGCGGAAATCGCGCCGGTCCGTCAGCACGTGGCCCAACTCCATCGCCCTGTCGGCGTCGCGCGGCGAGCCGTCGGACAGCCGCTGAACCAGCGTCAGCGCGAGCGGGGTCCAGGAGGGGAGCGCGTGCCCGTACGCCGCATCCACCGTCTCCGTGGTCGCCGGCCACTCGGCGCCGTCGGGCACCCGCTCGCCGAGGGCCTCCTTGATCGCCAGCAGCGAATCGAACACGAGGCTCTGCGACCCGACGAGCAGCGACCGCGCCGCCACGAACTCGAGGGCCGGCCGGTCGTCGCTGTGGACGAAGGGCGCGCCGGCGGCGAGCGCCGCGGACCCCTTCTCCCCCAGGAGGTAGTGGCCGAGCCACTGGTCGGCGCGATCCATCTGCAGCCAGTCGCGCATCGCGGCGCCCGTCGGTCCGCCCGCGGCGAACGCCCGGGCCACCCGCTCGCGGTCCCAGCGGATCGGCTGGCGCGAGGCGAGGATGATCAGGTCGGACGGGTTGGAGTACCAGATCTGGACGTGGGGGAACACCGCCCGGACGTTGCGCACCACCACGGCCACGAGCCCGACGGGCACCTTGTAGGTCTGCAGCCACTGCGCGAGGATGCCGTCGGGGCGCAGGCGCGCCGCCGCGATGCGGAAGTAGTCGGCCGTGAAGAGGGAGGCGACCCCGGCGATCCACGGATTCGACGGCTCCGAGGCGATGACGTCGTACGGCTCGCGCGCCAGCTGCAGCGCGCTTCGCGCGTCGTCCTCGATGATGTGCACCTTGGGGTCGTGGAGTACATCGTGATTCACATCCGCGAAGAACCGGCTCGCCCGCAGCACCGCCCCTTCGATCTCCGCCACATCCACGCGCTCGACGCCCGGCGCGTCGGCGAGGGAGCGCACCGAGACGCCGCTCCCGAAGCCGACCACGAAGGCCCGGCGCGGGTGCGGGTGCGCGAGCGCCGGGAGCAGGCCGACGAGCACCTGCGTGTTCATGTCGCCCAGCGACGACGCGTCCGCCTTCCCGTTGGTCTTGAGCCAGGTGGAGCCGCCGTTCCGCCATACGGAGACGGCCGCGTTCCACCCCTCTTCGAAGCTCATCTGCTCCGCACCGACCCCGCGCAGGAAGCTGTCGAGCTGGTCGGCATCCATCTTCTCGCGTCCGTAGATGGTCGGGCCGCGGTCGAGGACGCGCGGGGACCACCCCGGCGTCGCAAGCGCGACGACCAGCGCCAGGGCCGCGAGGAGGAGCGGGATGCGCTCGAGGGCAGGGGGCAATCCCGACCCGCCCCGCAGGCGCGCGAGCCACCAGACGATGCCCGCGGTCGCGCCCACGTTGATCAGCACGCCGAGGACGAGGGTGCGCTCGCTCCCGAGGGTATGGATGAGGATGAAGCCGGTGAGCGCCGACCCGAGGATGCTGCCCAGCGTGTTCGCGAAGTACGCCCGGCCCGCCTCCGCGCCGGCGCCCGACCCGCGGCGTGCCGCGAGTTCGGCGAGGAGCGGGAAGGAGATGCCCATGCCGACCGCGGCGGGCAGCACGACCGCGCCCGCGGCGAGGGCGTGGAGGGTGAGCAGGTCCGGCGCGCTCAGGAATCCCACCTGCATCGTCGCGACGATGTAGGTCGGCAGTCCGCGGAAGAAGGGAAAGAGGAGCGAGGCGAACACGGCGATCCCCGCCTGCGCGAACGCCGCCCCCAGCAGCAGCTCCCGTGGGGGGCGGCCGCGCCCCGTGGCGAGGAGGCTGCCGAGGCCGATCCCCGCGAGGAACGCCACGAGGATCGTCGTGAAGGCATAGGTCGAGCTGCCGAGGACCAGCACCAGGACCCGCGTCCAGCCGATCTCGTAGAGGAGCGAGGCGAAGGCGGTCACGCCGATCAGCCAGATCGCGAGCCGGCGGGTGCGCTCGTCGGCCGGTTCGGCGTCCGCCGCCCCCGGCTCCTCCCCAGCGGACTCCGCCTGCGCCGGCGCCTCCGAGGGGGCGCGCCCGGCGAAGAGCAGTGCGGCACCCCCGAGCAGGAGGTTGACGATCCCGACGGCGAGCAGCGTGCCGCGCAGCCCCACGGCCTCGATGAGGACGTACCCCGCCAGGGCGCAGCCGGCCATCCCGCCGAGGGTGTTGATCCCGTAGAAGAGCGCGAGCTGGTTGCGGTATTGGCCGAGCCGGGTCCCCGCGAAAGCGCGCGTGAGGACCGGCAGCGTCCCGCCCATCAGGAACGTCGGGATGAGCAGCACGGTGAACGCGAAGAGGAACTTGATCCCTGCGGCGGACCACACGCCCGGGGCGACCACGCGCGCGAGGGCCAGGTACGCGGCGCCGACGCCGTCGAGGATCCACGCCGAAGCGAGGCCGAAGACGCCGATGGCGATCTCGAGGAGGCCGTAGAAGCGCGCGGGGTCCCTCCGCCGGTCGGCGAGGCGGCCGAGGAGGTACGCGCCGAGCCCGAGCCCGCCCATGTACGCGGCGACGACCGTCGTGATCGAGTGGATGGTGGAGCCGAAGAACAGATAGAGATCCCTCGTCCAGACCAGCTCGTAGACCAAGCCGGTGGCGCCGGAGACGAGGAAGAGCAGCCCGAAGAGTGCGCGCCGCTGCGCCGCGGCGCCGTCGTTCAGAATGCGGCCAGCTCCCTAATCGCGGCCGCGATGTCGGCGACCTGCGGAAGGATGTGGTCCTCGAGGTCCGGGGCGTAGGCCACGAAGGTGTCGAGGGACGCGAGGCGGCGGACGGGCGCATCCAGCCAGGCGAAGTGGTCGCTGCCGATGCGCGCGGCGATCTCCGCGCCGTACCCCCACGACAGGGCGTCCTCCGTCGCCACGAGGACGCGGCTGGTCCGGCGCACGGAGGCGCCCACCATCTCCCAATCCACTGGGGAGAGGGACCGCAGGTCGATGACCTCGGCGTCGAGGCCGGACGTCTCCGCGAGCTCGTTCGCGGCGGTCACGGAGCGCTGCACCAAGGCCCCGTACGTCACCACCGTGAGGTCGGCGCCCGGGCGCACCACCTTCGCCTTGCCCAGCGGGATGCTGAACTCGGGGCCCGGATACTTCGCCTTGTTGTACGTCTGGCGGTACAGGTGCTTGTGCTCCAGGAACAGGACGGGGTCGTCGGCGCGGATCGCGGTGCGCAGCAGGCCGTTGGCGTCGAGCGCCGTGGACGGGCACACCACGCGCAGTCCCGGCGTGTGGGCGAAGATGGACGCCCCCGTCTGGGAGTGGTACGGCGCGCCGCCCTTGAGGTACCCGCCGTACGCCACCCGCATCACCACCGGGGCGCTGAAGGCGTTGTTCGAGCGCCAGCGCATCACCGCGAGCTCGTCGCGGATCTGCATGAACGCGGGCCAGATGTAGTCGAAGAACTGGATCTCGACGACGGGCCTGAAGCCGCGCGTGGCGAGCCCCACGGCGCGCCCGATGATGTTGGCCTCGGCGAGGGGCGAGTTGTAGACGCGGTCTCCGCCGAACCGCTTCTGGAGGCCCCACGTCACCTTGAACACCCCGCCCTTGCCCTTCAGCTTGCCGAGGTACTCCTCCCGCGAGACGTCCGCGACGTCCTCGCCGAACACCACGATCCGCGGGTCCCGCTCCATCTCATCGCGCAGGCAGGCGTTGAGGAGATCCACCATCGTCGTGGGGTCGCCCGAGGACTGTGGCGCGTCCTCCGTATCGAAGGCCGCCGCGGTGGGATCCACATCCGGCGAGTACACGAACCGGAGGGCCGTTTCCGGGGCCGGCTGCGGTGCCACGAGCGCCGCATCGGCCGCGGCCGTCACCTCGGCATCCACCTCCGCCGCCAGGGCGTCGAGGTCCTGCCGCGTGGCGAGCCCCTCGTCAACGAGGCGCGCCGCGAGGCGCTTGATCGGGTCACGGAGGGCGTCGGCGTCCCGCTCCCCAGCGGGCCGATACATCACCTCGTCGTCGGAAAGGGAATGGGAATACGGCCGGATGACGTGCGCGTGGACCAGCGCCGGTCCGCGCCGCGCGCGACAGTGCGCCACGGCCCGGGCGAGGACGTCGTACGCGGCCTCGTAGTCGCACCCGTCCACGTCCTCGACGAGGAGGTCGGGGAATGGCGATACGAGCTGGGAGATGGACCGTCCCGCCGTCTGGACCTCGATGGGGGTCGAGATGGCGTAGCCGTTGTCCTCGACGAGGAAGAGCACCGGCAGCTTGAGGTTGGACGCGGTGTTCAGCGCCTCCCAGAACTCCCCCTGGCTCGTCGTCCCGTCACCCAGCGAGCAGTACACGACCTCGTCGGCGTATACCGGGCCGACCCGCTCGCGCGCAGCCGGGACGCGGTCCCAGCGCAGCCACGCCTCGGCGCAGCCGACCGCCTGGAGGCACTGGGTGCCCGTGGGGCTCGACTGGCTCACGATGTTGAGGCGCTTGTGCCCCCAGTGGGAGGGCATCTGCCGGCCGCCCGAGTTCGGGTCCGCCTCGGCGCCGACCGCCGACAGGAACATCTCCGCCGGCGTCATGCCGAGGGCGAGGCAGAGGGCGCGGTCGCGGTAGTAGGGGTAGAACCAGTCGTAGCCGGCCTTGAGGCACGCGCCGGCGGCCGCGAGGACGGCCTCGTGCCCGGCGCCCGAGATCTGGAAGAAGATCCGGTTCTGCCGCTTGAGCTGGATCTCCTTGTCGTCGATCCGGCGCGACAGGAGCATCAGGCGGTAGGCGGCGAGCAGCTCCGCGCGCTGGAGGCGCAGCGTGCGCTCACCCGACTTCGTCCTCGTGGCCATAGCCGAGCAAAATACCCGGGACTATCCGGGAATCAACGGCGGCCGTGGACGATGCGGCCTCCAGCGATGGTGGACACCACTTTCACCACGTTGAGACTGTCTGCCGGCGTACCGAACAGGTCGTGGTCGAGGAGCGTGACGTCGGCGAGCATCCCGGGGCGCAGGACGCCGGTCCTTCCCTCCATGAATCCCGCGAACGCGACGCTGGAGGTGTACGCCCGGAGCGCCTGCTCGAGGGTGATCTTCTCGTCGGGGAACCACCCGCCGGGGTTCTTCCCGTCGAGCGTCCGCCGGGTGACGGCGGCGTAGATGCCGAGCATCGGCGAGAGGGGCGCGACGGTCCAGTCGCTGCCGAAAGCGAGGGGGGCGCCGGTGGCGAGGAGGCTCTTGAAGGCGTAGGTGCCGCGGAGCCGGAGGGTGTCGAGGCGCTTCCACGCCCACCGGCCGTCGTCGATGGCGTGATAGGGCTGCATCGAGGGGATCACGCCCATCTGCGCGAAGCGTGGGATGTCCGCCTGCCGGAGATGCTGCGCGTGCTCGATCCGGAAGCGGCGTTCCCGGGGTCCGTGGAGGCGGGCGGCCTCGGCGTAGAAGTCGAGGAGCATCGCGTCGGCGCGGTCGCCGATGGCGTGGACCGCCACCTGGAGGCCGGCGCTGTCCGCCGAGAGGATCCAGCCGCGCATCGTGGCGGAATCCGTGACCAGCATGCCCCGGCTGGTGGGCGCGTCGCGGTAGGGGGCGAAGAAGGCTGCGGTGGTCGAGCCGAGGGACCCGTCCATGAAGCCCTTCAGGCCACCCCAGCGGAGCCAATCGTCGCCGCGGCCGTCGGCGCGCACGGAGTCGGCGAGCATGCGCCACGTGGCCAGCGGCACGAAGTCGTAGATGCGGGCGGTGAGGGCGTCGCGGGCCCGGGCGCGCTTCAGCGCCGCGAGGTCGCTCCAGCCCGACGACATGACGTGCACCGTCGTCAGGCCCATCTCCGCGGCGTGACGCAGGGCAGCCGCGAGAGCGCTGTCGATCTCCACAGGCGTCCGGTCGGGGATGGCGCGCCAGACCGCGTCGCCGGCGTTGTCCTTGAGGACCCCGGTCGGCTCGCCGGTCGCCGAGTCCCGCACGATCACGCCCCCCTCGGGGGCGCGGGACGCGCGCGTGACGTGCGCGAGGCGGAGCGCCACGCTGTTGGCGACGCCCATGTGGCCGTCGAGCCGGCTCACGAACACCGGGTTGTGCGGCGTCACCGAGTCGATCCACTCCTTGCGGGGGAGCGGGGCGCCGGGCCAGCGCTCGTGGTCCCAGTCCCCACCGAGGATCCAGCGGCCGCTCGGCTGGGTCTTCGCGAACGCGGCGATGCGGCGGACGAACTCGTCCGGGGTGTCGGCGTCGCGCAGGTCCACCGCGGTGAGCTGGAAGCCGCCATCGATGAAGTGCGTGTGCGCGTCGCCGAAGCCGGGCACCACGCTGTGGTCGCCGTTGTCGAGCACGTGCGTGCGGGGGCCGCGGAATCGGGCGATGTCCCGTTCCGAGCCCACGGCGACGATAGTGCCGCCGCGGATGGCGACGCCGCGCGCCCAGGGCCGCGTGGTGTCCCCTGTCCAGACGCGTCCGTAGACGATGAGGTCCACCGGCCGTTCGGGGGACCGGCGGCAGGCGGGGAGGAGGCTCACCGCGGCGAGCACGAGGAGGGACCGACGCATCGGGATACCGAATCCTTTCGAGCCGCACGCCTCGCGCGGCCGGGGGACCATCGCTACTTTTTCGAACATCCTTCCGCTTCGAGCGACGACGTGAACGAGGCCGACCGGCGGACCGTGCTCCGCCTCTTCCCCTATGGGTTGTACGCCGTGACGGTGCGCAGCGGCGACCAGGACCACGGCATCACCGCCGCCTGGGTGATGCAGGCGTCCTTCGCCCCGGCGATGGTCGTGGCCTCCGTCGAGAGCGAGTCGCGCGCGCTGCCCATGATCCGCGATGCGAAGGCCTTCGCGCTCAACGTGCTCGCCACCGAGCAGCGCGACCTCGCCGCGCGCCTCGGAGGTGCGTCGCCCGGCGGGGCGCCCGCCAAGCTCACCGGGACGCCCGCCAAGGCCGGCCCCGTCACCGGGGCGCCGGTGTTGACGCAAGCGCTGGGCTGGCTGGAGTGTCGGCTCGTCGCCACCATGCCGGCGGGCGACCATACGCTGGTGCTCGGGGAAGTCGTCGAAGCGGGCGCCGAACGTGAGGGCACAGCCCTGACCTTGGCGGAGACGGGGATGAAGTACTCTGGCTAGACCGACCGCTGTCAAGCTCGTGGCCGCCGTGGCGCTGGGCGCTGCGGCCCTGGCCGGGCCCCTCGCCGCGCAGACGCCGGCGGACACCCTCATCTACAACCTCGCCGTGACGGGCTCGGGGACGCGCCTCTCCGTCGAGGCACGGATGATCGCTGGGGAGGGGACGAGCGTGTTCCTCGCGTCGCCACCCGCGGGCGCCGGGACGAGCGTCACGGCCTTCGGCGCGAGCGACGACCGCGGCGCCCCACTGCTCGTCCAGCGCACCGGGAGCGGCTACGTCATCGCCCGCAGCCGGCCCGGTCCCGTCCGCTTCCGCTACCAGCTCTCCTTCACCGACTCGGTCGCGGCCGGCTCGACCGCGGCCGGCCTCGACAGCGTGCGGCTCTACGCCGTCACGCGCAGTCTCTTCGTCGCGCCCGATCCGGTCCTGTACCGCAAGATGGGGCATCCCTATCCGGTGGTGCGGCTCCAGTTCCTCCTGCCACCCCGCTGGCGCCTGGTCGCGAGCTGGGACAGCCTCGGGCCGGTGTTGGCGCCGCGTTCCGGCGACGACCTGCTGGGTGGGGCCGTCGCCGCAGCGGCCGATTACCGCCTCTACGACGGCAGCACCGGCGGCGCGGCGTTCACCGTGGCGGTGCGGGGCACCCGCGCCTTCACCGATTCCGCCCTGGTGGACCTCGTCTCGGCGAGCCTCCGCCTCGGCGCCGAGGCCTTCGGGGCGGTGCCGGTCCCGCGCGTCACCTACATCAGCGACACGGGGCGGAAGGGGCGCACGAGCGGGAGCCTGCAGGGGACGTCGGCCGTCGGCCTCCTCTGGGAGCCGGGGGAGATGCTCGAGCGCGCCCGCAGTCACGACACCTTCCACGAGACCCTGCACCTGTGGTTCGGCGGCGCGATGGAAGCGGAGCGGTGGTGGACGGAGGGCGTCACGGACTATTTCGCCGCGCGGCTCTACGCGGCGTGGCGCGGCGATCCCCGGGAGCTGGCGGCCCTCTGCTACGAATCGCTGCGGAACTACGACCGCATCCCCCACCGCCGCACGACGACCATGACGCAGGAGGCGCACTCCCTCCCCGGCGGCGACAACACGATCCGGCTCGTCTACCGGAAGGGGATGCTGGCGGGCCTCCTGCTCGACGCCGCCATCCGCCGGGGCTCGCACGAGCGAGCCACGCTCGACGACGTCGCCCGCCGCCTCCTCGCGGCGGCACGGACACACCGCTCCAAGACGATCCCGGAATCGGAGATCGGGGAGGCCGTCGCCGAGGCGGGGGGCTCCACGGCCGCCCACGAGTGGACCCGCGTCGTGACCGGCACCGAAGAGATCACCGAAGCGCAGGTCGCCGCCGCGCTCCGGACCGTCACCGGCGTGGAGCTGCCCCCGCCGCCGCCCCGCCCCGCCAACCCGAAGACGCTTTCGAAGCCGCCGTCACCGTGAGGATGCCGCGATGAGACTCCAGGGGAAGACCGTCCTGATCTTCGCCGCGCCGCAGTTCGAGGACCTCGAGCTCCTGTACCCGAAGATCCGGCTCGAGGAGGAGGGGGCCACCGTGGTGGTCGCCGGCCTGGGGGAGAAGAGCTACGCCGGCAAGAAGGGCCACACGGTGACCGCCGACACGAACGTGGACGACGTGTATGTCGAGACGTACGACGGGCTGGTGATCCCGGGGGGCTGGGCGCCGGACGTCATGCGGCGGTCCGACAAGCTGCTGCGCATCACCCGCGACTTCGTCGCCGCGGGGAAGCCCGTGGCGTTCATCTGCCACGCGGCGTGGGTGCTCGCGTCGGCGGGGCTGCTGAAGGGCCGCCGCGCAACCTGCGTCCGCGCGATCCGCGACGATATCGTGAACGCCGGCGCCGAGTACGTGGATGAGGCCGTCGTGGTGGACCGGAACCTCATCTCCTCGCGCACGCCGGCGGACCTCGCGGCGTTCTGCCGGGCGCTGATCGCCGCCCTGGCGGAGGGGGCGGCGGCCTAGCCCTCGCCGGCGAACGTCCGGATCACGACGCCGGTCGGGATCTTCGGCGCGAAGAAGGTGGACTTCTGGGGCATCACCTGCCCCGCATCCGCCACCCGGCGGACCTGTTCGATCCGGGTCGGCGGCAACAGCACCGCGAAGGCGCACTCCGCCCCGCACGCGGCGGCACGGGCCTCGTCGGCGTCGGCGGTGTAGCCCAGCGCCGGCGCGCCCCGCATCAACCCGGCCGCCACGGTCCGGATCGCCACCGCGTCGGCGATCGCCACTTCCAGCTCCCGCACCGCCGGATGCGTGCTCAGGTCCCGCACCCGCGAGAGGTCCGCGTCGGGCCGCAGGCGCAGCGGCAACTCCCGACAGTCCGCGAACAGCACGGTGAGCGTCGCGTCGGCCGCGTCGGCGGGGACCGTGAAGTACGGCTGCGCCGCCCCGAGGAACGCCTCGCGGCTCAGCGGCGCGCCCTGCACGATGCGGTGCGTCGGGAGGATGGCGAGCCCCGGGTCCCGGAACGACACGACGTGCGCCAGGGTCCGCGCCGCCCCCGCCCGCCAGGGCTCGGGTGCCTCGCCCCGGAAGAGCACCGAGGTCTCGAAGCGATGATGCCCGTCGGCGATGTACACCGGCGCCGCGCCCGCCGCCCGCGCCAGCTGGGCGGCCCGGTCCCCCGTCACGAGCCACACCTCGTGCGACGCCCCGATCGCCTCGCAGCGCGCCCAAGGCGCCGCCGCCCCGACCTCCGCGAGCAGCGCGGCCAGCGCGCCCGAGTCGTCGGGCGCCAGCACGAAGACGGGGCTCAGGTTGCACCCGGTGGCGTGCATCAGCCGGCGCCGGTCCTCCTTGGGGCCGGCGTGCGTCTTCTCGTGGGGGAGGATCCGGCCGGCCGCGAACGGCTCCGCGCTGAGGGCGAGGAACACGCCGGTCCGGATGCGCACCGAGCCATCCGGCAGCCGCGCCGTCGTCCGCAGCACGTAGGCGGTCGGCACCGGGTCCCGGACCAGCGTGCCCGACGCGCGCCACGCCTGGAGCAGGCCGGCCGCCGCGGCGTACGGATCGCCGCCGTTCGTGGCGAGGGGTAGGTCCGCGTGCACGATGTTGGCAGGATCGAGCGCGGCGAGGGCCGCGCGCTGCGTCGGGTTGATCACGTCGTAGGGAGGGGCCAGGCGCCTGGCGAGCGAGGCGGCCTCCGCGAAATGTTCGCCGCGGAACGTGGCGAACAGGGGTGTCTCCGTCACATATCCTCCGTCTGTCGCCGCTCGGCGATCAGCCGGTCGAGATGAGCCTTCACCTGGTCGAGCGTGAGCCGCCCGACGGCCTCCTCCGCCCGCGCCGAATCGGCGTCGGAGGAGAGAAAGCCCGTTTCGAGATGACCGTCGGGCTCGTTCGCGGCCGACCAGCGCACGAAGATCAGCGCCGCGCCGAACCGCCCGTCCGGTCCCGGGTCGTCCTCCGAGAAGACGCCCACCGAGTACGCCCGCCCGTCGGAGCCCTCGAATCCCGGAGGGCGTCCGTGAACCGCCTCGTACCCGCGTAGCGTCGCCTCGTCCACCGTCACCGGCCGATGCCTTCCTTCAGCACGCTCATCGGGATGAAGAAGAGCGTGGAGGGACTCTCCGCCAGCCGCCGCATGAAGTACGGATACCAGTGCGTCCCGAACGGCACGTACACCCGCACGTTGTACCCCTCGGCCCGGAGTCCCTGCTGCAGGTCGCGCCGGATGCCGTAGAGCATCTGGAACTCGAACCGCGCCGGCGCGATCCCCTTCTCCTTCGCGTACGCCTTCACCTGCGCGATGATCGCTGGGTCGTGCGTCGCGATGCCGTGATACTGGCCCGATGCCAGCAGGCGCTGCGCCAGCGCGACGTAGCTCGCGGCGATCTCCCGCTTGGCCGGGAAGGCCACTGTCGGCGGCTCGAGGTACGCCCCCTTGCAGAGCCGCACCTTCGCCTTCGCCGCCATCAGCCGCTCGATGTCCGCCGCGCTGCGCCGCAGGTACGCCTGGATGACGATGCCGATGCCGTCACCGTACGCGGGATGCAGATCCTTCTCGAAGAGGTCCAGCGTCCGCTGGGTGTGCGCGCTCCCCTCCATGTCCACCCGGACGAAGATCCCCAGCTGCTTCGCGCGGTCGAGGATGCGGCGGATGCCCGCCGCGAACTCCGCTGCGTCGAGGTCGAAGCCGAGCTGCGTCAACTTGATCGACATGTTCGCGGGGGCCTTCTCCGCCGCGATCTTCGCGAGGATCGAGAGCGCGCCCTCCACCGCGGCGCGCGCCTCCTCCTGTGTCCGCACGCTCTCGCCCAGGAGATCGAGGGTCGCCGTGATGCCCGTGGTGTTGAGCGCGCGCACCGCCGCCACCGCGGTGTCGAGCGTGTCCCCCGCCACGAACCGCGACGCGAACCGCGACGCGAGCCAGTTGGTCCGGACGAAGTCGTTGAGCCGCTGCTGTTTGCTGAGGTAGATGAGGGTCTGGCGCAGCATAGGTCCTGTCAGGCTGTCGGGTAGAAGCGTCCGCCCCGCCGAGCGAGGTCGGCCAGAAGGGGCGCCGGCGCGAAGCGGTCGCCGTAATCCGCAGCGAATCGTTCGAGTATCGCGACCGCCTGTCCGGGCCCGGCGGCGTCCAATGCACGGAACGGGCCACCGCGGAAGGCGGGGAAGCCGATGCCGAAGAGGGCGCCGACGTCCCCGTCGCGGGGAGAACGGACGACTTCCTCCTCCAACGCGCGCGCCGCCTCGTTCAGCATCGCGTATGCGAGGCGCTCGGCGATCCGTTCGGCCGGCGGCGCCTCGCCCGGGATGAGATGCAGCGCCTCGTACACCGTCGGGTCGGCGCCCGCCTTCTTCCCGTTCCGGTAGCGGAAGAACCCCTTGCCGTTCTTCCGGCCAAGGCGACCGCCCGCCACGAGGGCGCCGAGATCGAAGGCGGGGGCGAGCCGCGCGCCGAGCGCGTCGTGCATCACGAGACCCGCCTTGTGCGCGACGTCGAGACCGACCTCGTCGAGGAGGGTGATGGGCCCGACCGGGAACCCCCACGCCGTCATCGCGCCGTCGATGGCCTCGATCGGCACCCGCTCCGTCAGGAGGCGGCACGCCTCGTTGAGGTACGGCAGGAGGATGCGGTTGACGAAGAAGCCGGGGCGGTCGCGGACGACGATGACGGTCTTGCCGAGGCGGCGGCCAAAGGCCACGGCGGTAACGACGGTGCGGGGCGCCGTGCGCTCGGCGGCGATGACCTCGAGGAGCGGCATCCGGTGCACGGGCGAGAAGAAGTGCATCCCGACGACCGTCTCGGGATGCGCCGACGCCTCCGCGATGCGTCCGATGGGGATGGTGGAGGTGTTGGAGGCGAAGAGGCACTCGGGCCGGGTGGCCGCCTCCACCTCGCGCAACACCGCCTGCTTCACCGCGAGATCTTCGAAGACGGCCTCGATGACGAGGTCGGCGCGCCGGAACCCGGCGAAGCCGTCGCCGCCGCCGACGAGCGCGAGCTGACGCGCGGCCTCGAGGCGGGTGGCGCTCTTCCGCCGGACCCGGCCCTCGATGACGTCGGCAACCGCCTTGAGCCCCTTCCCGACGCGCGGGAGGTCGGCGTCCTTGAGCCGCACCGGGACGCCCGCCTGCAGCGCGGCGACCGCGGCGATCCCCGCGCCCATGAATCCCGCGCCGACGACGCCGATCTGCGCAACGGGGAGGGGCGCGGGCGCCGGCTCGGCGACCCCGGGGTCCTTCTTGAGCGCCGTCGTGGCGAAGAAGACGTCCACCAGGCGCCGTGACACCTCGCTGACCGCCAGCCGCCCGAACTGCTCGGCCTCGTACGGGAGCCCGAGCTCGATCCCGCTCCCCAGGCTGACGCGGATGGTGTCGATCGCGGCGAGGGGCGCGGGATAGTGACCGCCGGTGCGACGCAGCGTGATCGCGCGGGCGCGGCGCAGGACGAGCGCCTGTCCGAGCGCGCTGCGGTCGAAGAACCAGCTCACGAGGCCGCCGCGCGCGCGGCGGGGACGACCCTCGCCGCGCGCGAGGCGCTGCGCCGCGGCCAGCGCCACCTCGCGGAGGATCGCGGGCGGCACGACCTCGTCCACGAGTCCCATCCGCAATGCCTTCACCGCGCGGACCTGCCGGCCGGTAAGGATGAGGTCCAGGGCGGCGCGCAGCCCGACGAGCCGCGGGAGGCGGTTGCTCCCTCCGGCGCCCGGGATGATGCCGATCTGCACCTCGGGCTGGCCGAGGATCGTCTTCGGGTGGTCCGTCGCGATGCGGTAGTGGGCGGCGAGCGAGACCTCGAGTCCGCCGCCGACGCAGGCGCCGTGGATCGCGACGACGAACGGCTTCGGGAAGCCGGCCACGCGATCCATGAGCGCCTGGCCGACCCGCGCCAGCCGCGTTGCCTCGTCCGCCGTCCGGAGCGCGACGAATTCGTCGATGTCCGCGCCGGCGCTGAACGTGTCGACTTTGCCGGAGATGAGCACCACGGCGCGGACCGATCCGTCACCGGCCAGCGCATCGAGGAGGGCGCCGAACTCGGCCCGGACGGCCATCGTGAACTTGTTGACCGGCTCGCCGGGGAGGTCGAAGGTGAGGACGGCCACGCCGGCCACGTCCTCGCGGGTGAACGCGGAGCCGCTCATCGGGCCGCCTCCAGGACCATCGCGAACCCCATGCCGCCCTGCGCGCAGATGGACACGAGCCCGAACTGCACGCCGCGGCGGCGCATCTCGTTCGCAAGCGTGGTCACGAGGCGCGCCCCGGTCGCGCCGAAGGGGTGGCCGATGGCGATCGAGCCGCCCATCACGTTGGTGGCGTCCCAGTCCACCTCGCCCACGGGCTCCGACCGGCCGAGATGCGCCTCCGCCCAAGCGCGCGACTCGAACGCCTGCACGTTGGAGAGCACCTGTACGGCGAACGCCTCGTGCATCTCGACGAGGCCGAGGTCCTTCCAGTGCAGCCCGGCGCGTTCGAGCGCCTTCGGGACGGCGTACGTCGGCCCCATCAGCAGCTGGTCGGCGGGGTCCACCGCCGCCACGGCGTACGACCGCACGAGGGCGAGGGGCACGAATCCCGAGGCCCGCGCCACCTCCTCGGCCATGACCAGGACGGCGGCGGCGCCGTCGGTGAGGGGAGAGGCGTTCCCGGCGGTGACCGTGCCGTAGCGCCGGTCGAACACCGGCCGGAGGGAGGCGAGCTGGTCGTAGCTGGTGTCCGCGCGGATCCCGTTGTCCGAGGTGGCGATCACGTCGAACCGCGGCGGCACGAACACCGGGCCGATCTCGGCGGTGAGGCGGCCGTCGGCGGTGCCGGCGGCGGCGAGCTGGTGCGAGCGGAGCGCGAACCGGTCCTGCGCCTCCCGGGAGATGCCGTTCTCCTTGGCCATCTTCTCGGCCGACTGCCCCATCGTCATCCCGGTGGAGGGCTCCGCGATGGCGGGCGTCACCGGCACGAGGTCGCGCGGCCGCGTCCGTGCCAGGATGGCGAGCCGCCGCCCCAGCGTCTTGGCCTTGCCCGCCTCGACGAGGAGCGCGCTGAAGCGCCGGGAGTGGAGGATGGGGATGTCGGAGAGCGATTCCGTGCCGCCCGCGATCACCACATCGGCGTGGCCGAGGGCGATCTGGTCGTGGGCCTCGGTGATCGCCTGTCCCGACGACGCGCAGGCGCGGTTGAGGCTGTGCGCCGGGATGGTCCGCGGGAACTGCGGAAGGAGGCTCACCTCCCGCGCCACGTTGGCCACGAGTACCGAGGGGAGCACCTGACCGAAGATCACCTGGTCCACCGCGCCCGGGTCCACTTCGGTCCGGGCCAGCAGTTCGCGCGTGGCCAGCTTCGCGAGGTCCACCGCCGTAAGGTCGCGGAAGGCCGTCCCCGCCCTCGCGAACGGGGTCCGGCACCCGCCGACGATCGCGACGCGCCGACCATTGCTGCTGTTCATCGGGTCCGCTCCCTGGGGCCGCGCCCGCTCGACGCCGCCGCTCCGGCAAAGCTAGTCACACCCCGGAGGAGCGGCCACCGGCGCGGTGGGATGCGCGCGACGCCTTCCCGCTGCATCTTGTTCCCCTCAGGACGCCACGATGGAGCACCTCTTCTCCGCGGCCACGCGCCGCACCGACCTCGACGCCCTCGCGGCGCAGCCCGTGGACCTCCTCGTCGTCGGGGGCGGGATCACGGGCGCCGGCATCGCGCGCGACGCCGCCATGCGCGGGCTCACGGTGGGGCTCGTGGACGCCGGCGACTTCGCGCGCGGCACGTCCAGCCGCTCCTCCCGCCTGGTGCACGGCGGGCTCCGCTACCTGGAGCACGGCTGGCTGCGCCTCGTCTTCGAGTCGAGTCGTGAGCGCGCCGTGCTCCTCAGGACGGCCCCGCACCTCGTCCGGCCGGCGCCCTTCCTCTTCCCGATCCATGCCGGCGGGCGCGTCGGCCGGCTCACCCTCGAGGCCGGCCTCTGGCTGTACGACGCCCTCTCGCTGTTCCGCAACGTGCGCACCCACCGCGCCTACAGCCGGCGGGGCGTGCGGCGTCTCGAACCCGCCCTGCGCGACCAGGGCCTTAAGGGCGGAGCCGTCTATTGGGACGCCCAGTGCGACGATGCCCGCCTCACGCTCGCCACCGTGCGCTCGGCGCACCGTCACGGGGCGCGGGTGGCGAACTACACCGCGGTGACCGGCTTCGAGAAGGCCGCGGGCCGGATCCGCGGCGTCCAGGTCGAGGACCGCGTCACCGGCGGGACGCGGACCCTGCACGCCACCATCGTGATCAATGCGACCGGGCCGTGGACCGACCGGGTGCGCCGGCTCGACGAGCCGTCGGCCGCGCCCCTGCTCCGCCCGACCAAGGGCGCGCACGTGGTCGTGCCGCGGCACCGCATCGGGCACACCGAGGCGTTCACCCTGACCTCCCCCCTCGACGGCCGGGTGATGTTCGTGCTGCCGTGGGGCGATCTCTCCATCATCGGCACCACGGACACTGACGTCACCGACGTGCCCGACGAACCCCTCGCCGACGGCGACGATGTCACCTACCTGCTGCGCTCGGCGAACGCGTACTTCCCGAGCGCGCGCCTCAACGTCGGCGACGTCGTGGCCGCCTGGGCGGGGTTCCGGCCCCTGCTCGACGTCCCGGGCGCCGCGTCCACGGCGGCGGTGCCACGGGAGCACCGGATCGTCGAGGACCCGAGCGGCCTCATCACCATCGCGGGCGGCAAGCTGACCACCTATCGCTCCATGGCCGCCGAGGTGGTGGACCACGCGGCGCGACGCCTGCGCCGTCTCGACGGTCGCGTCGTCCCGCGACGCGCCGGGACCGATGCCGAGCCGCTCCCCGGCGGCGAGGTGGCCGATCTCGACCTCCTCGCACGCGACCTGGTGGAAGAGGGGCTCGGCACGGGCGTCGCCACGGCGCTGGTGGGCCGGTACGGGAGCGAAGCGGCGGCGGTGTCCAACCTGGTGCGCCGCGACGCGGCGCTCGGGGAAGCCCTCGTCCCCGGGCACCCGGTCCTCGCCGCGGAGGTGGTCTACCAGGCCCGGCGCGAGATGGCGATGACGGTCGAGGACGTGCTCGTGCGCCGCACCCACCTCTTCCACACCCACGCGCAACAGGCCGTCGCCGCCGCGCCGCGGGTGGCGCGGCTCCTCGGCGGGGAACTCGGCTGGGACGAGGTGGAGATGGAGCGTCGGGCGCAGGCGTACCGGGACGAGGCCGCCCGGATGCGCGACGCCATCACGCCGGAGCGACCTGCCTGACCCGGGCCATGTCCCGGCCCACCGTCCGCACCGAGAGCAGCAGGATGAGCGCGCCGAGGAGCCCGACCGCGGGGAGCGAGAGCATCGCCGCCCGGAGGCCGTAGCGGTCGGAGAGGAACCCCACCACCGGCAACGCCACCGCATCGCCCGCGATGTGGATGAAGAAGACGTAGGCGCCCATCACCGTGGCGGCCACGCCGCGCGGCACCACGTCGAACAGCACGGCGGCGATCGGCCCGTTGTACCAGGTGAACAGGAACACCACCGCGAAGAAGAGCACCGAGAAGGCCGCGATGTCGTGCGTCAGCAGCAGCGCGACACAGAGGGGCGCGCCGGCCAGGAACCCGCTCGCGCTCGCGATCACGCGCCCGCTCGGCCAGCGTTCCATCAGCCGGTCGCCGAGGCGGCCCCCCACCCACGATCCCAGCACCCCGGCCGCCAGCCCGATCATGCCGATCGCCCGCCCCGCGTGCGCGAGGTCCATCCCCAACTGCCGCTGCACGAAGCTGAGCGACCAGGCGACGAGGGAGTTCATGCTGGCGGAGGTGAGCGCTCCGCCGAGGAACATCCAGACCAGCGTCGGTGTGCGGAGCACCAGCGCCGCGGCGTCGAGCATCTCGTCCACGATGTCGGCGGGCGCGCCGGAGGGCAGTTCGGTGACCCGGCGGAGCACCACCCGCGCCCACTTGAAGACCGTCCAGGCGAGCCCGATCCCGGTGATGCCGAGGAAGGTCGCCGTGTCCACGGCCGCGGGAACGCCCTCGAAGAGCGCCAGGACAGCGCCGACCAGCGTGGCGACCGCGAGCGACCAGAGAAGGGGCGCCACGGCCCGCACCGCGTGCCGCACCGTCACCTCGAACTTGCGCCGCACGGGCCGCGGCTTCGCCACCGGGATGCGCGCCCACGGGTCCTTCAGCCGGGCGAGGAGCCCAGCGAAGAGCACGCCCGGCAGTCCGATGAGCAGCAGCGCGCCGCGCCAGCCGAAGGCGCCCGCGAGCTGGCCGCCGAGCCACACCGCCAGCACGCCGCCGAGCACCAGCCCCGACCAGAAGATCCCCATCGCCTGGGCGCGGCCCTTGTCGGGGAAGTAGTCGGCGAGGAGCGCCTGCGCGGCCGGGAGGTACGACGACTGCGTCACCCCGACGACGGCCCGCGACGTGAAGAGCTGCCAGTACGAGCGGGCGGCACCCCCGAGGGCGGTGAAGCCGCTCCAGGCCGCTACGCCCGTGGCGATCACCCAGCGCCGAGGCAGGAGGTCGGAGAGGACACCCGCCACCAGGGAGCCCAGCGCGAACACGATCGCGAAGACCGAGCCGAGCCAGCCCAGCTGGGTGTCGGTCACGTGCAGGTCGTGCTTGATCGGCTCGAAGAGCGCGAAGATGACGCTGCGGTCGAGGTAGTTGAGGAGATTGCCGAATGACAGCAGGAGCAGGGCGTACCAGACGTACGCCCGCGAGACGGGGCCGACCCCGCCGCGTTCGCTCACGCCGTCACGGGGGTTCCCCGCGCCGCAGCGTGCTCGGCCTGGAGCCGCTCCATCAGGGCCCCGCGCCGGTCGTAGAGGCGGCGCAGCGGCCGCGGCGCGTGGCGCGCCAGCGCGTAGGTGGCGAGGATCGGCAGCGCGACGGTCGTGTCGAGGTAGCAGACCACGGCGTCGGGCAGCTTCTCGGGATCCACCTTCCCCCACGAGACCGCCTCGGCCGGCGTCGCCCCGGAGAGCCCTCCCGTGTCGGCGCGCGCATCGGTGATCTGGAGGAAGTAGTCGTGTCCCCGCTCGTCGATGCCGAGGACCTCCTGGATCTGCGGCTCCGTCTGCAGGACGAAGTTCTTCGGGCTCCCGCCCCCCGCGATCAGCACCGCCGACTGCCCGCCGCTCCGCTTGGCGTCGAGGACGATCGCCGCCGTCTCGTTGACGTCCGCCGAGACGTCGAAGCGCAACTGCGAGCCGGTGAGCGCGAGGGCCGCCACGTTCATCCCGATCGAGGAGTCCCCTGGCGAGGAGGTGTAGAGCGGCACGCCGCACCGGTGCGCCACGCCCAGGATGGACTTCCGCTCCAGCCCGAGCGCCTTCTCCCGCTCCAGCACGTACCGGCCGATGCGGTAGTGGTACTCCGCGGTGGACATCGGCCGCTGGAACTCGGGGAGCCGGCTGATCTCGCGGAAGAACGTGTCGGTGTCGAGGAGCACGTGGTAGTCGAAGACGATGTCGTAGATCCGCACGACGCCGTGCTCGCGCAGCTCCACGTCGTCGGCGAACGGCGAGCCGCGGTGCATCGCCATCCCCAGGCCGAAGTGCGCGTCGTGGTAGAGGTTCGCCCCCGTCGAGACGATCCAGTCCACGAACCCCGCCTCCAGGAGGGGGATGATGGTGGACATCCCGAGCCCCGCCGGCGTCAGCGCGCCGGTCAGGCTCATCCCCACCGTGCATCCCGGCTCCAGCATCTTCCGGGAGAAGAGGTGGCACGCGTCGCGCAGCCGGCCGGCGTTGTACGCCAGGAAGGCGCTGTCCACGAGGTCCGCCACGGCGAGGCCGCCATGAACGGGGGGCGGGCTGATCGCCTGCCCGTGGAGATATCCCGCGCTACCAGAGGCCATGACCGGTCCCCGCCTGTTGGTTCTTCACGGCGATGGCGCGCAGCGTCTCGCGCGCCCGCGCCACGCATGCCACCGCTTCCGCCGGGTCGTCCGTGAGCGTGAAGATCTCGAGGTCGTCGAGGTTGATCTTGCCCTGCGCCGCCGCCGTCTCCCGCAGCCAGGAGACGAGCCCCTTCCAGTACGCCGTTCCGACGAGCACGACCGGGAAGTGCTTGATCTTCTCCGTCTGGATCAGCGTCAGGGCCTCGAACAGCTCGTCCAGCGTCCCGAATCCGCCGGGGAACACGATGAACCCCACCGAGTACTTCACGAACATCGTCTTGCGGACGAAGAAGTACCGGAAGTGCATCGACGTGTCGACGTAGGCGTTCGTCCCCTGCTCGAACGGCAACTCGATATTGAGCCCGACCGAGAGGCCGCCCCCTTCGCGGGCGCCCTTGTTCGCCGCCTCCATGATCCCCGGGCCGCCGCCCGTGATCACCGCGAAGCCGGACTTGGCCAGCAGCCGCGCCGTCTCCGTGGCGGCCGCGTAGGAGGGGTCGCCGGGGTCGGTGCGGGCGGAGCCGAAGACCGTCACGCCGGGGGGGAGGCGCGCCAGGGTGTCGAACCCCTCGACGAACTCCCCGAGGATGCGCAGGACCCGCCAGGTGTCCGGTGTCTGCGCCGACTCCACCTGCGGTTCGACCGGCGCGCCGGGCAGGCTGAAGAGCCGCTCGTCCTCGGTTGCGCCCGTGGCGCGCGTGCCCGGTGCTCTGGCGCCTTCGACGTCGTCCATACGCTCCCCTTGTGATGCTACGGAGGTCAGAATATAAAGGAATCCGTGCAACGGCGAACGACGCTCTTCCTCAGCCTCGCGTGGCGGGCCGCGCTCGACCCCCGGGTGGCGCGCGACCTGCTCAGTCTCGTCTGGGCGATGCGCACGCGGGGCTGGTGGCGCACCCCGCCCTTCCTGCCGGTGCCCCCCGACGAGTACCTGCGCTGGCGGATGTACACCGCGTACGGCGACGAGGAGGCCCTCCCGAGCGTACGGGAGGTGCTGCGCTACGCGCGGTGGCGACGGGAACTCCTGCGCACGTGAGCGCGGGCGCGAAGGCGGCGGCGAAGGCCGCCGCGCGTGCTTTGGGCTTCCAAGCCTGCGGTATCACCGACCTTCGCTCGTCGCCGGAAGCCGTGCGCGCGCTCGACGCCTGGCTCGGGCGGGGGATGCAGGGCGAGATGCGGTACATGGAGCGGCAGGCCCCGGTCCGCCGCGATCCCCGCCGCGCCTGGGCGGACGCACGGTCCGCCGTCGTCGTGCTGCACAACTACTATCAGCGCGACGCCGAGCCGGCGGCGGGCCGGGGCCGGGTGGCCCGCTACGCCCTGGGCGCCGACTACCACGACGTGATGCGGGAACGGCTGACGGCGCTGGGCCAGCGGATCGTCGCGGAGGCGGGGGCGGGGAGCTTCCGGGTGTACGTGGACGCCGGCCCCCTCCCCGAACGCGAGCTAGCCCGGCTGGCGGGACTCGGCTGGTTCGGCAAGAACACGATGCTGATCCACCCGCGCCTCGGGTCCTTCACCTTCATCGGCGTCGTCCTCACCGACCTGCCGCTCGCGGCCGACGCGCCCTTCGAGGCGGACCGCTGCGGCTCCTGCCGCCGCTGCCTCGACGCCTGCCCGACCGCCGCGTTCTCCGCGCCGCACGTGCTCGACGCCACCCGGTGCATCTCGTATCTCACCATCGAGGCGCGGAGCGCTACGCCGGCGGAACTGGCGCCCCGCGTAGGGAACTGGCTCTTCGGCTGCGACGTCTGCCAGGACGTCTGCCCGTGGAACGTCCGGTTCGCCGAGGAGACGGCGGAACCTGCGTACCGCGCCAAGCCGAAGGCCGAGTGGCCCACGCTCGAGGAGTTGGTGCGGATGACCGAGCGGGAGCACGAGGAGGTCTTCGAGGGCACCGCTCTGGAGCGGCCGGGCCGCGCCGGACTCGCGCGCAACGCCGCCGTCGTCCTGGAGAACGAGCGCCGCGGGAGACCGGAGTCCCCCGCGGTGTGATTGCAGCGCCCACTCGGCGGATCGCGCCGGCCACCGGCTCAGCTCCGCGCCTGCCGCCTCCGCCCCGCCACGATCGCCAGGCCCAGAGCGACGACGATCCAACCCAATGCCGCGGAGAGCACGCGCGCGGTGACCTGCGGGCCGTGCGGCACGGGGACCCACTGCCGCATCAGGGCCCCGCGGACCACGCTCGCAGCCTGCGTGCCGTAGGCCGCCTCGAGTGCCTGGGCATCCGGAAGATCCGACCGCCAGAACCGCTCGAACCGCCGGCCATCACCCGTGGCGAGCAGGGCCACGACGAGCGACGTGGCCGTGAACGGTTGGTCCCACCACCCCCAGTAGGAGCCCGACACTCGGCGCACGCCGAGGCCGCTCGCCCTCAGGCACGAAGCGTCGCTGCCCGCAAGGCACGCGCTCACTTCCCAATAGACGGGCGGTATCTGATAGCCCCGGGGCTCATCGCTCGGAACCGGAGGTGACCACGCCGGCCGCCACTCCCACGGAGCGGGCTTTGGCGGTCCCTGATGCCGTGCCCGGGCGAGCCGTTCCGTGATCGAGTTCCCCGACCAGTAGCGATCGGACCCCTCACCGAGCAGGTCGAGCGGCCGGGCG
>JADGQW010000178.1 GCA_017881505.1 Gemmatimonadales bacterium
CCCGACGCCATCCTCGCCAGCAACACCAGCTCCATCTCCATCACCTCCCTCGCGGCGAAGACCAGGCGGCCCGCGCAGGTGATCGGGATGCACTTCATGAACCCCGTGCCGGTGATGCAGCTGGTGGAGGTGATCCGCGGCCAGGCCACCTCCGACACGACCACCGTCCTGGTGATGGACGTGGCGCGCGAGCTGGGCAAGACGCCGGTCGAGGTGAGCGACTACCCCGGCTTCGTGGCGAACCGGGTCCTGATGCCGATGATCAACGAGGCGGCCTTCTGCCTGATGGAAGGCGTGGCCTCCGCGGAGTCCATCGACGTCGTGATGCGCCTCGGGATGAACCACCCGATGGGGCCCCTCGCCCTCGCCGACCTGATCGGCCTCGACACCTGCCTTTCGATCCTCGACGTGCTGCACCGCGGACTCGGCGACGACAAGTACCGGCCGTGCCCGCTGCTCAAGCGGCTCGTGGCCGCGGGGCAGTTGGGACGGAAGAGTGGCCGCGGCTTCTTCAGCTATGAGAAGTGATCGCAGGGGCCAGGAGCCAGACGCCAAGACGCCAAGGGGGCGGCTGTTCCTGATGACTTGGCGTCTGGCTCCTGGCATCTGTGAGGGGCGTCTGGGAACTGGCGACTGTCCGTGACTTCTCTGCTGACGGCGGAACAGGACCAGATCACGGACCTGGCGCGGACGTTCGCGGCGGAGCACCTCCTCCCCTTCGCGGCGGAATGGGACCGCGCGCACGCCTTCGACCGCGGCGTGCTCCGGACGATGGGGGAGCTGGGCTTCTTCGGGATGCTGGTCCCGGAGGCCCTGGACGGCCTCGGCCTCGACACCCTCACCTTCCTGCTGGCGCTGGAGGAGATCGCGGCGGGTGACGCGAGCGTGGCGATCTCGATGTCGGTGCACAATTCGCTCCCGACGCAGATGCTCCTCTGCCACGGCTCGCCGGAGCAGCAGGAGCGGTGGCTCAGGCCGATGGCCCGCGGGGAGCTGCTCGGGGCGTTCGCGCTCTCGGAGGCCGACGCCGGCTCCGACGCCGCCGCGCTGCGGACCCAGGCGACGCGCACGGCCGACGGGTGGGTCCTGAACGGCGCGAAGGCCTGGGTCACGAACGGCGCGACGGCCGACGTGGTCCTGGCGATGGCGCGCACCGATGGGGCGGACGACCGGCGCGGTACCCGGGGGATCGGGGCGTTCGTGGTGCCGACCGGCACGAGCGGCTACGTCGCCGCGAAGCCCGAGGACAAGATGGGGCTCCGGGCCTCGAACACCTGCACCGTGTACTTCCAGGACCTGCGGCTCCCGGCCGACCACCTGGTGGGGGAGGCGGGCTCCGGCTACCTGTACGCGCTGCAAGCGCTCGACGGCGGCCGGCTGGGCGTGGCGGCGCAGGCCTGCGGGATCGCGCGCGCCGCGCTCGAGCACGCGACGGCGTACGCCGGGGAGCGGCGGCAGTTCGGCCGCCCCATCGGCGAGCAGCAGGCGATCCAGTTCAAGCTGGCCGACATGGCCACCCAGCTCTCCGCGGCGCGGGCGCTGCTGCACGAGACGGCGCGGCGCAAGGACGCGGGGGAGCCGCTCCGCGCCCGGGCGAGCCGCGCCAAGCTCTTCGCCAGCGAGATGGCGATGCGGGTGACCACCGAGGCGGTGCAGATCTTCGGCGGGTACGGGTACATGCGCGAGTACCCCGTGGAACGGTTGATGCGCGACGCGAAGGTCACGAGCATCTACGAGGGCACGTCGGAGGTCCAGCGGATCGTCATCGGCCGCGACCTCCTCAACGCCTAGACCGGAAGGGGCTGGGATTCCGCCGATGGAAATGTTCCGCCTGATGGCCGAGCACGACCACGAGCAGCTGCTCTTCTGCCTCGAGCCCGCCGCGGGCTACAAGGGCATCATTGCGATCCACGACACCACGTTGGGGCCGGCGCTCGGTGGCACGCGGGTGTGGGCGTACCGCGCCGAGGCCGACGCCGTGGTGGACGCGCTCCGCCTGGCGCGGGGGATGACGTACAAGGCCGCCGTCGCCGGCCTCACCCTGGGCGGCGGCAAGTCGGTGATCATCGCCCCCGCCGGCGAGGTGGACCGCGAGGCGCTGTTCCGCGCCCACGGCCGGTTCGTCGAGTCGCTCGGCGGCCGCTACATCACCGCCGAGGACGTCGGCACCAGCCCGATCGACATGGACTACATCCACATGGAGACGTCCCACGTCGTCGGCCTCCAGGGGAAGTCGGGCGACCCCTCGCCGGTCACGGCGTTCGGCGTCTACTCGGGGATGAAGGCCGCCGCGAAGGCCGCCTTCGGCGACGACGGCCTGGCGAGCCGCACGGTGGCGGTGCAGGGCGCCGGGCACGTGGGCTACTACCTCTGCAAGCACCTGGCCGAGGAGGGCGCCCGCATCATCATCACCGACATCGACAAGGCGAAGGTGCAGCGGATCGTGCAGGAGTTCGAGGCGAAGGCGGTGGCCCCGGAGGCGATCTACGCCGCGACCGCCGACATCTTCGCCCCCTGCGCCCTGGGCGCGGTGGTGAACGACGACACGCTGACGCAGTTCAAGTGCAAGGTCGTGGCGGGCGGGGCCAACAACGTCCTCGCCGAGGAGCGCCACGGCGACGCGCTGGAGAAGATGGGGATCCTCTACGCCCCCGACTACGTGATCAACGCGGGGGGCCTCATCAACGTGAACAGCGAGCTCGAGGGGTGGCCGCCGGAGCGGGCGAAGGCCAAGGCGGGGGACATCTACGACACCCTGCTGCGGGTGTTCGAGATCGCCAAGCGGGAGAAGATCCCGACGTATCGCGCCGCGGACCGGCTGGCCGAGAAGCGCATCGAGGGCGTCCGCAAGCTGAAGAAGACCTGGATCTAGGCGCCATGCGGCGCCGCGGGAGGACCGGATGACCGCGAGCCGGCCGCTCGTCATCGCGGTGGCGGGCGGCTCGGGCTCGGGCAAGACGACCGTCGCCCGGGCCATCGACGAGGCGGTGCATCGCGACTCCGTGCTCGTCGAGCAGGACGCCTACTACAAGGACCTCGGGCACCTGCCCCTCGAGGAGCGGAAGAAGGTCAACTTCGACCATCCCGACGCCTTCGACACCGAGCTGATGATCGCCCAGCTCCAGCTCCTGGCGTCGGGCCAGGCCATCGAGAAGCCGACCTACGACTACGCCGCGCACACCCGCGCCGAGGTGACGGTGCGGGTGGTGCCGAAGGACGTGATCCTGGTCGAGGGGATCCTCCTCTTCGCCGACGCCCGGCTGCGCCAGCTCTTCGACATCAAGGTCTTCGTGGACGTGGCGGACGACGTGCGCTTCATCCGCCGCCTCCAGCGGGACGTCGTGGAGCGCGGCCGCACGATGGACTCCGTCATCCAGCAGTACCTGACCACCGTGCGCCCGATGCACCTCGAGTTCGTCGAGCCGTCGAAGCGCTGGGCGGACATCATCCTCCCGGAGGGCGGCCTCAACCTCGTCGGGGTGGAGATGATCGTCTCCCGGGTGGAGCGCGAGGCCCGCCGGAGGGCCGACCCCTAGCCCCCACCGGATCCCCCGGCGCCTCCCCTCCTCTACGGAATTGCCCCCCGCGCCGCTCCGGTCCATCTTCCGGGTGTGACGACCCTGCCCGTGCATCCCGACCTGGCATCCGGCGACCCGATCGTCGCGGGGATCATCGCCCGCGAAACCGCCCGTCAGGCGCGCGGCCTGGAGCTCATCGCCTCCGAGAATTTCGCCTCGCCGGCGGTGCTCGCCGCGATGGCCACCGCCCTCAACAACAAGTACGCCGAGGGCTATCCGGGGAAGCGCTACTACGGCGGCTGCGAGATCGTGGACGAGGCGGAGGAACTGGCGATCGTGCGGGCGAAGCGGCTCTTCGGCGCGGCCCACGCCAACGTCCAGCCCCACAGCGGGAGTCAGGCGAACATCGAGGCGTACCTCGCGGTGGCGAACCCCGGCGACGTCATCATGGGGCAGTCCCTCCGCCACGGCGGCCACCTCACCCACGGCGCCCCGGTCAGCTCGTCCGGGCGGCTCTTCAAGGCCGTGCAGTACGGCGTCGTGGAATCCACCGGCATCATCGATTACGACGAGGTGCGGCGCCTCGCGCTCGAGCACCGGCCCAAGCTCCTCATCGCCGGCGCGAGCGCATATCCCCGGCTCATCGACTTCGCCGCCTTCGCCGCGATCGCCAAGGAGGTCGGCGCCGTGTTCCTGGTGGACATGGCGCATATCGCCGGCCTCGTCGCCGGGGGCGTGCATCCCTCGCCGGTGCCCCACGCCGACATCGTTACCACCACGACGCACAAGACGCTGCGCGGGCCCCGCGGCGGGATGATCCTCAGCACCGAGGCGCTGGCAAAGGCGGTGGACAAGCAGGTCTTCCCGGCGAACCAGGGGGGGCCGCTGATGCACGTCATCGCCGCCAAGGCGGTCGCCTTCGGGGAGGCGCTGCAGCCCAGCTTCGCCGAGTACGCCCGGCAGATCGTGGCCAACGCCCAGGTCCTCGGCGAGGCGCTGATGGGCCACGGCTACGACCTCGTCTCGGGCGGCACCGACACCCACCTCCTCCTGGTGGACCTCCGCGCCAAGGGCCTCACGGGGAAGCTGGTCGAGGAGACCCTCGACCGCGCCGGCATCACGGTGAACAAGAACACCGTACCGGGCGACACCGCCTCGCCGTTCGTCACCAGCGGCGTGCGCATCGGCACCCCCGCCCTCACGACCCGCGGGATGAAGGAGCCGGAGATGCGCCGCGTCGCCGACCTCATCGACCAGGCGGTCGAGGGGCGCGAGGATCCTTCCCGGCTCGAGGGGGTGAAGCGCGACGTGCTGGAGCTGGCGGAGCAGTTCCCCCTGTACGGCCTCCCGGTGCCTGCCGTGGCGGCGCGCCCGGCGTAGCGCGGCGCGCAGGCCCGAAGGCAGGGGCGGCCCGCGCGGCATCCGTGCGGGCCGCCGGCGCTCGGGGGGGCGCCCCGCCCGTCCATGACGCGTCCAGGACGTGAATCTGCTATCTTCCCATCTCACGACGATCATCCCGGCGACGCCTGCCAGGACCCCGACACGGAGGCCCAGGTGCCCGACGCCCCCGAACCGAGGGCTCCCCGCTCCTCGGCGCAGATCATCCGCAGCTCCCTCGACGACCACCACGAGCGGCGCAAGAGCCGCGCGTTGCGGCGCGCCATCGTCGGCGGCGTCTTCCTCTTCGCGCTCGTATGGGGGGCCAACGCCTTCCTCGTCGCCCGGCCCACCGCCGCCGCCCTCGCCGCGGAGCCCGCCTTCGCGGGGATCGACCTGCGGGCCCGCCTCCACTATTTCCTC
>JADGQW010000036.1 GCA_017881505.1 Gemmatimonadales bacterium
ACCGACCCGTACGTCCGGATGCTGGGGTTCTTCCTGCTCCTGACGTTCATCGGCCTGACGCTCGGCGACTACCAGTTCAAGGCGATCGCCCGCGCGACCTACCGCGAGGACGCGCTGGCCCGGTTCTTCAGCCTCTTCTACGCTGGGACGGGCATCGCCTCGTTCCTCTTCCAGATGTTCGTGACACCGCGGATCCTCGCCCGCTTCGGCGTGGGCGCGGGGATGTCGGTGATGCCGGGCGTGTGGGGCGCCGCGAGCGCGACGCTCCTGCTGTTCCCGAAGCTGGCGGTCGCCACGGTGATGAAGTTCGCCGACAACGGCTTCCAGTACACGATCCACGACACCACCCTGCAAGCGCTCTACGTCCCCTTCCCCCTCGCCGTGAAGGCGCGCACCCGCGCCTTCCTCGACGCAGTGGTCAAACCCCTCGGCTACGGGCTCGGCGGCATCGCCCTCATCCTCCTCACGCCGCTCGTGCCGGCGGGGCACGTGCAGCTCCTCTCCTTCGTCAGCCTGGCGCTCGTCGTGGTCTGGCTCGGGATCATCCCGGCGACGCGCCGGCTCTATCTGCGCAACCTCGAGGCGACGTTGAGCGCGCGGGGCGCGCTCGTCCTCGACCACGAGCAGGTGCTCGACGCGGCCGGCCGGCAGGCGCTCCTGGGGAGTCTCGAGGAAGGCGAGCCGCGGCGGATCCTCGTTGCCCTCGAGCAGTTGGCGGGGGAGCGGTCGCAGCCCTACATGGAGGCGGTGGCGCGCCTCGCGCGGCACCCCGACGCCGTCGTCCGGGCCGCGGCGCTGCGCGAGCTCGGCGCGCAGACGGGCGCCGACCCGGCGCCGGCGGAGGAGGCCCTCGGCGACGCGGACGGCGACGTCCGCTCGGCCGCGGCGGGGGCGTACGCCGCCCTCGCCCGCGACGACGCCGTGGACCGTCTCGTGCCCCTCCTCGAGGATCCGGCGCACGACGTCCGCGTCGCGAGCCTCGCGGGGCTCCTGCGGCACGGCGGCATAGAGGGGGGCATCGTCGGTGGGAGCCAGCTGGGCCGGATGCTCGCGTCCGCCTCGCGCGACGATCGCGTCGAGGCGGCGCGGACCCTCGGCACCCTCGGCGCCGACGCCTACCGCCCCCTCCGCCGGCTCCTCGCCGACACCGACGCGACCGTCCGTCGCGCCGCCCTCAAGGCGGCCCCGGGGGTGGCCGACCCGCGGCTCGTGCCGGCCCTCATCGAGGCGTTGATGACGCCCGCGACCCGGCGCAAGGCGGGCTCGGCGCTCGTCGCCGTCGGCGTGCCCGCCGTCGCGCCGCTGATCGCGCTCCTCGCCGACGAGTCGGCGCCGCGCGCGGTGCGCCTTCTGGTCCCGCGGCTCCTGCGCCACATCCCCGCCGAGGAGACGTACGACGCCCTGCGGCGCCTCGCCTCCGTCCGCGACAGCCACCTGCGCCTGCGGACCTTCGCGGCCCTCTCGCACCTCCGGCAGTCGCTGCAGCGGGAGCCCGAGCCGCTGGCCCCGGTCCAGGCCCTGGTCGACGCGGAACTCCTCGACACCTACCGGAATCTCGTCGGCTGGGCCAAGGCGAAGCCGCAGTTCGAGACGCCGCTCCTGACCGAGATCTTCGAGTTCCGGCGGGAGCGCGCGATGCGGCGCATCTTGCGCATCCTCGAGCTGCGCTACGATCCCGAGCCGCTGCGCCTGGTGCGCGAACACATGCTCGAGCCGCGCCGGCGCGCCAACGCCATCGAGGTGCTCGACACCGTCCTCGACCCGCCGCTCCGCCCGCTCGTGATGCCGTTCCTCGACGACGTGCCGATCGAGGAGCGCGCGCGGAAGGCGGCGGCGCTGGTGCCGCCCGCTCCCGCGCCGGCGGAGTTCCTGCGCCTCCACTGCCGCCACCCGAACCCGTACATCGTCCTCGTGGCGATGGACGCGCTCGCGCGGAAGGGCGCGCCCGAGGCGGCGCAGGAAGCGGACCTCGCGCTCCACCATCACGAGCCCCTCGTCCGAGAGGCGGGCATCCTCGCGCTCGAGAAGGTGGAGAAGGACGCGGCCGTGGCGCGCATCCGGCCCCTCGTCCACGACCCCGACCCGATCGTCGCGCGCCACGCGGCGGCAGCCCTCGCGCGCCTCGACGGCACGCAACCGGAGAAGATCCCCATGTACTCCACGGTCGAGAAGATCCTGTTCCTCAAGAGCGCGCCCGTCTTCGCCCGGCTGGCGGGCGAGGACCTCGCGCCCCTCGCGCGGATGGCCGAGGTGCTCGCGTACGGCAAGGGTGAGAGGATCTTCACCCAGGGGGAGATCGGCGACGCGCTGTTCGTCGTCGTGCGGGGATCGGTCACGATCAGCCACGACGGCACGCCCCTCGCCACACTGGGCACGGGGGAGGCCTTCGGCGAGATGGCGGTGCTCGACGAGGTGCCGCGGAGCGCCACCGCCGAGGCGGCCGAGGAGACCGAGGTCCTCGCCATCGGGAACGAGGAGTTCTACGAGATGCTCCACGAGCAGGTGGAGATCGCCGAGGGGATCATCCGGATGCTCACCTACCGGCTCCGCGAGGCGGATGCGGCCATCGAGCAGCTCCGCCGCGCCGTGGCGTCCGCTCCGCCGGCAACCGCCGCCGGCTGATCGGGCCCGCTCCTCCCCAGCGCCCATGCAGCAGGGGGCCGCGACACGCCGTCGCGGCCCCCTGCCATTCCGCCCCGGGCGCCCTGTCAGGGCGTCGTCTTGGCGATCTCCGCGCGGAGGCGGGCCAGCCACGCCAGGGCGCGTCCGCAGTCCTCGCAGTCCGTCTGGGCCGTCCCGCACGGGACGCCGTCGGCCTGGGCCTCCGCGCAGCGGGGCTCCGCCGCGAGGGTCAGCAGCTGTTCGAACTCGCGGAAGAAGCGCGCCTGCGCGGCCGGGGGCAGTTCGTCCCGCAGCCGCTGCACGAGGAGCGCCTCGCGCGCGAAGTCCGTCGCCGTGGATGGGGCTGGCTGGCCGAGCGGCATCGTCATGGTCCCCCCCTGGGAGTCTGACGGACCCTGCCGCAAAAAGCGGACCGAACTACTCGCACTTGCTACCCAAGCCGGCGCTGGCGCCGTCCGCCCCGCGTCCGGCGCACGCCCGAGGGGGCCGGGAGGATGGGGTCGGGGAGCCCCGCCGCCATCCGCGCCGTGAGCTTCCCCGCCCGCGCCGCCCTGACGATCGCCGCCGCGGCCACGCCGGTACACTGGTGGAACCCGGTCGGCGGGGTGATGCCCGTGAAGTAGCAGCGGATGCGGATCGCGTTGAGCGCCGCCCCCGAGTAGTCGAAGTTGAACCGCTGCGTCTTCGGCGCGGTCGTGCCCGTCAACCTGGGCATGCTGATGCTCTTCATGGCGCCGATCTGCTGGCCGGTCGCCTGGATGTCGCCGCCGAGATAGGCCCCCGACGCGATCTGCGCCCAGGCGCCGGAGTAACTGTTGGTCGTGACTTTCCAGGTTCCCCCGTCCGCTTCCCAGTACGTCAGGGTGGACAGCTGGGCTTCGCCCGCCGCAACGCCGCGGTGCTCGAAGGTCGCATCGAAGGCGGCGGTGTTGACCGTGGTGGCGGTGGTGAGCAGGGTGTCGGGGGCCGCGACGATGTACCCCTGCCACGTCGAGTCGGTGGGGCTGAACCACTTCGCCTGCATCCACTGCAGCGAGTCACGCGTCGCGGCGTTGCCGGGTATCGAGTCGAAGATGACCCGGCTCTGGATCCCGACGACGGGCCAGCCGAACGTGAACATCGGCGCGCGCGCGATGCCTGCGGCCGCGCCGCCGCTGGGCCGCCACGCGGGATTCTGAATGACTTCGGTCGTGGAGTCCCAAGTCGGGATGACCTGGGCAGCGACGTCGGAGAACTCGCCCCACGAACGGTTCCGGACGACGAAGCTGGCGAGCGCGTCCCGCTCTCCGGGGAGCCAAGCCCGCCGCACCGTGATGAACTGGGCTGGGCCGGAGCGGATGGTCAGGGTGAAGGGCAAGCGCACCGTCGTGCCGTCGGGAGTACGGAGCGCAATCGTGACGGTGTCCGCGAAGACCTTGGGCAGCGTGTCGTAGGCGAAGGCGGAGGTGTCGAGGACCCACCGGACATAGCCGCCGCCCGCGCCGGACGGCGTGAGCAGCGTGAGCCACGGCGCCGCGGTGTGCGTCGCGACCCAGGGGGCCGTGGCAGCGTCGGCGCCACCGATGACCACGAGCGCCGAGTCGGCGGCGGGGAAGAGGCTGTCCTCCCGGACCGACACCACGCGTGCCTCGGGAGCGACCGCCAGCCGCACGCTGGGCCCGGTGGAGTCCTTGGCACAAGCGACGCACCAGGCCGCGACGGCGAGAACAGCTGGCATGACCCCTGTCCGGAGCATAGGGGTGAAGTTAGGCGCCGCCCGGGCACGGTGGAAGGGCGCACGTCACATTCCATGTGGCGGACCGCCACACTGAGCCGAAGTTCCATTCCGCCCGTCCCGGGCGCGGAGTACCTTGGGAGGCCCGGCGCACCGCAAGTCGCGCCGCCGGTGGACCCTGCGCTCCGCCATCACGCCCGAGAGGGATACCGTCCCATGACCATCCGCACCGCCTGCCTGGTCCTCACCCTGGCCGCCGCGCCGCTCGCGGCCCAGGCGCCGCCGTCGCAGCCAGCCGACCTCCTCGTCACCAACGCTCGGGTCCATACCTCGGACGCGGCGCATCCCGAGGCGCAGGCCTTCGCCGTCCGCGGCGACCGCGTCGTCTTCGTGGGGAGCACGCGGGAGGCGCTCGCCCTCCGCGGCCCCTCCACCCGCGTGCTCGATCTCGGCGGCCTCACCGTCATCAACGGGATCACCGACGCGCACGCGCACCTCCTCGGGCTCGGCGCCGCCCTCCGAGAGGTGGACCTCACGGGGACCACGTCGTACGAGGAGGTCGTCCAGCGCGTGGCCGCGCGTGCCGCGCAGGCGCGGCCCGGGGAGTGGATCCAGGGTCGCGGCTGGAACCAGATGAATTGGGCCGACACCCGCTTCCCGACCCACGACGCCCTGAGCCACGCGGTGCCGAACAACCCCGTGGCGCTGACGCGCGTGGACGGGCACGCCGTCCTCGCCAATGCCCGGGCCCTCGATGCGGCCCGTGTCACGGCGGCGACGCGCGACCCCGAGGGAGGCCGCGTCCTCCGCAATCCCGACGGCAGCCCCACCGGAGTGTTCGTGGACGACGCCGAAGACCTGATCTTCCGGGCAGTGCCGGAGCCCTCCCACGACGCGACCCGCGACGAGGTCCTCGCGGCGGTCGCGGAGGTGAACCGCTGGGGCCTGACCGGGATCCACGACGCCGGCGTCGGCGGCCGCACGATCGACATCTACGTGGAGCTCGCGCGCGCGGGGCGCTACAACCTCCGCAACTACGTGATGATCGCCGGCGACTCGGGCAACCTGCGGCCGTATCTCGCCCGCGGACCGCAGAAGGCGCTCTTCGACGGCCGCATCTGGCTCCGCGCCATCAAGCTCGTGGCCGACGGCGCCCTCGGCTCCCGCGGCGCCGCGATGCTCGAGGACTACAGCGACGAGCCGGGTAATCGCGGCCTCATCACCACCCCCCTCGACTACATCCACACCGTGGCGGTGCAGGCGCTCCGCAGCGGCTTCCAGCTCAACGTCCACGCCATCGGCGACCGCGCCAACCGCGAGGTCCTCAACGCCTTCGAGGCGGCGCTCCGCGAGGTGCCGACCGCCGACCACCGCTTCCGCGTCGAGCACGCGCAGATCATCCACCGCCTCGACATCCCGCGCTTCGCGCAGCTCGGCGTGATCCCCTCGATGCAGGAGAGCCACGAGGCCAGCGACGCGCCGATGGCGATGAACCGCATCGGCTGGACCCGCTCGCAGGGCGCCTATGCGTGGCGCTCCCTCCTCAACACCGGCGTCGTGATCCCGAACGGGACCGACCTCCCGGTCGAGCAGGTGAATCCGATGATCGGCTTCCACGCCGCCATCACGCGGCAGGACGCCAGCGGCTGGCCCGCGGGGGGCTGGTTCCCCGCCGAGCGGATGACGCGGGAGGAGGCGCTCCTCTCGATGACCCTGTGGCCCGCCTACGCCTCGTTCACCGAGGACGTCGCCGGCTCCCTCACGCCCGGAAAGTACGCCGACTTCGTCGTCCTCAGCCAGGACATCATGAGCGTCGCCCCCGAGCGCATCCTCGACACGCAGGTGCTGATGACGGTGCTCGGCGGGCGCGTCGTCTACCAGAAGGAAGGGTGGCAGCCGTGAGGACCGACGCACCGTCGCACCGTCGCGCCGGAGTGCGGGTCATACTCTTCGTGGCGTGCCTCGCCGCGCTCGCCGCGCCCCTCGCGGCGCAGCGGCCCGCAGTGCCCCGCCGGCCGACCGCCGCGCGGGCCGCCGGCCAGGCGGCCCTCGCCAGTCCGCTCCCCTCCCTGCGCCGGCAGGCCGAGATCCGCGCCGGCTGGATCCGCTTCCGGCTCGACAGCGTCCTGCCGGGGCTGATGCGGAAGTACGGCGTGCAGATGTGGGTGGTGTGCGGCCGCGAGAACAACGACGACCCGGTGTTCGCGCAGCTCGTCCCCGGGATCGGCTCGACGATGGGTCGGCGCACCATCCTCGTCTTCTACGATCCCGGGAACGGCCGGCCGGTCGAGCGGCTCGCGCTCGGGAGCGGCGCCGGCTTCTACCGCTCCGTCCGCGACACCGCCCTCGCCCGGGCAATGGGCTCCTTCGGCCAGGACCGCTTCGTGCTCCTGCGCCGTGCCGTCGAGGAACGGGACCCGCGCACCATCGCCATCGACGTCTCCCCCGGCGATGCGTACGCCGACGGTCTGTCGGCCGGGGACCTCGGCCAGCTCCAGGAGGCGCTGGGCGAGCGGTACTGGCCCCGCGTGACGCACGCCGAAGGGCTGGTGCTCGACTACTTCGCCGTGCGCGCCCCGGGGATGCTCGACACCTTCGTGCCCCTCCAGCAACTGGCCCACGACATCATCGCCACCGCGTTCTCCCGGCAGGTCATCACGCCCGGCGTCACGCGCGGCGACGACGTGGCGTGGTGGGCGCGCCAGAAGCTGAACGACCTCGGCCTCGGCGCCTGGTTCAATCCGTATATCACCGTGCAGCGGCGCGGCGCCGACGGCGACACCCTGACCAATCCCGTGCTCCTCCCGGGGGACGTGCTGCACATCGACTTCGGCATCACGGGGCTCGGCCTCAACACCGACACGCAGCACATGGCCTACATCCTCCGGCCCGGGGAGAGCGCGCCCCCTCCGGGACTCGTGGCCGCGCTGCGCAATACCAACCGGCTGCAGGACATCGTGCTTGGCGAGATGCGCTCCGGCCGCACCGGCAACGAGGTGCTCGCCTCGTCCCTCGCGGCGATGCGCGCCGCCGGCATCGACGGCGCCGTCTACGGCCACCCGGTGGGGGACCACGGCCACGCGGCCGGCCCGTACGTCGGCCTCTGGGACCGCCAGGACGCCATCGCCGGCCGCGGGGACGTGCGATTCCTCCCCGACACCTGGCATTCGATCGAGCTGCAATCCACCACCCCGGTGCCCGAGTGGGGGAACCAGCGCGTGACGATGTTCGAAGAGGAGGACGCCCTCATCGCGCCCGACGGCACCACCCGCTGGGTGCTGCGCCGGCAATCGGAGCTACTCCTGGTGCGATAGCGCCAGCGGCGCCGATGCGAGCCCGACTCAGACGCGCGATGTGTGATTTGAGTCCTGTGACCGGTGTCACAGTCGGGCTGCGGCGCCCACGAGCGGCCACCCCGGCGCGCACCTCCCGGAAGGGCTGCCGCCGCCGTGTATATTCTCTGGCTCAGGGAGGAGCCGAGATGGCCGAAGCGGCGCGCAGGCGGACGGTGACGGTGGACGTGGGAGGCGTGCCGGTGGGCGCCGACCACCCGATCGTCGTGCAGTCCATGACCAATACCGACACGGCGGATGCGGAAGCGACGGCGCTGCAGGTGGCCGCGCTCGCCGCCGCCGGCTCGGAGTTGGTGCGCGTCACGGTGAACACCGAGGAGGCGGCCGCGGCGGTCCCCCGCATCGCCGAACGCCTCGGCCAGCTCGGCACCACGGTCCCCCTCATCGGCGACTTCCACTACAACGGCCACATCCTCCTGCGGAAGCATCCCGACTGCGCGCGCACGCTGGCCAAGTACCGCATCAACCCCGGCAATGTCGGGGGGAAGCGGCACGACGAGAACTTCCGGGCCATCGTCGAAGTGGCGCTGGCGAACGGGAAGCCGGTGCGGATCGGGGTGAACTGGGGCTCCCTCGACCAGGCGCTCCTCACGGAGCTGATGGACGCCAACGCCGCGCGGCCCGAGCCGCGCGACGCGCGCGAGGTGATGCTGGACGCGATGGTCGAGAGCGCGCTCCGCTCCGCGGCGCTCGCCGAGGAGTGCGGGCTCGACCACGACCGCATCATCCTCTCCGCCAAGGTCTCCGGCGTGCAGGACCTGGTCGCCGTGTACCGGAAGCTGGCGGCGCGCTGCGACCTCCCCCTCCACCTCGGCCTCACGGAAGCGGGGATGGGGGCGAAGGGGATCGTCGCCTCCACGGCGGGGCTCGCCATCCTGCTGCAGGAGGGGATCGGCGACACCATCCGCGTCTCCCTCACGCCCGCGCCGCGCGGCGACCGCACCGAGGAGGTGCTGGTCGCGCAGCAGGTCCTCCAGTCCCTCGGCATCCGGAGCTTCGTCCCGCAGGTGACGGCGTGCCCCGGCTGCGGCCGCACCACCAGCACCTTCTTCCAGGAGATGGCGGCCGAGATCCAGGCCTACCTCCGCCGGAAGATGCCCGAGTGGCGGGAGCGGCACGCCGGCGTCGAGGAGATGCACGTCGCGGTGATGGGGTGCGTGGTGAACGGCCCCGGCGAATCGAAGCACGCGAACATCGGCATCTCCCTCCCCGGCACCTTCGAGGAGCCGACCGCGCCCGTCTACGTGGACGGCCGCCTCTTCACCACCCTGCGGGGCGCGGACCTCGTGCCCCGCTTCCTGACCATCCTCGACGAGTACGTGACGTCGCACTACGCGCGGGCCTGAACTGCGCCTTCGGAGACGCCCCATGCGCCGCACCGCCTTCGCCCTCCTCGCCGCGCTCGCCTTCGCGGGGCCCGTCCTGGCCCAGGAAGCGGACCTCGGCGACGCCAAGGTCACCCACGACCGCGACATCATCGCCACCACCGAGTGGCTCTCGTTCTACGTGGACTCGGCGCGCGTGCGCGTCATCCAGGTAGGCCGCTCGGATTCCGCGTTCCGGGCGGGCCACATCCCGGGCGCGCACTTCCTCCCCCTGTCGGCCGTCGCCACGACCGTGAACGGCGTGCCGAACGAGTTCCCCGCTCCCGTGCAGATGGCCGCCGCGTTCCGCGCCTTGGGCGTGGGGGACGAGGGGCGGATCGTGATCTACGGCGACGACGCCGGCCTCCTCGCCGCCCGCGCCTGGGTCGCGCTCGACCTCCTCGGCCACGGCTACCACGCGGCCATCCTCGACGGGGGCCTCGTGAAGTGGCGCGCCGAGGGCCGCCCCCTGGAGACGGCCGTGCGACCCGTGTCGCCGCAGACGCTCTTCACGACGTCGTGGCGGGGGGACCGCGTGGTGTCGGCGGGCTGGGTGCGCGCGCACCTCGGCGACGCCAGCGTCCAGCTCGTGGACGCCCGGAACGGCGACCTCTTCAACGGGATCGAGCCGCCCTGCCCTGCCGGGCAGCCCGCGTGCGCGCAGACGCCGGCGGCGCGGCGGGGGCACATCCCCGGCGCGGCGAACATCTGGTGGATGAACCAGCTGGTCTCGGCGCAGAACCCGGTGCTCCGCCCGATGCACTACCTCCACGAGGAGCTGTGGGTGCCGAGCGGGACCGACCGCCCCGCCGCGCGGACGGTGGTCACGTACTGCCAGTCGGGGATGCAGGCGAGCTTCGATTACTTCGTCGCGCGGTACATCGGCTATCGCGACGTCCGGCTGTACGACGGGAGCATGGCCGAGTGGACGGCGCTCCCCGCCGCGCAGCACCCGGTGCAGGCCGGCACGCGCTGACCGCGCGGGGCACCCCCGCACCTCCCCGGCGGCCCCCTATCCGGCGACCCCCGTTGCGTGCGCGCGACGGGGGTCGCCAGCTTTCGGACCATGAACCCACGCATCGCATCACTCGTCGCCGCCGGCGCCTTCCTCGCGCTCGCGGCCCCGGCGCACGCCCAGCTCGCGGTCAGCCGCGCGGGCGTGGCCGACACCTCGCCGTTCCGGCCGCTCGCCCTCCCCACCCCCAGCGCGTACCGCACCGGGTCCGGCATGCCCGGCCCGCTCTATTGGCAGCAGCGGGCGGACTACGACATCCGGGCCTCCCTCGACACGGCGACCAACACCGTCCGCGGCGAGGAGACGATCCGCTACACCAACAATTCCCCCGACACCCTGCGCTACGTGTGGCTGCAGCTCGACCAGAACACGTCGGGCCCGAACAGCCGCCTCGCGGCGCTCCAGCCGCCCTGGATGCGGCAGGAGGCGGGGTTCCAGGCGGGTTACACCCTGGAGCGGGTGAACGGGCTGCGCGCCGCCCGTCCGGGGGCCAGGCCAGCCTCCACGGCGCTGCCCTATCGCGTGAACAACACGATGATGCGGGTCGAGCTGGACCGCCCGCTTCCCCCCAAGGCGGTGGCGTCGTTCGACATCGCCTGGCACAATCAGGTACCGCGGCAGGGGAGCCGGACCGGGAGGGAGCGCTTCCCCGAGGGGTGGCTCTACGAGGTCGCGCAGTGGTTCCCGCGGATGGCCGTGTACGACGACGTGCGCGGCTGGAACACGGAGCAGTACTTCGGCTCGGGGGAGTTCTACCTCGAATACGGCGACATCGATTTCGCCGTCACCGCCCCCGCCAGCTACACCGTGACGGGCACGGGGGTGCTCTCGAACGCCGCGCAGGTCCTCGCCCCGGCGCAGCGGGCGCGCCTCGCGGCGGCGGTGCGGTCCGACACCACCATCCACGTCATCGCGGCGGGCGAAGTCGGCTCCCGTGCGCTGCTGCCGGCCGGCACCGGGGCCACCCGTACCTGGCGGTTCCACGCCGCCAACGTGCGCGACGTGGCGTGGGCCGCGGCGCCGAACTTCATCTGGGACGCGAGCGGGTGGGAGGGGATCCTCATCCAGGCGCTGTATCCGCCGGCGGCGCTCCCGCTGTGGGCCGAAGCGGCCGACATGGGCCGCCATACGATCATGCACCACTCCAACTGGTACCACTATCCGTATCCCACGGCGATCAACGTGAACGGGCCGGTGGGGGGGATGGAGTACCCGATGATCGTGTTCTGCTCCGAGCGGCGGGACCGGCTCGGGCTGTACTTCGTCACGACACACGAGCTCGGGCACGAGTGGTTCCCGATGATCGTCGGCTCGAACGAGCGGCTCTATGGCTGGCAGGACGAGGGCTTCAACACCTTTATCGACTACTTCTCGACCGTGGACCGCTTCAAGGGCGACACGGCCTTCGCGCGCCAGATGCAGGGCCCGATGTGGGGGATGGAGCTGGGGCAGATGCGCTTCTGGACGGACTTCGTGCGCAGCTACCGGGGCCGCGAGGCGCCGAGCCTCGAGCCGCAGGACCGCAACGACGGGAACATCAGCAGCGAGCTCCACTACACGAAGCCGGCGGTGGGGCTCCACTTCCTCCGCAACGAGGTGGTGGACTCGGCGGCGTTCGACCAGGCGTTCCGCGAATACGCGCGCCGCTGGGCATTCCGGCACCCGACGCCCGCGGACTTCTTCCGCACGATGAACGACGCGCTGGGCGAGGACTTGAGCTGGTTCTGGCGGAGCTGGTTCTACCGGACCGACCACCTCGACCAGGCGGTGGACTCGGTGTCGGTGCGCGACTCGGCGGGCGTCGCCGTCCAGGTGCGCGTCTACCTGTCGAACCGGCTGGAGATGGTGGCCCCGGTGGACCTGACGATCACGGGGGCCGACAGCTCGGTGCAGCACGTCAAGCTGCCGGTGGAGATCTGGTACCGCGGCGGGGCGACGTCATACCCGCTGCACGCCACGCCGGCCGCCCGGCCGGTGCGGGTGGTCATCGATGCGCGGGGCGTGTATCCGGACGTGAACCGCACCAACAACACCTGGCAGGCACCGGCGTCGCCGTGACGCCGGAGTGAAGCGAGGGCGCGCCGTGGCCGGCGCTAGTCGGCCGGCTGCGGCGCCGCCACCGCCCGCGGGACCCGCCACGCCATCACATTCACCAGCCCCATGATCGCCGCGGCGATGAAGAACGGGGAGGCCCGGCCCAGCAGCTGGAACGCCGGCGTGGCCCAGAGTGGCGCGACGATCCGCGCCACCGCCCCGAACGCCTGCTGCACGCCCATCGTCTGGCCCACGGCGCGAGGGTCGGCGGCTCCCGAGGAGAGCGCCGTGACCGTCGGGAAGAGCAGCGCCGTCCCCATGGGCACGAGGGGGATGACGAACGCCTGCAGCCAGATCGTGGGCGGGAACGGGTAGAGCGCGAGGCCCGCCACCAGCAGCAGTGCCCCCATCCGCATCACCCACACTTCGCCGAAGCGCCGCACCAGCCACCCCAGCACCAGCGCCCGCATCAGGACCGAGAGGAAGCCCACGTAGACGAAGACCCAGCCGATGGTCGTGACGTCGATGCCGAAGCGGCTGTTGAGGTAGAGGGCGAGCACCGCGCTGAGCGACGTGAAGGCGCCCATGCCGACGGCGTAGATCCAGATGAGGCGCGGCGTCCGCGCCGTGGGGTGCGACAGCACGTGCAGCACAGCGGACCGGATGGACTGACGCGGCGTGTGGCCCTTGGGGCTCTGCGTCTCGGGGAGGAAGCGCCACGCGAACAGCACGTTGAGGACGCACAGGCCCGCGGCGATGAGTCCGGGCGCCTCGTGGCCGAGGTGGGCCGCGGTCGAGCCGATGGCGGGGCCGATCATCACGCCGAGGCTGGTGGACGCCGAGAGCCAGCCGAGACCCTGCGCGCGCTGCGCGGGGTTCGTCGAGTCGGCGACGTACGCCTGGATCACGCCCGTCGTCCCGCCGCCGAGCCCCTGCACGATGCGTGAGAGGAAGAGCAGCCACAGAGTGTCGGCGAATCCGAACACCGCGAACGCCACCGCCGAGCCGCCGAGGCCGATGAGCAGCACGGGCCGGCGGCCGTAGCGGTCCGATACCCGGCCCCAGATGGGCGACGCGGCGAGCTGCGCGACGGAGAACGACGCGACCAGCATCCCGATCACCCACGGTTGCGCGCCCAGGCGCAGGGCGTAGAAGGGCAGCAGCGGGAAGACCATCGCGAAGCCCATCATGTCCACGAAGGCCGCGGCCATCAGGACCCACAGCGCCTTCCTCACCGGGTCCCCCCCACCCGCGCGCCGACGCCGAGCGCCGCCGCGCTCACCGCCATCAGGACCACGCCGAACGCCGCCGCCGCACCGACCTGCTCGAGCCGGAGGCTGGAGAGGATCTCGATCGAGATGGGGCGGGTGTCGTAGGTGTAGAGGAGCACCGACGTGACGAAGTCACCGAGCGCCGTGACGAACGCGAGGCCGCCGCCGGCGGCGAGCGCGGGCCGCAGCACCGGCACCGTCACGCGCCAGAGCCGCTTCCAGCGGCCGGCGCCGAGGGACTGCGCCGCCTCCTCGAGCGCGGGGTCGAGCTGGCGATAGCCGGCCAGCACCGCGCGCCCGGTGAGGGGCAGGCTCCGGACGAAGTACGCGAGGGGGAGGATCAGCGCCGTGCCCACCAGCACGAACCGCCCCGCGAGGGGCCGCGTGACGCCGAAGGTGGTCGCGAGACCGATCGCGAGCACCGTGCCGGGGACGACCCAAGGGAGCGTCAGCAGCCATTCGATGGGTCGCGCGAGCCGCGCGCGGAGCCGCACTACGAGGTGGCCGGCCAGGAGCGCCGCCGCGACCGCCGCCGCCGTCGCCACCGCGGCCATCCACAGCGAATTGAGGAGCGGCCGGAGCCGCTCCGCCTCCGTGACGAGCGCCGCGAAGTTGGCGAGGGTGTACCGGGGCGGCAGCGCCTGCGTCGTCCAGGTGCCGTCGGGCACCAGGGACACCAGGAGGAGCGTGAGGTGCGGGAGGAGGAGGAGGGCCGCGAGGCCCCATCCGGCCGCCGCGGTCAGGCGGCGGAGCGCCGCGCTCGCGATCCGACGGGGCCGCGGCGCGGTCCCCTTCCCGACGGCCACGAGGAGGCCGCGGCCCTCGCCCAGGCGGAGGAACGCGTATCCCGCCAGCGCCACGACGGTGAGCGCCAGCGTCTCCACCATCGCCGTGGGGAGGTCGCCGTTCAGCTTCGTGGCCACGATCTGCGTGGTGAGGACGCGGAACGAGCCGCCGAAGAGGTACGGCGCGCTGAAGGACGCCAGGGCGGTCATGAAGGTGAGGAGCGCGGCGCCGGCGAGCACGGGGCGGAGCAGCGGCAGCGTCACGCGGCGGATGGTGCGCCAGCGGCCCGCGCCCAGGGACGCGGCCGCCTCGAGCATGGACTCGTCGAGGCGCGCAAGGCCGGCCCGGGTGAAGAGATAGAAGTAGACGTACATCGAGTAGGCGTGCACCAGGAGGATGGCGCCCGCGCCCTGGAGCCGCCACGGCGCCTCGCGGAGCCCGAACACCGCCATCACCGCCCGCGCCACGAATCCCGACTCGCCGTACAGGAAGAGGAAGGCGATCACGCCGACGAGGGGCGGAAGGACCGCGGGGAGCGCCATCAGCGCGCCGAGGACCCCGCGGCCGGGGAAGTCGAAGCGCTCGAAGAGGAAGGCGAGGGGGACGCCGATCGCCGCGGCCAGCGCCACGCTCGCGATCGCGATCCACACGCTGTCCCACAGCGCCAACCACTCGGCGCGGGAGCGCACGACGGCGAGGACGTCGCCGCGCAGGGCGTCGGCCGCGACGATCAGCAGCGGGTAGAGGACGACCCACGCCAGGACGGCCACGAGGAGCGCCGCGGCCACGCTGCCGCGCCCGCGGCGGCCGGCGCTCACCGCGCGCCCTGCTCCCGGAAGAGGACGTTCTCCACCACCGCGCGCACGGTGTCCCCGACCACCGCCGCGCCGTGCGGCGCCAGGACCTCGAAGGAGGTGCCGTCCGCGGCCTCGACGACGAAGTACGCGCGGTCGCCGACGAAGCGCCGCTCGGTCACGGTGCCGGCGAAGGGCGCCGACGCGTCCCCCGTGAAGCGCAGGGCCTCGGGCCGCACGAGCGCCACGCTGCCGGGCGCGCCGCCCGCCCGCTCACCGGGGAGGACGTTCACGCGGCCGATGAACCGGGCCACGAATGGCGTGGCCGGAGCGTCGTAGAGGTCGTCGGGGGTCCCGACCTGCTCGAGGCGCCCCGCGTGCAGCACCGCCACGCGGTCGCCGAGGTCGAAGGCCTCCTCCTGCTCGTGCGTGACGAACACGGTGGTGATCCCGACGCGCGTGATCGCGCGGCGCAGTTCCTTCCGGGTGCGCTCGCGCAGCGACGGGTCGAGGTTCGAGAGGGGCTCGTCGAGGAGCAGGACCCGCGGCTCCGGCGCGAGGGAGCGCGCCAGCGCCACGCGCTGCTGCTGGCCTCCCGACAGCTCGCCCACGGCGCGCCGCTCGTAACCCGCCAGGTCCACCATCGCCAGCACCTCGGCCACCCGGCGCGCCTGCACGTCGCCGCGGAAGGCGAGGCCGAAGGCCACGTTCGCCCCGACGTCGAGGTGCGGGAAGAGGGCGTAGTGCTGGAAGACCATCCCGAAGCGCCGTGCCTCGGGGCGCACGTCGGTCACGTCCTCGCCCGCCACCACGATGCGGCCGGTGTCGGGCGTCTCGAATCCGGCGAGGAGGCGGAGGGTGGTGGTCTTGCCGCTCCCCGAGGGGCCGAGGAGCGCCAGCACCTCACCGCGGCCGACCTCCAGCGTGAGGTCCGCCACCGCCGGGCGGTCCGCGAACGTCTTCCCGAGGCCCTGGATGGAGAGGAAGGGGCCGCCGCTCACGAGCCGGACTTCCCCGTCCCGCGGATGTGCCGGTCCCAGTACGCCATCCACGCGGCGCCGTCGCGGTCGAGCCGTTCCCAGTCCATCGGCGCCACCTTCATCGTCGCCTCCACCTGGCGCACCCAGTCGGGCAACGAGTCGGCGGGGAGGTCGGTCCGCGCCGGGAGGCGATACATCTCGCGGGCGGCGAGGATCTGCATCGCGGGGCTGCGGACGAACTCCACGTAGGCGCGCGCCAGGTCGGCGTGCTTCGCGCCGCGCACAACCGCCGCGGCATCGTCGATGACCGGCGTGCCGCTCGAGGGGAAGACGTAGCCGAGGTCCCGCCCGCGGCGGATGGTGATCTGGACGTCGGGGAGGTCGTACAACGTGATCCAGCCCTCCTGGCGCACCAGCTTCTCCGTCATGATGGCCGGGTTCTGCACGTACTCCCGGGTCTGGCCGTCCAGGCGGCGGAGCCACGCCGCGCCCTGCGCCGTGTCGCCGGTGGCGGCGAGGCTGCGCTCGAAGACCATCCCCCAGATGGCGCGCATCGTCCCGCTGGCCATCGGGTCGCGGATGAGGACGCGGTCCTTCCAGCGCGGCGCCAGGACGTCGTCCCAGTCGCGCGGGGCGCCGGAGTCGGGCACCGCGGCGCGGTTGTACGCGATGACCGCGGGGGTGCGGTAGACCGAGAGCCAGAAGACGGAATCGCCGGTCAGGGGCGCCAGGAGCGACTCGCGCGCCGCGGTCGCGAAGAGCGACGCCGGGCCGCCGAACCACACGTCGGCCTGCGGGTTCGCGTGCTCGGAACGCACCCGGTCGAGCACCTCCTGGGACCCCATGTCGAGCCAGCGCACGTCCACGCCGGGATGCGCCGCCTCGAACCGCTTCTCCATCAGGGTGAGGAGATCGCGCCCGTGCGGCGAGTAGACGACCAGGGGGATCGGCCCACCCCCACCGCACCCCGCGACCAGGAGCCAGACGCCAAGACGCCAAGGGGAAGTCGCCAGGAGCCAGGCGCCAAGACGCCGAGGGGACGGGAACCGCCGCATCACGCGCAACCGGGCCCCACTGCCCTGGACTTCTTGGCGTCTGCTCATCTGATCACTGGCATCACGGCACATCGCGGCGCTCCCCGCCCGCTGCGGGCCGCGCGAGCAGGTTCAGGAAGAGGCGGTACGCCCCGGGCACGCCCGCCGGCAACTGCCGGAAGAAGGCGAGCCCCGTGTACACGTAGAGCCCTCGGCCGAGGGGCGCGACCAGGAGCCCGCCCCGCAGCCGCTCCCCGGCGTCCCCCGACTCGAGGAGGGGCGTGTACGCCGGATCCCAATCGTGCGCGAAGTAGAGGCCGCGCTCCTGCACCCACCCCTGCCAGTCGGCGTCGCCGATGAGGTTGGGCGCCCGGAAGAGCGGATCGTCCGGCGCCAGG
>JADGQW010000179.1 GCA_017881505.1 Gemmatimonadales bacterium
TACGGCGTCATCGTCTACCAGGAACAGGTGATGCGCATCGCGAACGTCCTGGCGGGCTATTCGCTCGCCGAGGCCGACGTGCTGCGCAAGGCGGTGGGGAAGAAGATCGCCGAGCTGATCCACGCGGAGCTGGAGCGCTTCGTGGCGCGCTGCCTCGAGCGCGGGCACAAGCGGAAGGTGGTCGAGGAGCTCGCCAAGCAGATCGAGACCTTCGGGCGGTACGGCTTCAACAAGTCGCACTCCGTCGCGTACTCGGTCCTCTCGTACCAGACCGCGTGGCTCAAGACGCACTACCCCGCCGAGTTCATGGCGGCGCTCCTCTCCTCCGCGATCGGCGACACCAAGAACGTCGTCACGTACATCGCGGAGTGCCGCGAGCTCGGCATCACCGTGCTGCCCCCCGACGTGAACGCCTCCGGCTACCACTTCACGGTGGTGGGCGACCGCGAACTGCGCTTCGGCCTCGGCGCGATCAAGAACGTCGGGCGGAGCGCGATCGACGCCGTCATCGCGGCGCGCGCCGGCGGCCCCTTCACCGGCCTCAGGGACCTCGCGGGCCGGGTGGACCACCGCCACGCCAACAAGCGGGTCCTGGAGGCGCTCGTCGCCTCGGGCGCCTGCGACACGCTCGGCGGCCACCGCGCCCAGTACTTCGCGGCCATCGACGGCGTGATCGCGGAGGCGGGCATCGTGCAGGCGGAGCACGCCGCCGGCCAGGCGACCCTGTTCGGCGGGGAGGCCGCCGCGGCGCATCCCCCCGCGCCCCTCCCGCAGGTCCCCGAGTGGTCGGAGGCGGAGCGGCTTGCGCGGGAGAAGGAACTGGTGGGATTCTTCGTCTCCGGCCATCCGCTCACCCGGTTCGCCGCGGAGGTGCAGGCCCTCGGCACCCACACCACGGCCGACCTCGGCCGCTGGATGGAGGGGCAGCTCGCCATCGCGGCGGTGGTCACCGCCGTGAAGCGCCAGATCGCGCGGCGCTCGGGAGCCGAGTACGCGCGGCTGGTGGTGGAGGACTTCCACGGCTCGGCGGAGGTGATCGTCTTCCCCGAGGCGTGGGCGAAGCTCTCGAAGACGATCGTCCCCGACGGGGCGTACCTCCTCCTCGGCGGCTACTCGCCGCGCGACCGGCAGGAGGAGGAGGCCCGGCTGGTGATCGAGGACGCGCAGCCCCTGACCGAAGTCGCGGCCAGCGGGCGGCTCGGTCTCGCCCTGCGGCTCGCGGGGGACGAGGGCGCGGTGGGGGACGTCCCGCGCGCCGTGGCCGCGCTCTGCCGGGCCCATCCCGGCGCGGCGCCGCTCTTCCTCGAGTGGTCGCCCGAACACAACGGGGGCGCGGCGCGATTCCGGTCGCGGAGCCTCCGCGTGGCCCTGGACGAGGATCTGCTCGTGGCGTTGCGCGACCTGCTCGGCGCCGACGCCGTGAGCCTGGTGAAAGCGAGGTAGCGCGTGGCATCGTACGCCCTCGAATTCGAGAAGCCGATCGCGGAGCTCGAGCGCCAGATCGACGAGCTGAAGCGGCTGGCGACCGATCGCGAGCTGGACGTGCAGCGGGAGATCGCCCCCCTGGCGGAGAAGCTGGCCCTCCTCCGGTCGGAGATCTACCGCAACCTCACGCCCTACCAGCGCGTCCAGGTCGCGCGGCATCCCCGCCGGCCCTACACCCTCGACTACCTGCACGGCGTCTTCTCCGACTTCGTGGAGCTGCACGGCGACCGGCTGTTCCGCGACGATCCCGCGATCGTGGGCGGGCTGGCGCGCCTCGACGGCCAGAGCGTGGTCGTGATCGGGCAGCAGAAGGGCCGCGACACCAAGGACAACCTGCGCCGCAACTTCGGGATGCCCCACCCCGAGGGGTACCGGAAGGCGCTGCGCCTGATGAAGATGGCCGAGCGGTTCGGGCTCCCGGTGGTGACCCTGATCGACACCCCGGGCGCCTTCCCCGGCCTCGGCGCGGAGGAGCGCGGCCAGGCGGAGGCGATCGCGCGCAACATCGAGGAGATGGCCGTCCTGCGCACCCCCATCGTCGCCGTCATCATCGGCGAGGGGGGCTCGGGCGGGGCGCTCGCCATCGCCGTCGGCGACCGCGTGCTGATGTTCGAGAACTCCGTCTATTCCGTCATCTCCCCCGAGGGGTGCGCCGCCATCCTGTGGCGCGACGCCTCGTTGCGGGAGCGAGCCGCCGAGTCCCTCAAGCTGACGGCCCCCGACCTCATCGGCCTCGGCGTCGTGGACGAGATCATCCCCGAGCCGGCCGGCGGCGCGCACGCCGATCCCGAAGCGGCCGCCCTCGCCCTGGGCCCGGTCCTCAAGCGTCATCTCGCGGAACTGGTGCGGGTGCGGCCCGAGAAGCTGGTCCGCCGCCGCGCCGAGAAGTACCTGCGGATGGGGAAGTTCGAGGAAGCGTAAGCGTGCCGCAGTTCGTCGAGGTGCGGTTCAAGGGGAACCGCCGGGACTTCTACGAGTGGCACGACAGCGAGCCGCTGCGCGAGCGCGAAGCGGTGCTCGTGGAGACCGACCGCGGCGTGGACCTGGGCCACGTCGGCGCCATCGGCCAGGTCGCGCACACCAAGTGCGAGCGCTGCGGCTCCTGCGGCCTGGCGGAGACCGCGCGCGCGGGGGCGCCCGCCGGGCACGAGGAGGCGGGCGAGCCCGGGGAGGTGGGGGACGTGGTCGCCGCGTCCGACGAGGGCGATGGCGCCCTCGCCCCCACGCCGGAACGGGCTGGCGGCGTGCGCCGCGTGGTGCGCCGGGCGTCCGCCGCCGACGTGCGCGTCGCCGACGAGCTGCGGAGCGCCGAGGAGGACGTGCGACGCCGCATCCGCGAGCGCGCCGTCTCCCACAAGCTGGGGATGAAGGTCTCCGACGCCGAGTGGCAGTGGGACCGGAAGAAGCTCACCGTCTACTTCACCGCCGAGAAGCGCGTCGACTTCCGGAACCTGGTGCGGGACCTCGCGTCGCAGTTCCGCACGCGGATCGAACTCCGCCAGATCGGCGTCCGGGACGAGGCCGTCCGCCTCGACGGCATCGGGCGCTGCGGCCGCCGCCTCTGCTCCGCGAGCTTCCTCACGGAGATCCGGCCCATCGGCCTCCAGATCGCGAAGGACCAGCACCTCAGCCTCAATCCCGCCCAGATCTCCGGCCCCTGCGGGCGCCTCCTCTGCTGCCTGCGCTTCGAGCATGAATTCTACGTGCAGGCGCGGAAGCGCTTCCCGAAGGAAGGGAAGATCGTGCAGACGTCCAAGGGCGCCGAGAAGGTCCTGAGCATCGACATCTTCCGCGAGCTGGTGGCGCTGCGCGGGGAGGACGGCACCACCCGCTCCGTACCCCTCCTCGAGCTCCGCGACGAGGTGGATCACGCCGCACCCGCGGCCTCCCCCTTGGCGCCGCCGGCCTCGACGCCGCCAGCGCGCGAAGCGCCGGCCGCGCGGGCCGCTCCCGCTACGCCGGCCGCCGGCACGCCGAAGGACCAGGGCGCGCAAGGCACCGCCTCCCCCCCTCGCCGCCGCCGCCGCCGCGGCCGCCGCCGCCCGCCCCCGAGCCCATGAGCCGCTTCTACATCACCACGGCGATCGACTACGCGAACGGCGACCCGCACCTCGGCCACGCCCTCGAGAAGATCGGCGCCGACGCCATCGCCCGGTACCGCCGGCTCCGCGGCGACGACGTCCACTTCCTCATCGGCATGGACGAGCACGGGCAGAAAGTGGCGCAGGCCGCCGAGGCCCGCGGCGTCGCCCCCCAGGCGCTGACCGACGAGCTCGCCGGCCGGTTCCAGGCGATGTGGGCGCGGCTCGCCATCTCCTACGACCAGTTCATCCGCACCACCGACGCCGCCCACGAGGCCGGCGTCCGGGCCCTCATCGCCCGGATTGCCGAGCGCGACCCGAGCCTCTTCGTCGAGCGCTCGTACGAGGGATGGTACTGCGTCGGCTGCGAGAGCTTCAAGCGCACGGATGAGATCGTGGACGGGAAGTGCGTCGTGCACCCGACGCGCGCCCTCGAGTGGACCGCGGAGACCAACTGGTTCTTCGCCCTCAGCCGTTTCGCCCCGTTCCTCAAGAAGCTCTACGCCGAGCGGCCCGCGTTCCTGCAGCCGGAGAGCCGGCGCAACGAGATCCTCGCGGTCCTCGACCAGGGACTCGAGGACATCTCGATCACCCGCTCGAAGCTCGCCTGGGCGATCCCGTTCCCCCTCCCCTCCACCGCCGGGGGCCCGCAGGGCACCTGGGTGTGGTTCGACGCCCTCCCCAACTACCTCACCGCCACCGGCTACCCGGAGGCGGGATGGGAGGCGCGCTGGCCGGCGCAGCTCCACGTCATCGGCAAGGACATCACCCGCCACCACTGCCTCGTGTGGCCGGCGATGCTCGAGGCGGCGGGGCTCCCCCTCCCCGAGCGGGTGTGGGCGCACGGCTTCATCGGCCTGGGGGGCGAACGGTTCAGCAAGTCCGCCGGGGTGAAGATCGAGCTCGCCGAGGCGGTGGACCGGTTCGGCGCCGACGCGTTCCGCTACTTCCTGCTGCGGGAGGTGCCCTTCGACGCCGACGGGAACTTCTCGTGGGAGCGGCTCGAGGACCGGTACGTCGCGGAGCTCGCCGACGCCTTTGGGAACCTCGCCTCGCGCGTCCTCGCCATGCTGGACCGCTATCGCGGCGGCGTGGTGCCCGCGGCGGGCGAACCGACCTCCCTCGACGCCGCCGGCGACGATGCGATGCAGCGCTATGGCGCGGCGATGGACGCGCTCCTCCTGCACCGCGGCGGGGCTGCGGCGTGGGACCTGGTCGCGGCCGCCAACGCGTTCGTCGGCCAGCAGACGCCGTGGAACCTCGCCAAGCAGGGAGACGCCGCCGCCCTCGACGCCGTCCTGGCGGCGCTGAGCCACGCCCTCCTGCGGCTCGCCGTGCTCACCTCTCCCTTCATCCCGGCGGCGGCCGACCAGCTTTGGGCGGCCTTGGGCCAGGGGGAGCACCTGCCCCCCTCGGGGGCCTGGGAGAGGGCGGTGCGCCCGGACCTCAAGGGGGCCCAGACCCACCGGATCCCCCCCCTCTTCCCCAAGCCGGAACGTCCCACAACATAAGACGCCGCAATGTCTTCCGTGTTTGTCATACCGGGCGCGGAATCCGCACCTGATTCGCGGTTGACAGGCCTTCCGGACGGGTGCTAACATTGGGCTGCGAGAGTAGGGTCGGTAGACCGCCTTCCCGGGCGGCCATTGCTTTTGTGCACA
>JADGQW010000037.1 GCA_017881505.1 Gemmatimonadales bacterium
CCTCTGGCTGATCCCGCGCGCCTTCGCGCCCGCGGTCCGGCCCGCGCCCGTCGCCACGGCGCTCGCCGCGAACCGCGACACCGTCTTCGTGCACTTCGAACTGGCCGCCCCCACCGCCCGGGACGTGGCCGTGGCGGGGTCGTTCAACGGCTGGCGGCCGGAGACCCTCCCGATGCGGCGCGGGGAGGGCGGCGTCTGGTCGGTGACCATCCCTCTTGCGCTCGGCGAGTACCATTATCAGTTCGTGGTGGATGGCCGGCGCTGGGTGAGCGATCCGACGGCGCACGCCCTGGAGGATGACGGCTTCGGCGGGCGGAACAGCGTGATCGTGGTCGGTCCGAAAGGAGTGGTGCGCTCGTGAAGTCTCGCGCGATGCGGGTTCTGCTGGTGGCCGTGGCCTTCCTGCCGGCCGCGCTCGCGGCGCAGGAGGTGGCGATCCGTGCGCGCCTCAGCGCGCGGGGATTGCCGGCGGACCTGGTGCGGGACGTGGCGGCCGTGGCGAACGAGGCGGCCGCGCGGGGCCTCCCGGGCGGCGCGGTGGCCGAGAAGGCGATCGAGGGGTGGGCGAAGCACGTGCCGCAGGCGCGCATCCTCAGCGCCGTGCAGCAGTACGCCACCCGTCTCGGCGACGCGCACGGCGCGCTCGGGCTCGCGGGGCTCGCGCAGCCCCGGCCCGACGTCGTGGTCGCGGCGGCGGAGGCGATGGGCCGCGGTCTCGGGACCGGGGAAGTGGGGGAAGTCGTGCGTGCGGCCCGGGTCCCTGCCACGCTCGCCCCGGGGCTGACGGTGGCGGCCGCGCTGGCGGCGCAGGGGCTCCCGACGGGGCAGGCCGTCGGCGTCGTGGTGGACGCGATGCACCGCGGGCGCTCGGTGGATCAGCTCCTCGACATCCCCTCGATGGCCCGGGCGATGCGCTCCGAGGGCCTCGATCCGGGGGAGATCGGCAAGCGGATGATGCGTAGCGGCCACGGGGAAGACGGGGACCGCGGAGCGCGGCCGGGCGCGACGCCGGGAGGGGAGGTGGGTGGACACCGCCCGTCGGGGATGCCACCGGGGGTGCCGGGGCAGGGGGGTGAAATGCCCAGCAGCCACCGGCCCCCAGGCGACGGATGAGAAGGGGGTTCCTCGCGGCAGCGGCAGCACTCGTCGCCTGGCACGCCCCGCCTCTCGCCGCTCAGGATGTCTCCGTCCGCGTCGGTGGGCTCCACGCCCGCTACGCGGATTCGTTGTCGGGTACGGCCGGCTCGCTCGCCGGCCGCATCGTTCTGAGCGCCCCACGCTCGCGCCTGGCCGGTACGTTCTCGCTCGCCCAGTTCACGTCGGGCGAGTGGGCCGCGCAACTGGGCGCCAGCGCCCTCGGCCTGCGCTCCGTGAACAGCCTGTTCGCCGCCGGGCTTCTGGGGGAGATGAACGGGTCGTGGCTGCAGGGGGGCACCCTCAGCGGCACGGTCACCGGCGGGCCGGTGATCGCCGCCGCCGCCGGCCCGTGGCTCGCCTCGGCGGCCGGAAGCGTCGGCGCCCTCCGCCGGGTGGATGGCGGCTCGCACCTCCTGACCGGCTTCACCATCCGGCTCCGCCGCGACATCGGGAATTTCGGCCTCAGCGCCTCCGTCAGCGGCGTGGACGCCGGCGGCTTCCGCTACAGCGACTTCACCCTCGGCGCAGACGCCGCGGTCGCGGCCTTCACCGGGAGCGTGGTGGCGGGCGCGCGCAGCGGCACCCTCGGCGGCGGTCCGTGGGTGCAGGCGCAGGCGGCATGGCGCGTGGGACCGACGTGGGCGATCGAGGTCGAGGGGGGCAGGTATCCCGAGGACGTGGCGGGCTTCACGCACGGCCTCTTCATCACGGCGGGGATCCGGCTGGGCCTCACCCGCGGGGCGCTCGACACCCACGCGCGGCGCCGCCCGGCCTCCGACGACGTGCGCGTCGAGCGGGCGGGGCGGGGCCGCGTCCGGCTCGTCTTCCGCGTCCCGGGGGCGCGGGCCGTGGCCATCGCCGGAGAGTGGAACGGGTGGGACAACGCCCCCCTCACCGCGCGCCCCGACGGCCGGTGGGAGACCGTCGTGCGCCTCGTGCCCGGCGCCTATCGCTTCTCCCTCGTGGTGGACGGGGAGCGCTGGACGGTGCCCGAGGGCGTCCCCTCGATGAGCGACGACTTCGGCGGCCGGGTCGGCCTCCTCATCGTCGGCGGCTGAGCCCCCTCAGCTCGAGTGGTCGTGGGCGATCTTCCACCGCCCGGCCACCTTCTTGAGGACGAGCGACGTCGGCCCCGACGACGTCACGGAGTCCCCCCGCGTCAGCACGTAGGTGGCCACCAGGGCCGCCGACGAGGGCCCGAGCCGCTCCACGTCCAGCAGCCGGAAGCTGAGGGAGTCCCGCGTCGCCCCCGGGGCGAAGCGCGCCGCGTACCGCCCTTTGATCTCCGCCGTTCCCCGCACCAATCCCCGGCCCGTCACGAAGGTCGCATCGATCGTGTAGTCGGACACGAAGCCGTCGAGGTCCCCGCCGTTCCACGCCCGGGCGCCGTGCTCGAGGAGGAGGGCGGCCTGGTGCCAGACCGCCGCGCGTTCCGGGCCGGCGCCGGCCACGTGAGGGGTCTCTGCTGCGCGGGAGGGCGCCTGCGCGGCGGCCGCCGAGGCCGCCAGGAGCGCTCCCGCGGCGAGGGTGGCTAGGCGGCTGGCGGCGGAGAGGACGATCGCTCGCGGTCGCATGGGAGTCCCTTCCCGTTGGAGACGCAATGACAGAAGCGCAGCACCTAACAGCATACAGCGCAGTGCCTTCCAGAGGAACTGCGGCGCGGTGCCGAATAAGTGTATACAGTAGCGACATCATAACGCAACCATAAAGACATCACCGTGTACGAACATCTCGCTACTAAGCGCTAACATCATGCTTCGTTTGATATTGCGTTAGGCAGACTCTGATGAGTATTGACAATATGAAATCATAATGATATCACTTCAGTATCACACAGGAGGTAATCGTGATTCGCGAAGTGGAACGGAAGCTCACCAGCGGGTTGCTCATGGTCCTGGTGCTCTTCCTGCTGACGGCCGGCTCGATATACGGATTCGTGAACGCCCTGCCCCCGGAAGGGCAGCGGCCGGCGAGCGTCCCGGCCCTCGTCGGCTGGGTCATCGGGTTCATCGTGGTGGCGGTCGGCTGGGCCGGCCTCTTCATCGTGAATCCCAACGAGGCGAAGGTCCTCCAGCTGTTCGGGAAGTACGCCGGGACGGCGAAGGCGCAGGGGCTCTGGTGGGCGAATCCCTTCTACTCGAAGCGGAAGATCTCGCTCCGGATCCGCAATTTTGAGACACCGAAGATGAAGGTGAACGACCTGCGCTCGAACCCCATCGAGATCGCGGCGATCGTGGTCTGGCAGGTGGTGGAGACGGCGGAAGCGATGTTCGAGGTGGACAATTACGACAACTACGTGCATGTCCAGAGCGAGTCGGCGCTCCGGAGCCTGGCGACGCACTACCCGTACGACGCGCACGCCGAGGGGGAGAAGGCCCTCTCCGTGCACACCGACGAGATCGTGGAGCAGATCAAGGCGGAGATCCAGGGCCGGCTGGAGAAGGCGGGGGTGAAGGTCCTGGAGGCGCGGATCAGCCATCTGGCGTACTCGCCGGAGATCGCGCAGGTGATGTTGCGGCGGCAGCAGGCGAACGCCATCATCGCCGCGCGGCAGCGGATCGTGGAGGGCGCCGTGGGGATGGTGGACATGGCGCTCGACATGCTGAGCAAGAAGAACATCGTGAAGCTCGACGAGGAGCGGAAGGCCGCGATGGTCTCCAACCTCCTCGTGGTCCTCTGCGCCGAGCAGCCGACGCAGCCGGTGCTGAACACCGGGACGCTGTACCAGTAGGGCGTGGTGGCCGAGCGCAGGCCGTTCCTGCTCCGGATGGACCCGGAGGTGTACGCGGCGCTGCAGCGCTGGGCCGCGGACGACCTGCGCAGCCTGAACGCGCAGATCGAATTCGTGCTGCGGCGCGCGCTGCAGCAGGAGGGGCGTCTCCGCCAGGAGGCGCCGCCGCAGTTCCCGGGCCCGGCGGCGACGCCGCCGGCGCCGGGCGCCGAGGAAGGCGAAGGAGGGTGAGATGGTGTCGCACGCCATGAACGAGAAGGACCTGCGCGTCGCCGGCCGGGTGCTGGCGGTGCTCGCCGCCCTAACCCTCACCTGCGCCGTGGCGATGCCCGGCCAGCTGCCGGTCGCCGACGCGGGGCTGCTCCGCTGGTACCAGGGGACCCGCGAGATCGGCCGCGAGACGTTCCGCCGTTCGGCGCTGCTCTTCGAGACCGAGACCCAGGTCCCGATGCTGAACGTCAAGCTCCACTACCGCTCGGAGTACGACGCCCAGGGGCGGCTGGTGCGCTTCGAGGGATTGGCCTACTCGCTGCGCCGCGACTCGCTGATCCGGCACTACACCGCGGAGGTGCAGGGGGACACGCTGCGCATCCGCCAGGTCGGCGGCCATCCGGCGGACACCAGCTGGGTGAAGGCGGCGCACGCCGAGGCCGCGACGCCGGCGCAGTCGCTCGCGGCGATGCTCGAGCTGGCGGAGCGCGCCGGCGGCTCGGCGCGGAGCTACGTCGTCTGGACGCCCGAGGGGAACGACACCCTCTCCTTCGCGGTGACGCCCCACGGCGACTCGCTGGAGCTGCGCCTTGGCCCCTTCGCGATGACGGCGCACCTCGGCCCGAGCGGGCGGGTGGACCGCCTCGACATCCCGATGCAGCGGCTTCGGGCCGAGCGCTGGATGGGCGTCGGCGACACCCTGCCGCCGCTCGAGGGCTCGACGCGCCCGCCGGCCGACTACACGGCGCACGAGGGCGCCCCCTACACGGCGCAGGAGGTGCGGGTGCCAGTGCGCCCCGCCACCGGCGACACCTTCTCCCTCGGCTGCACGCTGTCGCTGCCGCGCGCCGGCCGCGCACCCTATCCGGTGGTGCTGACGATCACCGGCTCCGGCCTGGAGGACCGCGATGAGAGCCTCTGGCCGCTGGTGCCGGGCTACCGGCCCTTCCGGCAGGTGGCCGAGCGCGTCGCCGCCGCGGGGATCGCCACCCTGCGCTGCGACGACCGCTCCTTCGGCGCCTCCACGGGCGATGCGAGCCGCGCGACGACCGCCGACTTCGCCGAGGACGCGTGGGCCGAGGTGGCATGGCTGCAGGCGCGGCCGGAGATCGACCGCACCCGCATCGCCCTCGTCGGCCACAGCGAAGGGGGCGTGATCGCGCCGATGGTCGCGGTGATGCACCCCAGCGTCGCGGCGGTGGTGCTGATGGCGGGGACGTCCAAGAACGGCGTCGCCGTGCTCAAGGACCAGGCGGTCTGGCCCATCCAGAGCGTGAGCGGCCTCAGCGCGGAACGGAAGGCGCAGCTCAGCGCCGAGGCGGTCGCCGCCGTGGAGTCCGACACTACCCCCTCCGCATGGCTGCGGTTCTTCCGGCAGTACGAACCGTTGCCGACAGCGCGCCGAGTGCACCAGCCGGCGCTGATCCTACAGGGGGCGCTCGACCGCCAGGTCACGGCGGGGCAGGCCGACACCCTCGGCGCCGCGATGCGCGCCGGAGGGAACCGCGACGTGACGGTGCGGGTCTTCCCGGGGCTGAGCCACCTCTTCGTCCCGTCGCCGACCGACGGCTCGCCCAGTGAGTACGCGTCGCTCACCGATGTCTCGGTGAACCGGGACGTGCTCGACACGCTGGCCACGTGGCTGGTGCAGAAGCTGCGTCCGGGCACCCCGGGGAGGCGGCCGGGGCGGGACTGAGCGAAGGCGCGCACGGAACGGCGCGCACGAACGACGGCGCACCGATGACCCGGTGCGCCGTTCGTGCGTCGGTGCGCCGCTTCATCGTGCGCCGCTTTACCGCGCGCCGAGTTCCTCCGTCGCGAGCCGCAGCAGTAAATCCCGCTTCACCTGGTGGCCGCCCGCGAAGGTGACGACGCGGCACGCCACGCCGGCGTCGGCGAGGCGCTTCTCGTCGTGCGCCACCTTGGCGGGGTCGTAGTAGTCGTCGTCCTCCCCCCACACCAGCAGGACGGGGAGCCGGCCGAGCGCGGGCGCGGCCGCGACGTCGAGCTCCGGCGGGAGGGCGCCCCCCCAGAGGATGAGCTGGTCCACGCGCGTCGTGCCCTGCGCGGCCCACCGCGCCGCCGCCAGCGCCCCCTGCGAGAAGCCCAGGACCCGCAGCGCCACCGACTCCCGCGGGACGCGCCGGAAGACGTGGCGCGCCAGGGCGTCGAGGTAGGCGACGTTGTCGGCGATCTCGCTGAGCCGGTCCTCGCGGGTCATCCAGCTGGCGCCGATGTGCCCCACGCCCGTCGGGGGCGGGTCGGGGTGCAGGTAGAACCGGGCGAGCGCCTCCGGCGCCACGATGAGCCGGGTCCCGTCGTCGAGGCCCTCGAAGACGCGGAGGAACTTCTCCGCGAGCTGCGCGTACCCGTGCAGGCCGAACCACACCTCGCGCGCGGCGCCCTCCTCGGCCGGCTCGATGGTGAAGTAGCGCGCGGTGCGCTCGACGGTGAGATGGTGCTCGTGGTGCATCGCTCTCCTAATACGCATGGCGTGCGGCCCGCCGCAAGCCTCGGCGCCGCGGTGGGGCGGCGCGGGCCGTCTGCAAGCGCGGGCCCCGAGCCGCTATCTTCCACATTCCGCCGCCCCTGAGCCGATCGCCCGTCACCCGAGGCCGCCGATGCGTCGCTCCGCGCCAGCCCTCCGTGCCACCGCCGCCGCGCCCCTCCTCCTCGCCGCGCTCGCCCTGGCGGCGGCTCCGGCGCACGCCCAACAGCCCGCGCCGGACACGCCCCTGCAGGCGCAGTACCGCGCGACGGCCGGCCGGATCATCGCCGCCGCGCTCGCCGACAGCGGCGCGTGGGCGAAGATGGCGCGGATCACCGACACCTACGGCAACCGCCTCGCCGGGTCCGACGCGCTGGAGCGCGCGCTCGAGGACATCCTCCGCACGATGCAGCAGGAGGGGCTCGAGAACGCGCACGCCGAGCCGGTGATGGTGCCCCGCTGGGTCCGCGGCGAGGAGTCGGCGGAGCTGGTCGAGCCGCGGGGGCAGCCGCTGCCGATGCTCGGCCTCGGTGGGAGCGTGGGGACGCCGCGGGGCGGCATCACCGCGCCGGTGCTGGTGGTCTCCACCTTCGACGAGCTGACGCGCCGCGCGGCGGAGGCGCGGGGGAAGATCGTGCTCTTCGACGAGGTGTGGCAGGGCTACGGGCCGACGGTGCAGTACCGCGGCCGCGCCGCGGTGGCGGCGGCGCGCGTGGGGGCGGTGGCGGCGCTGATCCGCTCGGTCACGCCCTTCCCCCTCCGCACGCCGCACACCGGCGCGATGTACTACGACTCCGCGGTGGCCCGCGTCCCGGCGGCGGCGCTCACGGTGGAGGACGCGATGCTGCTGCACCGGATGCAGGACCGCGGCCAGCGCGTGGTGGTGCACCTCACGATGGCGGCGCGCACCCTCCCCGACTCCCCCTCGAGGAACGTGATGGGCGAGATCCGCGGGTCGGAGCACCCGGAGGAAGTGGTCGTCATCGGCGGGCACACCGACTCGTGGGACGTGGGGCAGGGCGCGATGGACGACATGGGGGGCGTCGTCGTCTCGTGGGAGGCCGTCCGGCTCCTGCAGCGGCTCGGGCTCCGGCCCCGGCGCACCATCCGCGTCGTGGGGTGGGTGAACGAGGAGAACGGGGACCGCGGCGGCGAGGGGTACCGCGACGCGCACCGGGACCAGCTGGCGAACCACGTCCTCGCGATCGAGAGCGACGGCGGCGTCTTCCGCCCCACCGGCTTCGGCTTCACCGGCACCGACTCGGCACTGGCGCTGGTCCGGCAGATCGGCGCGCTGCTGCTCCCCCTCGGCGCCGATACCGTCTCCCGCGGCGGGGGCGGCACCGACATCAACCCGATGACGCAGCTGGGCGTGCCCTCGATGGGGCTCAACGACGACGGGACCCGCTACTTCTGGTACCACCACACCAACGCCGACACCCCCGACAAGCTCGACCCGCGGGAGATGGCGCAGTGCGTCGCGGCGATGGCGGTGATGGCGTACGTGGTGGCCGACATGCCCGAGCGGCTGCCATGGGGGGTGCCGGCGGGGCGCTAGGGCGGTGCGGGGGCTACTCCCAGCGCACCGCGTAGCGGCAGACGGCGCCGCCCGTGGCGCGGACCGAGGCGCCCGACGTGCGACGATCGACGCGACGGGGGGCACGGCACGCGGCCTGCGGTGATTCCCGTCCATGAGCGTGTGGGGCTGGCTGGCGGCGGTGGCGATCCTCGCGACGGGGTCGGCGATCCAGGGCTCGGTGGGATTCGGGCTGGGCGTCTTCGGCGCGCCGCTTCTCGCGCTCATCGATCCGCGGCTGGTGCCCGGCCCCATCCTCCTCGACGCCCTCCTCCTCACGATCCTCGTCACGGTGCGCGAGTGGAAGTGGGTGCGCCTCGCGGACCTCGGCTGGGCGCTGCCGGGGCGCCTCGCCGGCACCGTCATCGCCGTCCTGCTGATGAAGGCCGTCCCCGCCGACCGCTTCCAGGTGGCGCTCGGGCTGATGATCCTCGCCGCGGTGGCCCTCTCGACGTGGGGGCCGCCCCTCCCCCTCAACCGCGGCACCCTCACCGTCGCGGGGATTGCCGCGGGGATCATGAGCACCTTCACGTCCATCGGCGGGCCGCCGATGGCGCTGATCTACCAGCGCGAGGAGGGGCCGCGGGTGCGGGGCACCCTCGCGGCGTTCTTCACGATCGGCGTGATCTTCTCGATGGGCGGGCTGCGGGTGGTGGGGCGGTTCGGATGGACGGAGGTCCGTCTCGCGGCGTGGCTCCTGCCCGGCGTGGTGCTGGGCTTCGTCCTCTCCCGCTGGAGCGCGCGCTGGCTCGACCGCGGCCACACCCGCGCCCTCGTCCTCGGGACCTCCGCCGTCGCTGCGGTGCTCGTGGTCCTGAAGGGGCTGCTGGCGCCCTAGCGCGCGTGCGGCTGTGCCTCCTCCACCGTGCGTCCCACCGCCGTCGCGACCTGCCGCACGACGTCCATCATCGCCCGGAACCCCTCGGGGGTGAGGCTCTGCCGGCCGTCGCTCATCGCGCGGTCGGGGTCGGGGTGCACCTCCACGATCAGCCCGTCCGCGCCCGCCGCCACCGCCGCGTACGCCAGCGCCGGCACCAGCTCGCGCCGCCCCGCGGCGTGGCTCGGATCCACGAGGACGGGCAGGTGCGTCCGCTCCTTGAGCGCCGGCACCGCCGCGACGTCGAGGGTGTTCCGCGTCGTCGGCTCGAAGGTCCGGATGCCCCGCTCGCAGAGGATGATGCGCGGGTTCCCCGCGGCGGCGATGTACTCGGCGGCGAGGAGGAGCTCCTCGATGGTCGCCATCATCCCCCGCTTGAGAAGGACGGGGCGCGGCTGCTCCCCCACCGCCGCCAGGAGCCGGAAGTTCTGCATGTTGCGCGCGCCGACCTGGAGCACGTCCGCGTACTCGGCCACGAGCGCGACATCCTCGGGTCCGAGGACCTCCGTCACCACGCTCACGCCGTAGGCGGCCCGCGCCTCGGCGAGCAGCTCGAGGCCGGCCCGGCCGAGGCCCTGGAAGCTGTACGGGGAGGAACGCGGCTTGAACGCGCCGCCCCGCAGCATTCGCGCGCCCGACGCGACGAGGGAGGGCACGAGCGCGGCGAGCTGCTCGCGCGATTCGACCGCGCACGGCCCCGCGATGATCGCGAGCGCGCGCCCCCCGACCACGACCCCGTCCACCTTCACCCGGGTCGGCTCGTCGCGGTGCTCGCGGGAGACGAGGCGGTAGGGCGCGCCCGCGGGGCGCACCTCCTCGACCTCGGGGAGCGCGGCGAGCGCGGCCGCCAGCGCCTCGGCTCCCTCCCCGGCGACCCCCACCTCGCAGCGGCCGTCGTTCTCGCTGACGACCACGCGGAGCCCCGCCTGCTCCACGAAGCGGACGATCTCCGCCTTCGCGCGGGTCGTGCACCCCGCCCGGAGGACCGCGATCACGCCGCCCCCCCGCCCACGAGCGCCGCGGCGCGCAGCCCGCGCAGGAAGGCCGCCGGGTCGTCGTGGCGCTCCAGCACTTCCACCAGCGCGCTCCCGACCACCGCGCCGTCGGCGTGGCCCCGCACCTCGCGCAACTGTCCGGCGGTGCGCACGCCGAATCCCGCCAGGACCGGCAGGTGCGATGCCGCGCGCACCCGGTCGAGGTAGCGCAGCACGCCGTCCGAGAAGGTCGTCGCGCCGCCGGTGGTGCCCGTCGCGGTCACCGCGTAGACGAAGCCGCGGCTCGCCCCGCACAGCAGCGCGAGGCGCGCCGCGGGCGTCTGCGGTGTCACGAGCTGCACCAGCGCCAGCCCCGCGGCGTCGAGCGCGTCGCGCAGCGGACCGCACTCCTCGTACGGCAGGTCGGGGACGATGAATCCCGAGACGCCGGCGGCGGCGGCCTCCTCGGCGAGCCGGGGGAGCCCGAAGGCGAGGAGGGGGTTCAGGTAGCTCATCAGCGCCAGGGGCGCGGCGCGCGGGTGCGCGGCCAGCACATCGAGGATCCATCGCAGGGTGACGCCCGCCTCCAGGGCGGAGCGGCTGGCGCGCTGGATGGTGACGCCGTCGGCCATCGGGTCGCTGAAGGGGACCCCGACCTCGACCAGGTCCACCTCGGCGGCGACGGCGTCCAGCTGCGCGGAGAACGCGTCGCGGGCGGGATGCCCGGCCGTGAGGAAGGCGGCGAGCGCGAGGCCCCGCGCCACGGCGCCTTCGCGGAGGGACGCCTCGATCCGCTCGGCGCCGGTCATCGGCGCTCCCGGTCCGCGGCGGCGTAGGTCGCGAGGTCCTTGTCCCCGCGCCCGGAGAGCCCGATCAGCACCGTGCCGCCGCGGTGCGCCGCGGCCCAGCGCCGCGCCCCCGCCAGCGCGTGCGCCGACTCGAGGGCGGGGAGGATCCCTTCCAGCTCGCAGCACTCGGCCGCGGCGTCGAGCGCCTCGTCGTCGCTCGCGGTCGCGTAGCGTGCGCGGCCGGTGGCGTGCAGCAGCGCGTGCTCGGGACCCACCCCGGGGTAGTCGAGGCCCGCCGAGATCGAGTGCGTCTCCCGCACCTGCCCGTCCGCGTCCTGCAGGAGGAGGGAGTGGCTGCCGTGGAGGACGCCGGGGGTCCCGTGCGCGAGCGTCGCCGCGTGGCGCCCCGGCTCCGGCCCGCTGCCGCCCGCCTCGATGCCCAGCAGCTCCACCTCGGCGTCGCCGAGGAACGCGTGGAAGAGGCCGATGGCGTTGGAGCCGCCGCCGACGCACGCCACGAGCGCATCGGGGAGCCGCCCGCCGTCCGCCAGGACCTGCGCGCGCGCCTCGCGGCCGATGACCGACTGGAACTCCCGCACCAGCCACGGATAGGGGTGCGGCCCCACGACGGAGCCGATGAGGTAGTAGGTGCCGTCGGGGTCGGCGACCCAGTCGCGCAACGCCTCGTCGATCGCCGCGCGCAGCGTCTGGTCGCCGCTCTTCACGCGGAGCACCTCCGCCCCGAAGCGCGCCATCCGCTCCACGTTCGGCGCCTGGCGCTCGACGTCCACGGCGCCCATGTAGACGGTGCAGGGGAGGCCCAGCCGGGCGCACGCCGCCGCGGTCGCGACGCCGTGCTGCCCCGCGCCCGTCTCGGCGACGACGCGCCGCGCGTGGAGGCGACGCGCGAGGAGCGCCTGCCCCACGGCGTTGTTGATCTTGTGGGCGCCGGTGTGCGCGAGGTCCTCGCGCTTGAGGAGGACCGTGGCGCCCCACGCCGCGCCGAGACGGTGTGCGACGGTGAGGGGCGTGGGGCGCCCGGCCCAGGTGTGCAGCTCGGTCTCGAGCGCGGCCCGGAAGGCGGGATCGGCCAGGGCCGCGCGCGCTCCCGCCTCGAGGCGCTCCAGCGCCGCGACGAGGGTCTCCGGCACGTAGCGGCCGCCGAACGGGCCGAAGCGGCCCCGAGCGTCGGGCGGGGCTCCGAGAATGACCCCCGCCAAGGGCGACTCCCGGTCCGTCAGCACCCCAGCACGCTCGACCACGTCGCGCCTCCGCCTTCGAGGGTGTCGCCGGCGCGGTTCACCGCCTCGATGAAGCGGGCGATGCGCGCCGGATCCTTGATCCCGGGACTCGATTCGACGCCGCTGCTCACATCCACGGCGAACGGCCGCACCGCACGGATCGCGTCGCCGACGTTCTCGGGCGTGAGGCCGCCGGCCAGGATCAGCCGGCGCTCCCTCGCCACGGCCGCGGCGCGCCCCCAGTCGGGCGCCACGCCGCGGCCCCCGCGTCCCGGCGCCTCAAGGAGCACGGCGGCGTCGCGGGGGAGGGCGCGCGCCTCGGTGAGCACGTCGGGGCCGTCGTGCAGCACCGCGAGGAACCCCGTGCGCGGGCCGGCCGCCGCGCGGCCGAACCCATCGGGCTCGCACTGCACGGCGTCGGGGCGGACCTGCTCCAGCACCAGCGCCAGCTCCCGCGGCACCGGGCTCCAGAGGACGGCGACCGTCGTGACGAAGGGCGGCACCCCGGCGAGGAGGGCGGGCGCCTCGTGGACCGCGACGTGCCGCGGCGAGGGGCTGAACACGAACCCGATCGCGTCCGCGCCGCAGCGCACCGCGGCCTCCACGTCCGCCGCGCGCCGGACGCCGCAGATCTTCACCCTCACGCGCATAGTTCCTTCGCTCCTTCCCGCCCCGCGCGCACCAGGTCCTGCACGAGTCCCGTCGGATTCGGCGTGCGCATCAGCGCCGAGCCCACGAGCGCGAGGCGGTAGCCGTGCTCCGCCAGCTGTCCCGCGTCCTGGGCCGTCCGGATCCCGCTCTCCGCCACCGCGGGCACGCCAGGGGGGAGCGCGTCGGCGAGAGCGCCGAGGCGCGTCGCGTCGACGTTCAGCGTATCGAGGTCGCGGGCGTTCACCCCGACGAGGATCGGGATGCCGATCTTGTCGGCCACGGGCGTCACCGCCCCGGCCCGCGCCAGGTCGTGCGCGTCGAAGGCCTCCAGCAGCACGGCGAGGCCCGCCTGGCCCGCCGCGTCGAGCATCTCCGAGAGGCGCGCGTCGTCGAGGAGGCGCAGGATCAGGAGCACCGCGCCGGCCCCGGCCGCGCGCGCCTGGAGCACCTGGTAGGGGTCCACCAGGAAGTCCTTCCGCATGACGGGCACGCGGACCGCGCGCGCCGCCTCCTCGAGGTCGCTGAGGCTCCCGCGGAACGCCGACGGCTCGGTCACCACCGAGATCATCACCGCGCCCCCCTCGACATACGCCGTCGCGCGACGCCCCACGCCCAGCCCGTCGGCGAGGAGGCCGTCGGCGGGGGAGCGGCGCTTGATCTCGGCGATGACGTCGAAGCACTTGTCGCTGAGGACGAGCGGTGGCGGCGGGGCGCTGGCGAAGGCGCGGCGCGCGAGCGCCGCCTCGCTCTCCTTGCGCCGCAGGCCCGCGGCGCGGTCCGCGCTCCGATCCGCCATCTGGGTCAGGAAATCACGCATGGGATACCTCCCGCAGTGCGCCGAGCATCCGCTTCCCGGCCCCTTCGTCGAGGGCCTGCGCGGCGCGCGCGACACCCTCCGCCGCCGAGGAGACACCCGAGACTTCGAGCGCGAGCGCCGCCCCCAGCACGAGGGCGTCGCGATGCGGCCCCGTCTCGCCGTCGAACACGGCCTCCAGGCGCCGCGCATTCTCCGCCGCGTCGGCGCCGGCGAGGTCGCCGGGCCGGCAGCGGGGGATGCCGACGTCCGCGGGGTCCCGCACCGTCCGCGTCACCCGTCCGGGCCGCACGTCGAACAGGAGGAAGGGGCCCACAGGCGTGGCTTCGTCCCACCCGCACGCGCCGTGCACCACGAAGGCGCGCTCGATCGGGAGACCGGCGAGCGCGTCCGCGAGCAGCTCCGCCGAGCGCGTGGAGAACGCGCCGAGGACGCCGAAGGGCGGCGCCGCCGGGTTCGTGAGGGGGCCGAGGAGGTTGAACACGGTGCGGACGCCGAGGGCTTTGCGCACCGGTGCCACCGCGGCCATCGCCGGGTGGTAGTACGGCGCGAAGAGGAAGGTGAACCCGGTCCGCTCGTAGCAGTCCCCCGCCGCGGTCTCGTCGAGCTGCATCGGGACGCCGAGCGCCTCCAGCACGTCGGCGCTCCCGCAGCGGCTCGAGACCGAGCGGTTCCCGTGCTTCACGACGGGCACGCCGCACGCCGCGGCCAGGAGCGCCGCGCCGGTCGAGAGATTGAGGCTGTGCGAGCCGTCGCCGCCGGTCCCGACGACGTCCACGGGCTTGCGGCCGTTCTTGAGCGTGGGGCGGCGCGCCAGCGCGCGCATCGCCGTCGAGAAGCCGCGCACCTCGTCGGCGGTCTCCCCCTTGGCGCGCAGGGCCGCCAGCACGGCCCCCGCCATCGCCTGCGGCATGGCCCCATCGGTCAGGCCGACGAGGAGGTCGGCGGCCTCCGGCTCTTCGAGGTGCTCGCCGCCGAGGAGGCGCTCGAGGGTCGCTTTCACGGGTGGCCTCCGTTCGGGGCGAGGTCGAGGAAGTTGCGGAGGAGGAGGGAGCCGTCGGGGGTGAGGACGCTCTCCGGGTGGAACTGCACCCCCTCCACCGGCAGGGTGCGGTGGCGCAGGCCCATGATCTCGCCGTCGGAGGTGTAGGCGGAGACGGCCAGCTCCTTCGGCAGCGCCTCTTCGGCGACGGCGAGGGAGTGGTACCGCCCCGCCGGGAAGGGGACGGGCAGCCCCTCGTAGATCGTCCGGCCGTCGTGATACACCGCGGACGCCTTGCCGTGGACGAGGGATTGCGCGGGACCGACCGTGCCGCCGAGCGCCGCGGCGAGGGCCTGATGGCCGAGGCAGACGCCGAGGACGGGGACGCGCGGCATCATCCGCCGCAGGATTTCGAGGAGGGCGCCGGCGTCCTCAGGGCGCCCCGGGCCGGGGCCCGCGACGAGATGCGTGGGCGCGAGCGCCTCCGCGCCGTCGGCGTCGAGGAGGTCGGACTCGCGGACCACCACCTCGGCGCCCAGCATGCCGAACGCCTGCACGAGGTTCCAGGCGAAGGAGTCGTAGCTGTCCACGAGGAGGACGCGCGGCGTCACAGCCCCTCCTCGGCGAGGGCGAGGGCGGCGCCGAGGGCGGCGCTCTTGGCAAGCACCTCTTCGTGCTCCCGCGCGGCCACGCTGTCCGCGACGATCCCGGCGCCGGCCTGATAGGCGTAGGCGCCGTCGCGGAATTCGATGGTGCGGATGGCGATCGCCTGATCCATCGCCCCGCCGTGCCCGAAGTACCCGGCGGTGCCCGCGTAGCAGCCGCGCGGCGCCGGCTCGAGCCCGTCGATCAGCTCCATCGCCCGGAGCTTGGGCGCGCCGGTGACGGTGCCGGCGGGGAAGGCGGCGGCGAAGAGATCGAAGGGCCCGGCCCCCGGCGCGAGGATGCCGTGCACGCCGCTCACGAGATGCATCACGTGGCTGTAGCGCTCGACGCTCCGGAACGGCTCGACGCGCACCGAACCCGTCGTGGCGACCTTGCCGAGGTCGTTGCGCGCGAGGTCCACCAGCATCACGTGCTCGGCGGCCTCCTTGGGGTCGGCGAGGAGCGCGGTCTCGTGCGCGGCGTCGCTCGCGGCGTCGGCGCCGCGCGGCCGGGTCCCCGCGATGGGGCGGAGGGAGGCCGCGCGGCCGCGGAGCCGCACCAGCGCCTCGGGAGAGGACCCCGCGAGGGCGAAGTCGCCGAAGTCGAAGAAGTAGAGGTACGGCGACGGGTTGAGGAGCCGGAGCGCGCGGTACACCTCGAAGGGCGCGAGATCGCACGCGCCGGCGAAGCGGATGCTGAGGACGAGCTGGTAGACGTCCCCGGCGGCGATGTGGCGCTGCGCCGCGGCCACCGCGGCGCCGAAGTCCCCTTCGCCGAAGGTCGGCGTGGGCGGCGCGTGGCCGCCCCGGGGGCCGGTCTCCGGCAGGCCGCCGCGCAGCGCCCGCATCACCTCGCTGCGGAGCGCGCGGGTCTCGTCCGGCGCGCCGTCGTGGAGGAGCGCGATCCGCCGGGTGAGGTGGTCGAAGACGAGGAGGGAGCGCGGCGCGAGGTAGACGGCGTCGGGCTCGCCGGCGGTGGAGCGCGGGACGGCGTGGGCCGCCGCGCCACCGAGGCGGCGCGCCATCGCGTAGCCCGTGACGCCCACCAGGCCCCCCGCGAAGGGGACCCCCGGGGGCACGGGTCCCGGCCGCGGGGAACGCTCGAGCGCGGCGGCGAGCGCGGCGAGGAGGGCCGCCGGATCCTCCGGCGCGGCGATCGTCGAGCCGTCCACGCGGAGCCGGTCCCCCTGCAGGCGGACCTCGAGGGCGTCGCCGAAGCCGAGGAACGAGTAGCGTCCGAGCTGCTCCCCCGCCTCCACGCTCTCGAGGAGGAAGCGCGGGCTGAATGCTTGAAGCTTGAGATATGCCGAGACCGGCGTGTCGAGGTCGGCGGCGATGTCGAACGGCGACTGCATCCCATCCCTCCTGCTGCTGCGGTCCAGGCGCGGGGGGATGGGCACGACGTGAAAAGGCCCACTCCCAGGCGCCTGGAAGTGGGTCTCGTTGGTGAGCTAGCTAGTTCGAACCGCTAACGACCGTCGACGGCCACCTCCACGCGCGAGAGAGGCCACCACCAATACGAGGCGGTCAGCTGGCAGCGCAGGTCGGGGGCGGAGGTCGTGCTCACGCCCGGAGTATGACCAGGGGGTGTCGCCCGCGTCAAGTGCGGCGCTCGCATCACGGGGCCGGCGGGACCGGATGGATGTTCTGCCGGACGATGCCGCAGGCCGTCACGCGCGGGAGGCGGTCGAGGCGCCCGAGGTCGCGGGCTTCCGCGAAGATCCAGATGACGTGGAACGCGCTCTCGACGGCCTCGATGCGCCCGATCTGCTGGATGCCGAGGATGTCCGCGTCGCGCAGCGGGCCGTCGGCGAAGGTCACGGCGGCCTCGACGGTGAGCGAGTCGGGACCGAGGAGGACGGGACCGGTGTCGATCACCCGGGGGAGCGCCCGCAGGTCGGCGTCGCTGGCCATCGTCCGGACGATGACGACCCGCGCGCACTGGATCACCGCCAGGACTTCGCTCGTCGCCT
>JADGQW010000180.1 GCA_017881505.1 Gemmatimonadales bacterium
GGGCTGCGCCGCCGCCACCGGCGGCGTCGCCGGCGCGGGGCCCGCCGCCATGATCTTGTCGATCGCGGCCATTTCCTTGTCCCAGTCCCGGGGTCCCTCGGCCTTGCTCACGCGTCCCTCGCCAGTCCGTAGCGTTCGATCTTCTTGTACAGGTTGGAGCGCGGCATCGCCAGCCGGCGCGCCGTCTCGCTCACGTTCCAGTCGTACTCCCGCAGCTTCGCGGCCAGGAAGGCCTTCTCCGCGTTCTGCTTGAACTCCTCGAAGGTGCCGCTCGCGAGGAGGGAGCCGCCGAGGTCCTCCTCGGGCGCTGAGGGGCCGAGGAGCCGGCCCACCTCCCCCTCGCCGATGGCGTCGCCCGAGGCCAGGATCAGCAGCCGCTCGACCGTGTTCCGCAGCTCCCGGACGTTCCCCGGCCACCCGTGTCCCGCCAGGCGCTCCAGCGCCGCCGGCGTGAACCGCCGGCGCGCGATCCCCTGCGCCGGCAGGAGCCGCGACACGAAGTGCTCCACCAGCAGCGGGATGTCCTCGCGGCGCTGGCGCAGCGGGGGGACCTCGATCGGCACCACGTTGAGCCGGTAGAGGAGGTCCTCCCGGAACCGTCCGGCCGCGATCTCCTCCTCGATCCGCTTGTTCGTCGCCGCGATCACGCGCACGTCCACGGTCACCGTCTTCGCCGAGCCGATCGGCGAGACCACGCCCTCCTGCAGCGCGCGCAGCACCTTGGACTGCGCCGCGAGACTCATGTCCCCGACCTCGTCGAGGAAGAGGGTCCCGCCGTCCGCCTGCTCGAACTTCCCCGTCCGGTCGGCGAAGGCCCCGGTGAAGGAGCCCTTCACGTGGCCGAACAGCTCCGACTCGATCAGCTCGGAGGGGATCGCCGCGCAGTTCACCTCGACGAACGGCCGCCCCGCCCGCGGCGAGAGGCGGTGGAGCGCCCGCGCCACCAGCTCCTTCCCCGTCCCGTTCTCCCCCGTGATCATCACCCGCGCCGGCGTGGGCGCCACCTTCGCGATCCGCTCGTGGAGGGCGCGCATCGCCGGCGCCTCGCCGACGATCTCCCACTGCCCTTCCGCCGCCGCCTTGAGCGCCAGCACCTCGCGCTCGAGGCCCACGTGCTGCAGCGCGTTCCGCAGCGTGATGAGGACCCGGTCGCTGTCGAGAGGCTTCTCGAGGAAGTCGTGCGCGCCGCGCTGCGTCGCCTCCACCGCCGTCGCGATGCTGCCGTGCCCCGAGATCATCACCACCAGCGCCCGCCCGTCGGCCTCGCGCAGCTTGGTGAGCGTCGAGAGCCCGTCGAGCCCCGCCATCTTCACGTCGAGGAGCACGAGGTGCGGCTGCACCTCGGCGTAGCGGTCCAGCGCCTCGTGCCCCGACGCCGCGAGGCTCACGGCGTACCCCTCGTACTCGAGGAGCTGCTTCAGCGCCTCGCGGATCCCGGGCTCGTCGTCCACTACCAGGATGCGATGGCTCACCGACGCTCCAGGCGGTAGAGACGCACATGTGCGGGGCTCACGCGCACGTCACCCACGCCCGTCACGCCGGGAAGCGCCACGCCCCCCTTCCCCGCCTCGACGCGCAGCGCGCGCAGCAGCGCGGGGATCCCCTTCCTCGGGATCGGGAAGTCCCGGATGCGGAGCCGGTCGGGACGCCACTGCACGCCCCCTCCCGGCGCGGCGACGAGCGTGCCCCCCGCCTCGACCGGCTCGTGACCGGTGAAGCTGGACGCGAACGGTCCGAGGAAGTCGCGCGGGAGGCGGGAGAGGTCGAGCACGCCCTTCACGAGGATGGTGTTGGAATCGAGCGCCACCTGCACCGAGTCGAAGACGCGCTGCGAGGCCTGAACCAGGTCACGGTCCAGCAGCGCCGCGATCTCGCCGGCCGTGAGGTCCACGTACGCCGGTCCGCCGGCCCGGCCGAGCCGTGCGAGGGACTCCTCCGCGCTGCGGCCCCCCGCCGCCGGGGCCGCGTACGCCACCGCCGCGGCCGGCCGCTCTCCGCGCCAGTGCCGGTAGGCATCGTAGAGGGGCCGGCGATAGACGAATGCCAGCACCACCGCCGCCATGAGGATCAGCAGGCAGCCCACCTGCACGACGAACGCCTTCAGGCATCCCATCCGTTACCTCGCTCCGCGCAGCTGCGCATGGTGGCGCACCTGGTACACGGCGCCGTCGGGCTGCAGGAGGCTCTCCATCAGGTCCACGCTGGCGACCGGCGCCATCCCCTCGTACGTGACACGCGCGATCAGCTTCTCGAACTTGGCGAAGGCGGTGGCCGGCGCGCCCTGCTTCGCGCGGCCCAGTGTGATATGCGGCTGGAAGGGCCGAAGTTCCGCCTCGAACCCGAACGGCTGGAGCGCGCGCTCCACGTCGTTCGCCAGCAGCTCGAGCGCCGGGTGCCGCTCCACCCCCAACCACACGATGCGGGGCCGCGCCAGGGCCGGGAAGGCCCCGAGCCCGCCGAGCCCCACCTCGAACGGCCGCGCGGCGGCCACCGCCGCGTCGAGCGCCGTCGCGATGGCGTCCGCCCGCCCCTCTTCGACGTCGCCCAGGAACTTCAAGGTGAGATGGAGCGACGCCTCCGCCACCCACTTCACCGGCAGGTCGCCCTGGCGGAGCGGCGCCGTAGCCTCGTGGGCCGCGCGGCGTTCGGCCTCCGGCAGATTGACGGCGACGAAGAGTCGCACTCTGGCGCCCTCCCTTTCCGGGCTCCAAGTTAACGCGTCTCGTGGTATTCGACGAAACCCCAGCGAGAAGGCCGGAATCGTGCAACACCCCACCATCGTTCTGAGTACCTTCGCCGCCGTGTGCCTCGCGGCGTGCAGCTCGGCCCCGAAGCCCCAGTCTCCCGCCCCCGAGGCGGCCGCCGCTCCAGCGGCCGCGGGCGCTCCCGCCGCCCCGCGCCCAAGTGCGCCGCAACTCAGCCTCACCGGCGAATGGGACGTCCGCCTCGGTGGCGGCGGTACCTCGACGATGCGCCTCTCCCCCCGCGGCGACGGGTACGTCGGGATGATGGCGGCCTTCGAGGGCGTTGCGGCCCTTGGGGAAGCCCCGCCGAACGGCTACCTGATCCGCTTCGCGACGCTCGAGGGCAACCGCGCCACGATCGTCGTGGACCTCGACGGCGACGAAGCCCGGATCACGGCCACGTTCCGGGGCGCCAATATGCTCGACGGCTCCATCAGCTCGCGGCGCCTGCAGGGCCGCATCACCCTCCAGCGCCGGTAGCTCGCCGCCCGAAACCCGCCCGCCCGGCGGGCCGTACGGCCGAGTGACCCTCAGGAACGGGGAGTTCCCGATGCCCGACCACCACCTCGCGCGCCTCGGCGCGGCCGTCGCTCTCGCCGCCGCACTCGCCGCGTGCAGCCACAATCCGCGCCCCGCGACGCCGGCGCCGCAGCCTACGCCGCGCCCGCGCGCCCTCCAGCCGCAGCCCGCCCCACCGCCAGCCCAGGTGCCGGCGCCCGCAGCCGCACCGGCGCCCTCAGCGCCGGCTCCCGCCGCCACGCCCGCGCGCTTCGAGCTCGCCGGAGAGTGGGATTGGAGCGCGATGCTGCAGGATCAGCCGTACTCCGGGACACTGACGCTGCGCCTGCAGGGGGGCGCCTGGTCCGGCGTGATGAACGTCTCGGGGCAGTTCGACGCCACCGTGAGCACCGCCGCGGTGACCGGCGACGCCGTGCGCATCGTGTTCGACTCACCGCAGGGGGAGATGACGCTCGACGCCGTCTTCACCGATGCCAACACGCTGGCCGGGCGGGTCGAGGTGCACGCGATGGAGGCGGTCGCGAGCTTCTCGGCGCACCGGAAGTAGGCCGCCTCAGGCTGGCGCGCTCTGCAGCGCTGACCGGCGCCGCCTCGCCTACGGCGTCACGCGCAGCGTCGCGTAGACGGTCCGCGGCTGGCCCGGCGAGACGTACGCGCCGGCTCTGAGCTCGGGGTACGCGCGGTCCAGCGCATTCCGGATCCCCACCAGCAGCTCGCCACCCTTCCACACCCGCACGCCGCCGCTCAGCTGCACGAGCGCGTACGCCGGCAACTCCACTCCTGGCGCGTCGAAGGGGCTGTACGGCCCGACGACGTTCACGCTCGCGCCCACCCGCCAGCCGTCTCGCGGAGCGACCGTCACCCCGACCGTGCCCACGTACCGCGCCGTGTTGTAGACCCGCGCGCCGTCGAGGGTGTCGGTCTCCGTGACGAGATGACGGTAGCGGGCGTCGTTCACCGTCCAGTCGGCGGCGAGGGTCACGCCCGTTGCCGGCCGTACCGTCAGGTCCAGCTCGAGGCCCTGGCGGCGGCTCGCCCCGCCGCTCGTGGACCGCAGCCGGATCGGGTCGAAGGTCTGTTCGTCGCTCACCTCCACACGGAAGAGCGCCGCGCTCCCGCTCACCGTCCGCGTGTCGAGCTTCACCCCCGCCTCGTACGCCCATTCCGTGATGAACGGCAGCGTGGGATCGCGGACGACACCGTCGGTCTGCCGGAACCCCCGTGACACGTTGGCGTACACCGCGCCGAAGTCCGGGATGTGATAGAGGAGTCCGAATTTCGGGACGAGGACGGTGTGCGCGCCGCTCGCCGCAGCGCCCGCCGCCGGAGCCGACCGCGTGTCCTGGGCGGCCAGACGCGCCCCCGCGCTCGCCCGCAGGTGCTGCGTGACGTCAAGGGACGCCTGCACGAACACCGCCGCCGACCCCTGCCGCGCCGCGACCACCGCCTGCGCCGAGTCCCGCTGCCGCGCCGTGGTGAGCCAGTTCCCGTAGTCGGAGTGGTCCCACCGTCCCTCGACGCCCGCCGTCACCTCGCCTCGTCCCATCGCCCAGGTGAGCGCGCTCGTCGCCCCGAAGCCGTAGCGGCGGTCCTCCTCCTCCGTCTGGCTCCCGGTCCCTTCCCCCGATCCCGGCTCCGGCGGGATGGTGAGGAAGAGCTGCCAGCGCCCTTGCGTGGCGTAGAAGGTGCTCCGCCAGAGCGCCGAGCCGAGGAGCGTGCGGTACGACACCCGCTCCTGCGCCCGCCGCTTGACGCCGCCATCGGTGGCGTTCGCGACGACGCCGTAGTCGTGCAGCCGGAACAGGCTGTCGTTCAGGAACCCCGGCGAATCCCACGACGTCGCGTACAGCTCGACGCCGGCGTCGAGGGTGGAGAGGAGACCGACCCGGCGCACCAGCCGCGCGTGCGCCTGGCCGATGTCCCACGCG
>JADGQW010000181.1 GCA_017881505.1 Gemmatimonadales bacterium
GGGGCCGCGGTGGGGCTCAACGTCATCGTGCAGCCCTTCCGGGTGACGGGCGCGGGCGCGCCGCCGTGGCTCGGCGACTCCCTCGCGCGCGCGCTGGTCCGCTCCTTCGGCGCCAACACCGACTTCCGCGTGCGCCTCGCCGGCGACGGCGCCGACACCGCGGGCGCACTCCTCCTCGACGGGCGCGTCACCGTGCGCGGCGAGTCCCTCGAGGTGGCCCTCACCGCGGCGCGCCCCGCCGCCGGCGTGACCGCCTTCCGTGTGGACACCGTGGGGACACTCGCCGGGTGGGACCAGGCCGCCTCCGACCTCGCCTGGCAGATGCTCCTCCACCTCTGGAGCGGCGCGAACGCCGCCGCCGCCGGGGACCTTCCCCTCGGCGCGGCGCCCCGCACCGCCGAGGGACTGCGCGCGTTCCTGCGCGCCGAGTGGCTCTTCGCCCACGCGCGGTGGCTCGCCGCGTACCGGGCATACTCCGCGGCGCGAGACGTCGACCCCACCTGCCTGATCTGCGACGTGCGGATCGTGGACGTGTCGCGCTGGCTCGGCCTCGAGCCCGACACCACGCGCACCCATCGCTACCGCGCCGCCTTCGATTCCTTCCCGCCGCAGTACCGCCTCCTCCTCGGCGCGAGCTTCGAGGCCCCCGCCGACCGGATGGAGACGCTGCGCGAATTGACCGAGAAGTTCCGCGGCTGGGGCTTCGGCTGGTTCATCCTCGGCGACGAGATCTTCCACCGCGGCGCGTTCGTCGGGTTCCGCCGCGCCGACGCGCTCCCGCCGCTGGAGGGGGCGGCGGTCCTGCGCCCCGACTTCGCGCCGGTGTGGGAGCACCTCGCCTGGGCGTCGGTCGCGGAAGGGGACTCCGCCACCGCGGAGCGCGCGCTCGAGCACTACGGCCAGCTGGTCGGCGCGGAGGACACCGCCGCCGCGATGATCAGCGCGCTCATCCGCACCGGGTTCATGTGGCGGTTCACGCCCGAGCGGTTCGCGCAGGGGTTCACGGCGCAGCTGCTGCGCGATCCCCGGGTGGCGGTCGCGGGGGACCTGCGGGCGGGGCCGAGCTACATGCTCACCCTCGAGGTGCCGCGCGCGACCATCTGGCTGGGGGAGCGCTTCGCCGCCGGCGTGCCGCGGGCGGGGCTCGAGGAGTCGGGGCTCCTGGCGCAGGTCTATGGGCTGGTGGCGCTGGGCCGCCCCGACTCGGCGCTCACTGTCGCGCGGCGGCTCGGCGCGCGGACCGGGGAGCCCGCCGTCTCGCTCTTCGCGGCGGAGCTGCCCGCGGCCTTGGCGCTCGCCGATTCCGCCGACGTGGGTCCGCGGTGGGCCGCGCTCGCCGCACCCCTGGAGCCCTTCGCCGACGGGCGCGTGCGCGCCGGAGCGCCGGAGCGCGCGCGGGCGGCGTGGATGCTCGGGCTCCTCGCCACGCGAGCCCGCCGCGCCGCCGACGTGGAGCGCGCCCGCCGCCTCCTCGCGGCCGCGGAGCCGGCCGGCGGCCCCCTCGGCGCGCTGGTCGCCGCGGTGGAGGGCCCCGCAGGCCGCGGGACCCCGGGCGCCGCCCTGCGCCGCACCGCCGCGCTCGCCGCACTCGACTCCGCGAACCGCGGGGGCGATCCCTTCTACCGCGCCCTCCTCCATTTCGAGCGCGCGGCGTGGCAGCTCGCCGCCGGCACGCCGGCGTTCGCCGCCGCGGAGCTGCGCTGGCACGAGAACAACGACTTCATCGGCTATCCCGGCCAGGCGCCTCAGGGCGGCGAGGTGGACTACGCCCTCGCCCCCTACGCCCGCTGGGACCGCGCCCGCCTCCTCGCGGACCTCGGTCCCGAGCATCGCGACGAGGTATGCGCTTCGTACGCGTCGGTCGCGCGGGCGTGGCACGGCGCGGAACCCCGCTACGCCCTTCGCGCCGACACCGCGCTGGCCCGCCTCGGCGCCCTCCACTGCGGGAGCCTTCGATGATCACTTGCCGCACCCTCGGCCCTGTCGAGCTCGCGACCGACGGCGGACCGCCGCCGGCCGAGCTGCTGTGGCGGAAGCACCTCGCCCTGCTCGTGTACCTCGCGCGCTCGCCGCGCCGCACCCGCAGCCGCGAGCACCTTACCGGCCTCCTCTGGGGGGACCGCCCCGAGCCGGCGGCGCGCCACTCCCTGCGCGAGGCGCTCCGCGTCCTCAAGCGCTGCGCCGGCGAGACGGGGATGGACGCCGACGCGGACCAGGTGCGCCTCGCCGACGGCACGGTGATGCTCGACGTGGACCTCCTCGAGGAGCACGCCGCCGCCGCGCGGTGGGAGGAGGCGGCGCAGCTCGTATCGGGGGACTTCCTGGAGGGGTTCTCCGTCCCGGACTCACCGGAGTTCGAGGACTGGGTCGCCGCCGAGCGGCTGCATTGGCGCGCGCGGTCGGTGGAGGCGCTGGCACAGTGCTCGACGGAGGCGGCGCGGCACGGCCGGCTCGACCGCGCGGTGGAGTGCGGGCGGCGGGCGCTGCGCCTCGACGCGGCGTCGGGGGCGGCGGTGCGCCGCACGATGACCGCGCTCGCCCTCGCCGGCGACTGCGCGGGGGCGCTGCAGCTCTTCGACGCGTTCACCGAGCACCTCGCCCGCGAGGTGGGCACCGCGCCCGACGGCGAGACCCGCGCCTTGGCGGAGCGGGTGCGGAGCGAGCGGGCGTGGAAGGCGCCGGAAGCGGAGCCGACGCCGCGGCACGGCGCGGAGTCGCGGCGCGCGCCCCTCGCGGGGCGGGAGCAGGAGCTGGCGCTCCTCCTCGGCGCGTGGGAGCGCTGCCGCACCGAACGGCGCGCGGCGGTAGGCGTCATCGAGGGGGACGGCGGCGTCGGGAAGACGCGGCTCGCCGAGGAGGTCGTCGCGCGGGCGCGGCTCGAGGGCGCGTCCGTGAGCGCGGTGCGCGCGGTGGCGGGTGACGACGCCGAGCCGCTCGGGGGTGTGCTCGCGCTGGCGCGCGGTGGCCTGGCGGACGCTCCGGGCGTCGCCGGAGCGGCCCCCGAGGCGCTGGCGGCGCTGGTCGCCCGCATCGGGGAGTGGGCGGAGCGGTTCCCCGGCGCGCGGAGCGCGTCGCCCCTCGCCATCCCCGCGGCGCTCGTCGAAGCGGTGCGGGCGGCCGCGGCGGAAGGGCCGCTGCTCTTCTTCCTCGACGACGCGCAGTGGTGGGACGGCGCGTCCATCGCGACCCTCAGCACGCTCCTCCGCGACCTCGCGGCGGCCCCCGTCTTCGTGCTCGTGACGACCACGACGGCGGCGCCCCGCGAGGAGCTGGACCAGCTGCGGGTGCGCGTCGGGCGCGACGTGCCCGGCGTGGCGGTGCGCCTCGGTCCCCTCCCCTCCGCGGCGCTCCAGTCCCTGGCGCGCTGGGCGTTCCCGACGTACGGCGAGGTGGAGATCGACCGCATCGCGCGGCGGGTGTCCACCGACTCGGCGGGCCTTCCCCTCCTCGCCGTCGAGCTCTTCCACGCCGTCGCCCTCGGCCTCGACCTCCACGGCACCGCGGGCGCCTGGCCCGCGGAGCACCACACCCTCGACGCGACCCTCCCCGGCGAGCTCCCCGACGCCGTGGTCGCCGCGATGCGCATCGGCTACCGGCGCCTCGGCAAGGACACGCAGACCGTCCTCGCCGCCGCCTCGGTGCTCGGCGAGCGCGTGGACGTGGCGCTGCTCGCGAAGGTCACCGCCCTCCCCACCGACCGCCTGGCCGACGCGCTCGACGAGGCGGAGTGGCAGCGGTGGCTCGCCGCGGACGCGCGGGGCTACACCTTCGTCGCGCGGATCGTGCGGGACTGCGTGGCGCGGGAGATGCTCACCGAGGGGCAGCGGCGGCGGGTGCTCGCGGCGGCGGAGAAATAGGCGCGCCGGATCCCGCCAGGAGCGCCGTGAGCGCGGCGGCGTAGCGCCGCAGGTCGCCGCCCGTCTCGTCCTGCAGGTTCCGAATGCGCGCGCCGTCGAGGACGCGCACCGCGCCGTCCCCCGTGAACCGCAGCGCACCGCCTCCCGCAACGAGTGCGGTCGCCACGCCGAGCCGCACCGGCGCGAAGCCGTTCTCCCCCGCGTACCGCTCGAAGGCCTCCGCCCGCTCGGCCCGCATCGTGAAGACCAGCTCGAACTCGCCGTGCGGCTGCGCCAGAGCGAGGAGGGGATCGAGCCCCGCCGCGCGGCAGGCCGCGCGCGCGGCCGGCACCGTGATGTCCGCCAGGGGCGCCGTCACGTCAAAGCCCACACCGTTGAGGCGCGCGAGCTGGTCGAGGGTCGCGACGAGGCCGTCGCTCGTGTCCATGCACGCCGAGGCCCGGCCGGCGAGGAGCCGCGCCTCGCGCAGGCGCGGCGTGGGGCGGAATTCGCCCGCCACCGGGAGTCCTATCGCCCGCATCACCGGCAGCGCGCCGGCGCCGAGGCGCCCGCTGGCGTAGACCACGTCTCCCGCGACGCACCCGACGCGGGTCAGCTTCTCCCACGCTTCCACCGTCCCGATCGCCGTCGTCGTCACGCTCGGCGCGTCCGCGAGGTTCGTGTCGCCGCCGAGGATGTACGTACCCGCGGCGCGCGCCGCGGCGTCGAGCCCCCGCGCCAGGCCCTCCGCGAAGGCGCGCGCGGTCTCGCGGGGGAGGGTCACCGCGGTGAGCAGCCCCACCGGCTCGGCGCCCACCGCCGCGAGGTCGGAGAGACTCGCCGCCACCGCGACCCACCCCACCGTCTCGGCGTCGCGGTAGAAGCCGAGGGCGATCTCCTCCGCCACCGTGTCGGTGGTGACGGCGAGGAGGCGGTCGGTGCCGGGGAGCGGCACCAGCTCGGCATCGGACTCGTGGAGCGCGTTCACCTGAGCGGGGTGGCGGCGCAGCCGCTCCCCCCAGAGGGCGAGGAAGGCGTTCTCCCCCACGGCGCCGAGGGCGGGGTTCAGCGGCATACCTGGATCCTCTCCGGCAGCACGCCGAAGGCGACGCGGCGCGCGAGGCACGTCTCGCCGTCCAGCTCGAGGGTGACCGCCTCGTCGGGGAGAATGGCGGCGGAGGGCACCCGCCACGCTGTGCGGCCCGCGCGGCCGGCGAAGCGGCTCCGCGCCAGGTCGGCGAGGGCCCGCACCGCACCGCCCCGCGTCATCCCTTCGCAGAGGCAGACGAGGAGGCGCCCGTCGGCGGGGTCTATCGCCACGTCGTAGCGGAAGGAGCCGCTCACGAA
>JADGQW010000038.1 GCA_017881505.1 Gemmatimonadales bacterium
TGCCGACCACGGAAAGGACCACGGGGGCGTCCTCCCCGTCGGCGGCCGAATCCGCCGCAGGCCGTGGCGCTCCGCACACCGCCGTCACGCTCCCCGCCTCCCGTCTCGTCTTACTTCTCACCTCTCACCCTCTCACCTTCGAATTCAACATCCAGCACGTGCACCGAGCACGAGATGCAGGGATCGTACGCCCGCACCAGCATCTCGGCGAAATGCGCGATCTCCGCCTTCGGCTTCTCGACGATGGCGGGGATGAAGGCACGCATGTCCTCCTCGATGGAGGCGAGGTTCTGCCCCGTCGGGATGATGCAGTTGGCGCGGATGATCCGGCCGTCGGCGCCGATGTCGTACTCGTGGATGAGCGTCCCGCGCGGCACCTCGCACACCCCGACGCCGTCGCCGCCGCGGGGGCGGGTGACGGGCGCCCGGTCCTCGGGCGAGGGATCGGCGAGCAGCGCGTCGGTGAGGAGGACCGCCTCCTCGAACGCCTGCACCGCCTCGACGACCTGCGCCGCCGTGTAGAGGAACGGGTTGGTGAGGCCGGGGGCGAGGTTCAGCTTCTGCGCCGCGAGCCGCGCGCGGGGGTGCAGGCGGTCGAAGGCGAGGTTCAGGCGCGGCAGCGCCCCGACCCGCAGCGTCCCGTCCTGCCCCTTCACGTGCTTCGACGCCGAGTGCTCGACGAGGTACTCGTGCATCGCCTCGCGGTAGGCGCGCGGCGCGAAGGTCTTCCCGGTGCTCGAGTGCAGCGTGCCCCCCATCATCGGGTAGGCGCCGTCGTCGTCGAGCGCCGCGAGGCACTCCACCGCCCGCTCGGCCTGCGGCCACGTCAGCGTGGCGAAGAGGTCCACCGTGGCGTCCATGTCGGGGCGCGCGGCCTCGAGCTTCGCCCGCATCGCCTCCAGCTCGGCGAGGACGGGCCAGTAGCTCATCCCCCCCGCCTGGTAGGAGATGGGCATCACGTGCCGGCCGCTCACCGTGTAACAGATCTCGTTGGCGAGCCGCTTGAGCCGCAGGGCGCGGGTGATGACGTCGGGGTGGTCCCCCGCGAGGGGGATGACCGACGAGGCGCCGAAGGCGTCGGGGGCCACGAGGAAGTAGGCGTGGAGGATGTGCGACTGCAGCCACTCGCCGCACATGTTGAGGCGCCTGAGGCCGCGCGTCCTCGGCCCGGGCTTCACGCCCAGCGCCGCCTCGATCGCGTGCACCGACGCGGTGGCGTGCCCCACGGAGCAGATGCCGCAGATGCGGCAGGTGATCCGGGGCGCCTCCTCGTACGGCCGGTCCTTCAGCAGGACCTCGAAGAACCGCGGCGACTCGACGATCTCCAGGTCGCACCGCGTGAGGCGGCCGTCCCGGAGGTCGATGACGATGTTGCCGTGGCCCTCGACCCGCGTTACGTGATGGACGGCGATGGAAGATGTTTTTCCCATTGCTCCCGGATGTCCTTGAAGTTGTTGAACAGCTGCAGCTTCTCCGCCGCCAGGGTGCGCGGCATCTCGTGGCGGAAGAAGGCGTCGCCCAGGGCCTCGAAGTTCGGCGCGTCGTGGAACCCTCGGCACGCCTCGCACGGCGCCCCGTAGGCGGGGCAGACGGCGTAGCACCCCGCGCGCGCCACCGAGCCGAGGCACGGGATCCCGCGGCCCAGCAGGCAGGCCGTGCCCCGCATGGTACACGAGACGCACACCGCGAAGGGGGGCACCGTCGGCGTCGTGCCGGCGAGGAGGGAGCGGACGCTCTCGAGGAACTCCGTCCGGTCGATCGGGCAGCCCCGGATCTCGTAGTCCACCTGCACCACGCTCACGAGGGGCGCCGCCTCCGCCAGGGTCTTGAAGACGCCGTCCTGCCGGCCGCCGTACACGTCCTTCGCCAGTTCGCTCGTCGGCCGCCGGTTGCGGATGGCGTTGACGCCGCCCAGGCAGGCGCAGGCGCCGATGGCGACGAGGATCTGGGCCTTCTTGCGGATCTGCTGGATCTCCTCGATGTCCTCGGGGCGCACCAGCGACCCCTCGACGAAGGCGATGTCGTAGTCGTCGCGCCGTTCGTCGATGGCCTCGCGGAAGTTCACGATCTCCACCGCCGCCACGAGGTCGAGGAGCACGTCCTCCGAGGAGAGGACCTGCAGCTGGCACCCCTCGCACGAGCCGAAGGAGAAGAACGCCGCCTTGGGGCGCGCCGGCTTGGCCGCTGCGTGGGTCTTCGTCACACGGCCTCCTTCAGGTGCCGCACCTCGCGGTAGCTGAAGAGCGGGCCCTGCTGGCACAGGTACAGGCCGTTCATCTGGCAGTTGCCGCAGATCCCGATGCCGCACTTCATCCGGCGCTCGAGGGTGAGCCAGACGTGGTTCTCGTAGAAGCCCATCGCGAGCAGCTTGCGGATGGCGTGGCGGTACATCACCGGCGGGCCGCAGATGAAGGCGTAGGCGTCCTCGGTATCGGTGCGCATGTCGTCGAACAGCGTGGTGATGACGCCGATGCGGCCGCCCCAGCCGTTGCTGGCGGCGTCCACCGTCACGCCGACGTGCACGTCGTCGTGCCGCGCCGACCACGAGGCGATGTCGTCGCGGAAGAGGAGCTCGTCGGGGCTCCGCGCGCCTACCGCGATGTCGATGCGGCGGAAGTCCTGCCGGCGGATCAGCGCGCGGCGGATGAAAGGGCGGAGGGGCGCGAGGCCGAGCCCGCCCGCGATGAGCACCAGGTTCGTCCCCTTGAAGCTCTCCCATCCCACGCGCCGGCCGTACGGGCCGCGCACGTAGAGGTACTCCCCCGCCTTGAGGCGCGTGACGAGGTTCGTGAGCCGCCCCGCGCGCCGGATCAGCAGCTCGAACGTGCCTTCCGGCGTACCCTCCCCCGGGATCGCCGCGATCGAGATGGGCGCCTCGCCGATCCCCGGCAGCGACACCATCACGAACTGGCCGGGCTCCGGCCGGAACGGCTCCTGCTGCGGCGCTTCGAGGACGAAGTGCATCTCCTTGCCGGTGACCGGCACCGCCTCGAGCACGCGGCAGGCTTCGGGGATCATCCGGGATGGCATCATCACGCCGTCCCCCCGACCTGCCGGAAGATGTCGCGGATGGAGATGTGCGTCGGGCAGTGCTTGATGCAGCGCCCGCACCCCGTGCACCCCACCATCCCGTACCGCTCCGGCATGTACTTGCCCTTCCGGAAGATCCGGTAGCGGAGCTGCTGGGTGCGCGTGGGCCGGAAGTCGTGCCCCCCCGCCACCCGCGAGAAGCCGGGGATCTGGCAGCCGTGCCACGAGCGCACCCGCTCCCCCTGGCTCCCGTCGAGCGACCCCGTGTCGTGCACGTCGAAGCAGGTGCAGGTGGGGCAGACGAGGTTGCAGCGCCCGCACGATAGGCACCGGTCGGCGTTCGCGTCCCAGAGGATGTCCGACTCCGCCGCCTCGAGCGCCACCGGCAGCTTCGACGGCGGGAACCGCAGGTGCGTCGGGAACGCCTCGTGGCGCACCCGCATCCGCCGCCGGAGCAGCGCCATCTCGTCGGCCGTCGCCGCCTCGAGGGGCGCCGCGTCGGCCAGGATCTCGCGGCCCCGCGCCTTCAGCACCTTGAGCAGCAGCACCTCGCCGAAGTCCCACGCGTACAGGTCGGCCGGGATCTCGTTCTCCAGGCTCCCCATGTCGCGGCAGAACGCCTCCGCCATGCATGGGACCCAGCAGGCGATGCCGAGGATGAACGACTGGTCGAGGCGGTCCGTCACCATCCGGTCGCCGCACGAGGACTCGTGGAACGAGCGCAGGACCCGCAGGCCGGTGAGGTCGCACCCGTGCACGCCGAGCAGCGCTACGGGGCGCTCGGTGGGCGGCGTCTCGAACGTCACCTTCCCGTCGTCACCCTTGCGGTAGCGGTAGAGGACCTCGCGCTGCGGGGCGAAGAACTGCCGAGGAGGAAGCAACGTCGTGGGATACTCGAGCGCGACCGGCGTGCCCGGCCGGACCTCCTCCCAGGCGTGCTGCACCCCTTTGATGACCGGGGCCACCACCCGGTACTCCCGCCCGAGCCGTTCGATCAACGCGTCGAGCCGCTCGCGGGGGAACCGGTAGATCTCGTGCTCCATCACGACGGACACCTCCGGACCGAATCGCGCCGGCCCTGTGCCGGCAGCCCTCTGCAGGAGCAAAGGGCGTGCCCGGGGCGGTGCCCCTTCCGCCGCCCGCAACTCCAGCAGTGGGAGGACGTTCGGCCCGAGCGGGTGCGCCGAAGGGGCCACTTGAGGGCCACCGGAGGCGTCCATCCGGTCCCGTCGCGAGGGTCGGCAGCCGCCTTCTAGTTGTGGGGAGGGAATCGCTCCGAACTACTACGGACCGGGGAAGATCCTACCGCGGCTGGTTGCCTGCGCTCGCTCCTGTGTCGATGGCGCGGCCGGCGGCGACGTAGTGGGTGATGCGGCCGGCGTCGTTCACGATGGGCGTGATGGTCTGGTCGAGGAAGTAGAGCTCGCCGTCCTTCCGGCGGTTGATCATCATGCCGCGGTAGACGCGCCCGGCGCGGATGGTGGCCCAGAGATCCGCGTAGAAGCCGGCCTCGTGGGTCCCGGACTTGAGGATGCGGGGCGTGGCGCCGAGGGCCTCGGGGCGCGCGTAGCCGGTGATCCGCTCGAAGGCGCCGTTGACCCAGACGATCAGTCCGTCGGCGTCGGTGACGCAGACGGCGTCGGACGCCTGGTCGAAGGCGGCGGCGAGCCGGCGCGCCTCGTCCTCGGCGCGCTTGCGGTCGGTGATGTCGGTGAGGAAGGCGACCAGCCCGCTCCCCGCGCCCGCGCGCGCCGGGAGGGGCGTGGCCGAGACGACGGCCCACACCTCGCCGCCGTCGGCGCGGCGGAGGCGGACGTCGTAGCGCTGCGCGCGGCCGGGGCCCCGGCCGCCGGCGGCGGAGATACGGGCGAAGGCGCGCCCCTCCTCGTCCATGAAGTCGAAGAAGGTGCGGCCGAGCATCGCCGCGGGCTCGTAGCCGAGCATCGCGGCCATCTGCGGGTTGACGAAGGTCGTCTTCCCGTCGGTACCGAAGGCCCAGATCCCCTCGAGGGTGTTCTCCACGAAGATGCGGTACTGGGCGTCGGCCTCGCGCGCGGCGGCGAGGGCGGCCTCGAGATGCGCGCGTTCGGCGAGCGCGCTGCGGTAGAACGTGCGGAGGACCACGTACCAGAGGATGGGGGCGCCGATGAGGGTCGCGAGGGACAGACTCAGGACGTCGAAGAGGAACCCCTCGGCGGACGGCGCGGCCCAGTTGACCAGCCCCATCGCGACGAGGTCCGACCCGACGGCGAGCGCGACGATCCCGACGACGTGGCGCGCGCGGGGCCCCTGCACGGGAGGGAGCGTGTACGGCTGGACGGGGAGGGCGGCCACGCTGCAAGTTACCCCCCGCGCCACACGCTCGAAACCCGCCCGCCGAGGCCTGGAGGAGTCTGATGACCAGCCGGTTCAACGAACTGACGACGTACCTCGTGCCCGCTGCCACGGCGCTCAGTGGCTACGCCATCGGGCTGCTGGTGCGCGACACGGTGCTGCGCCGCCTCGCGGGCCTCGCGCGGCGCACGTCGCGGAAGTGGGACGACGTGCTGGTGCACGCCCTGCGCGGCCCGGTGGTCGTCTGGTGCACCCTCGGCGGCCTCTACGCGGCGCTGAAGATGCTGCGGTTCCCGGCGAGCGCGGACCACCCCCTCGGCCAGGCGCTCCTCGTTGCGGCCATCCTCTCGGTGACGTGGGCCACGGCGCGCTTCGCCGTGCAGGCGCTGCAGCAGGCCGCCTCGGACGGGGCCTTGCCGAGCGTCAGCCTCATCGCGAGCGTGGCGGCGGCCGGCATCTGGGTCGTCGGCGCGCTGGTGGCGCTGGAGCGGCTCGGGATCTCCATCACGCCGATCGTCACCGCCCTCGGCGTCGGCGGCCTGGCAGTCGCCCTCGCATTGCAGGACACCCTCGCCAACCTCTTCGCGGGGCTGCGCGTGCTCGCCGCCGGGAAGATCCGGAGCGGCGACTACCTCCGGCTGGAGTCGGGGCAGGAGGGGTACGTCCAGGACATCAGCTGGGCGCAGACCACGTTGCGGGAGATGCCCAACAGCCTCATCATCGTCCCGAACCTCAAGCTCGCCACGTCCATCACCGTCAACTTCCACCTCCCCTCGCCGGACCAGGGCGTCACGGTGCCGGTGAGCGTGGCCCGCGGCAGCGACCTCGCCCGCGTCGAGCGCGTGGCGGTAGAGGTGGCGCGCGGGGTCCAGCAGGAGGCGGAGGGCGCGGTCCGCGACTTCGAGCCGCAGGTCCGCTTCCAGGGATACGGTGAGTCGAGCGTGGACTTCCTCGTGATCCTCCGGGCGGCGCGGTATGACACGCGGGGGTTTCTGATACACGAACTGGTGAGGAAGCTCGATGCGCGTTTCAAGACCGAAGGGATCGAGATTCCCTACCCCGTGAGGACAGTGCTGCTCGACGACAAGCGAACAAACACGTGAGAGGGTAAGAGGTCAGAAGTGAGCGGGGACGCGTGACGCGGCGCTCGTCTGCCCGTCTCGCGTCCCCTCTGACGTCTCACCCCTCACCTCCTCACGCCTCTCGCTCTACGGCAGAATCCCCCTCGCTCTCGCCAGTGCGGCGATGAAGGGCCCCACCCACGGCTTCCATACCGCCGCCGCCGTATGCGTCCCATGCCCCCGCGTGCAGTCCGAGATCGGGATGAGGACGAACCGCCCGTGCGGCACCTGGGCGATGAGCCGCTCCGCGAGGCCCAGCTCCGGCGGGTTGATGAGGTCGTCGGCGGAGTTGATGAAGAGCACCTGGGCCCGCACGCGCCCCAGCGCCGCGCTCGGGTCGTAGTCGCGCGAGGCGTCGAAGGCGTAGACGACGTCGTTCGCGTCGTAGCGCGGCAGCGCCGCGGCGAGGTATCGCTCCCAGAGCGAGTCGGCCGCGTCGCGGGTGGGCGCGTCCCGCTGCTGGACCAGGGGCGCGCTCCCCATCAGGTAGAGGACCTGGAGCGCGGCGGCGAGCCCCCGCGGCTGGCGCACGTAGTCGCCGCCGGCGTACCCGGGGTCCGTCGTGATGTCGTCGAGGATCATCCGGCGCATCATCCGGTTCCGGCCGGCGATGGCCGTCGGCAGGCACGCGAGCGGCACCAGCGCGTCCACCGCGTCGGGATAGCGGGTCCCCCACACCCAGGCGTGCATGCACCCCATGGACGTACCGAGCACGACGAGGAGATGGTCCACGCCCAGGGCCTCGTGGAGGAGCCGGCGCTGGGCGTCCACCATGTCGTCGTAGGTGTAGCGGGGGAAGCGCGCGTGGAAGCCGTCGCTCGGCTTGCTCGAGCGGCCGTGGCCGATGTTGTCCGGGATGACGACGAAGAAGACCGTGGTGTCGAGCGGCTGCCCCGCCCGGAACATCTCGGGCGCGAAGAGGGGGCTGCGGAACTGCGCCCAGCTGCCGGTGGTGCCGTGGAGGAGGAGCACCGCGTTGACGACGGCACCCGTGGCGTCGCGGCGCGGATGCCCCGCCGTCGCGTAGTGCATCCGCAACTCGGGGAGGGAGTCGCCGGATGCGAAGCGGAAGCCGTGGAGGACGGCCGTCGCGGTGTCCTGGGCGCGCACCGGGGAGGCGCCGGCGGCCCCCAAGACGAGTGCCGCCGTCACGAGGGCGGCGGCACGGGTCGGCGCGCGGCGCAACGGGGCGCGACTCACCGCACTCCCGCGCCGCTGTGGAAGAACGCCGTCGCAGTGCGGAGCGTCTCGGCCTGCGCGGTCATCTCCTCCGCCATCGCGGCCAGCTCCTCGGCGGCCGCGGCGTTCCGGTGGGTGATGTCGTCCACCTCGGAGAGGGCGGCGCTCGCCTCGCGGAGCGCGACCGCCTGCTCGTCGGAGGCGGTGGCGACCTTGGCGAACCGCTCGGCGGTGGCGCGGATCGAGCCCACCAGCTCGCCGAGGGACTTGCCGGCCTTCCGCACGGTGTCGCGGCTCTTCGTGGCCTGGTCGCCGATCTCCTCGGAGGCGCCTCGGCTCTTCTGCGCGAGCTTGCGCACCTCGTCGGCGACGACGGCGAAGCCGGCGCCGGCCTCACCCGAGCGCGCCGCCTCGATCGCGGCGTTGAGGGCCAGGAGGTTGGTCTGGTTGGCGATGCTCTCGATGACCTGGAGCCGCCCGGTGATCGCCTCCATCGCCGCGACGGTGGCCTCCATCGCCTCGCCGGTGCGCGCCGCGTCCTTCGCCCCGGCGGCCGACATCTTCTCCACCTCGCGGGCGTGGCCGGCGGTCTCTGTGACCGACGCGTTCAGCGTCTCGAGGCCCGCCGAGGTCTCCGCCACCGTGGCGGCCTCGTTCTGCGCCGCCTCCGAGAGACTCTGCGACGCCGACGTGAGCTGGGCCGCGGCCTCGGTGATCGAGTCGGCACCACTCCGCACCTCGCCGATGACGCGCGAGAGGTTGCCCACCATCTCCCTGAAAGCGATGGCGAAGGCGTCCGCCTCGGAGCGCGGGACCACCTGCACGCCCAGGTTCCCCTCGGCGATCGCCGCGGCGAGATCCGCCGTGGAGCGCAGGTATGCCGTCATCGCCGCGAAGGCCACGCCGAACGCGTCGCGCTCGGAGCGGGGATGCACGTCCACGGAGAGATCGCCCTGCGCGATGCGCTGCGCCGCGGCCGCCATCTCCTTCAGGTAGTGCACCATCGCCTTCATCGCCTCGAGGAGGCGCCCGATCTCGTCGGAGCCGCCGGTGGGGATCGCCTCCGGCATCTCTCCCCGGCCGAGCTGGTCGGCCGCCTCCACCGCCTGCGCGAGGGGTACCGCCACCGCATCCTGCGCCAGACGGGCCGCCGCCCACCCGAGCCACAGCCCCGCGCCGATGATCAGCGCGCTCAGGAGCCACCCCAGCGCCTGGATAAGCCGCGCGCGGCCGAACGCCGAGGAGATGGCGTTGTCGTTCGTGGTCGCCATCTGGTCGAGCCGGTTGCGGACGGCGCGATACTCCGCCGTCATCGTCTCGAGCTGCTGGGTGATGGTGTCGTTGAAGAGCCCGCCCATCATCTGCTCGGTCGTGCGCCGGGCGAGGGTGTAGTAGGCGCCCATCATCGAGTCGAGGGAGCGGAGATCCGCGGCCTTGAGGACGGGGTTCGCCGCCTGGCCCCGCGCGATGGTCGCGAAGACCCGGCGCAGGCTGTCGGCCTCGGGGAGCTGGCTCAGGTCCTTGGCCGCAAGGGCGTCCTGGAACTTCCGCTGCACCGCGAGCAGCGCGGCCTGGAAGTCCCTGGTCGCCACCACCGCCGGGTAGTAGCCCTCCTCGATGCGGCGCAGGAACTGGTCGTTCACGACGCCGGAGACGAGGCTGATCGCGAGCACCAGGCCCAGCGCCACGGCCGCGACCCCGGGGAGGGCCGCGAGCTTGGCGCGGAAGGGAAGGCGCTGGAACCGCGCGCGCAGGGAGCCGAACACGCCGTGACCTCCGGACCAGAGACGGCACGGGCCGGGCCTCACCGCCGACACGTGCCGGGGTGGGACGCCGCGCGCCGTGCCTTGCGAGGCGGACCGACCGGGCCGAAATTACCGTACGAAGGCCTCCAGCTCAATGACCAGCGCCGGCTCCGCCCCGCGCACGCCCCACCGCCCGGGCGGAAGGTGAAGAGTGGCTCGCATGACCCGTCGCCTCCGCTGGATCACGATCACCCTCGCCGCGCTCGCCGCGGCGGCCCTGCGGACGGCACCCGCCGTCGCCCAGGACGAGGGGTTCGTGATCATCGTCAATAGCGCCAACCCCGTGACGTCGCTCTCCCGGCAGCAGGTCGCCGACATCTTCATGAAGAAGACCGCCCAGTGGGCTCACGGCGGCGACGTGCACCCCGTGGACCAACCCGCCGTGGCCACGGTCCGCGACGCCTTCTCCCGTTCCGTGCACGGGAAGCCCGCCTCCGCCGTCGCCTCGTGGTGGGGCCAGCAGATGTTCTCGGGCCGGGCGGTCCCGCCCCCGCAGCGACCGACCGACCGGGCCGTCGTGACGTTCGTGCGCGAGGACGCCCTCGCCATCGGGTACGTCACCACCGGCACCCCGGTCCAGGACGTGAAGAGCGTCCTCATCACGCCGTAGCTCTGCGCGGCCAGGGGCACGCCTTGGGGGCGCGGGAGCCAGCCGGTTCCCGCGCCCTTTTCGCGTTCCGCCGCCGCCTTTGCCCGCCGGCCCGCCAGACGCTAGAATAGGCGCCCACCCTCACCCGGGTCCCCGCACATGTCGCTCTTCCGGCCGGCCGCCGCACTCGCCCTCGCGCTCACCACCGCATCGCCCCTCCACGCACAGCGCCCTGCCCCCACCCCCCGCCCATCCGCGCGCGAACAGCGGCGCACGACGGCGGCGGACGAACAGCGGCGCACCACGGCGTCGGACACGACCCGCCGCGACACGGCGCAGGTGCGGGACTCGCTGGCCCGGTTCATCGAGAGCATCGGCATCCGCGGCATCGGCCCCGCCGCCTACAGCGGCCGCGTGACCGCCATCGCGGTGCCGCGCTCCGCGCAGCCGCGCCCCAGCACCTGGTACATCGGCTCCGCGGGGGGCGGCGTCTGGAAGACCACCAATGGCGGCGTGACCTGGCAGGCGGCCTCGAGCGGCCTCGGCTCGGAGTCCATCGGCGACCTCGCCGTGGCCCCCTCCGACACGAACCTCCTCTGGGCCGGTACCGGGGAGAAGAACAGCCTCCGCTCCGCCTACTGGGGGGACGGCGTCTACCGGTCCACCAACGGCGGGCGCGCCTGGACGAAGATGGGCCTCGGCGACAGCCGGGCCATCGGGCGCATCGTCATCAGCCCCACGGATCCCGGCGTCGTATACGTCGCGGCCCTCGGGCACCTCTGGGGCGCCGGGGGCGAGCGGGGTGTCTACAAGACGACCGACAGCGGGAAGACTTGGAGCCGCGTGCTGTTCGTGAACGACACCACGGGCTTCGTGGACCTCGCGATGGATCCGTCGAACCCGCAGGTCCTCTACGCCGCCGCCTGGCACCGCATCCGCTGGGGCGGGAGCCACATGGAGGGTGTCGGGGCCGGGAGCGGCATCTACAGGACCAGCGACGGCGGCGCGACCTGGACGCGGCTCACCGATCCCGCGCTGAACAACGGCCTCCCTACCGGCCAGATGGGGCGTATCGGCCTCGCCGTCTCGCCCCAGGACCCCAGCATCGTCTACGCGATGGTCCAGGTGGACCGCGGCATCACCGACCAGGGGCAGAGCCGCGCCGGCGGGATCTTCCGCTCCAGCGACGCGGGGGCCCACTGGACCCAGGTGAACGACATCGCCGCGACGCCGCACTATTACTACGACCAGCTCTCCGTGGACCCCACCGACTCCAACCACGTCTTCTTCACGTCGGTGATGATGCACGAGAGCAAGGACGGCGGCCGCACCTTCGCCCCCGATTCGATGGGGGGCGTGCACGTGGACTACCACGCCTTCTGGATAGACCCGAACGACCCGGCGCACTGGATCGTCGGCAACGACGGCGGCGCCTACGTCTCGTTCGACAAGGGGCGCGCCTGGTGGCACCAGCCGATCCCGATCGGCCAGTTCTATACCGTCATCGTGGACAGCAGCCAGACGCCCTACCAGATCTGCGGCGGGCTCCAGGACAACGGCGTGTGGTGCGGCCCCAGCCGCACCCGTGAGACGCAGGGGATCAGCGACGCGGAGTGGTACCCGGTGAACGGCGGCGACGGGATGTGGGTGCAGGTCCCGGCCGACGACCCCTTCACCGTCTACTCGGAATCGCAGTTCGGCGCCATCGCGCGCCTCGACCTCAAGACGTGGCAGCGGGAGGACATCCAGCCCGAGGCGCTCGATGCCGGCGAGGAGAGCGGCTACGGCTATTCCTGGGACTGGACCGCGCCTATCCTCGCCTCATCGTTCCTCCCCGGCGTCGTGTACGTCGGCGCCAACCGGCTCTTCAAGCTGAAGGACCGGGGGCACGACTACGAGATCCTCGGCCCCGACATGACACGGAACGCGCGCCAGACCCCGGTGGCGGAGGCCGGGCCGACGAGCTACCACGCCCTCTTCTCCATCGCCGAGAGTCCGAAGACCCCCGCCGTGCTCTGGACCGGCTCCGACGACGGGCTCCTCTGGGTCTCGCAGGACACCGGGAAGACGTGGACGAACGTCACGGCGAACCTCCCCCGCGGCGCGCCGGCGAGCTGCTTCGTCGCGACGATCGCGGCGTCGTACCACGCCGAGGGGACGGCGTACGTCGCCCTCGACTGCCACCACCGCGACGACTACGCCCCGCACGTCTTCGTCACCGCCGACTTCGGGCGCACCTGGACGGAGATCGGCCAGGGGCTCCCCCGCGACCACGGCAGCCTCACCGTGCTCGAGGACGTGCGGAACCCGCGCCTCCTCTTCGTCGGCACGACGGACGGGGTGTGGACGACGGTGGACGGCGGGCGGCGCTGGGTGAAGCTCGGCAGGACCTTCCCGAACGTGCGGGTGGACCGGCTGGCGGAGAGCTTCGGCCTCCGGGAGCTGGTGATCGCCACGCACGGCCGCGGGCTCTACGTCGCGAGCATCGGCCCCCTCGAGGAGATGACCGACTCCCTCCTCACCGAGCCGGCGCACCTCTTCGCCGTGGCGAACGCCTTCCAGTTCCGGCCCAGGAACACCTTCCCGAGCTGGGGCGCGAACCACTTCCTCGGCACCAACCCGCCGCGCGGCGCGGCGATCCAGTACTTCCTGAAGGACGTGCAGCCGGAGGGGGTGCGCTTCACCATCACCACGGCGGCGGGAGACACCGTCCGATCGGTGACCGGCCCCGGCTATCCGGGGCTCCAGCGCACGAGCTGGGACCTCACCCGCGAGCGGCCGCGGCCCCGCGGACTCGGCGACCCGACGACACCGCAGGAGCTGCAGCGGATGCCGGCGGGGGAGTACGTGATCCGCGGGATGGTGGCGGGCCGCCAGCTCCAGCAGCGGTTCACCGTGATGGACTGGCCGGCGGACAAGGTGGGGCGCATCCGGTAGAGGGCCGTCAGCCGCCGGGCGGCGCCTCGCTGACCAGGGCACCGGGCGCGACCCGCCCGGTGCCCGACCACGCCCGAGCCGCCAGCGCGCGGCCCCCTACCCTCGACCGGTCAGCTTGTAGAACTCCTTCGCCGCCTTGCTGATGACCTTCCACTTGCGTTCCTCCGCCGCCCGCAGCCGCACATCGCTCTTCGCGGCAGCGAACTGCGCCTCCCGCATCAGCTTGTGGTAGCTGTCGAGACGCTCAGCCGGCAGCGCACCCGATTCCACGGCGGATCGCACCGCACAGCCCGGCTCGTCGCCATGCGAGCAGTCGCCGAAACGGCAGCCGCGCGCGATCTCCTCCACGTCAGGGAACGCGGACGCGATCCCCTGCTCCGACCCCGTGAGTCCGAGGGCGCGGAGCCCGGGCGTGTCGATGAGCACACCGCCCCCCGGCATCCGGATCAACTCGCGCGCGACGGTCGTGTGCCGCCCTCGCCCGTCGCTGACACGCACGTCGCGCGTCGCCTGCCGCTGCTCGCCCAGGAGTCCGTTGATGATCGTGGACTTGCCCGCGCCGGAGGGGCCGATGAGCACGGCGGTCCGGCCGGGCGAGACGCGAGCGCGCAGCGGCTCCAGGTCCCCGGCGGCACGCGCGTTCGTGACTACGACGTCGACGCCCAACGCGACGGACTCCGCTGCTGCCCGTGCCGATGCCACGTCGGGCGAGAGGTCGGCCTTCGTGAGCACGACGACCGGCACCGCGCCGGATTCCCAGGCGAGCGAGAGCTCCCGTTCGATCCGGCGCAGGTTCGGCGCCTCGGCGATCGGGTGGACGACGAAGACGACGTCCACGTTGGCCGCGAGGACCTGGACATCGGACGACCTTCCCGGATCGCCACGCGTGATCGCGCTCGTCCGTGGCAGGACGGCTTCGATTAGGGGGACATCGAGGTCGGCCCGGGTCAGAGCCGCGACCCAGTCCCCGACCGCCGGCAGATCGAGCGATCCCGCCGACGCCTTCAGCAGGCGAGCGGTGACCTTGGCGCGAGTGACGCCGGAGGCCGCGCAGATGAGGGAGCTGCCGCGGTCGCTGCGAACGACCCGGGCCGCCGTCAGGCCGACCGCGCCGTGCGGCTTGAACAGGGCCCGCCAGTGATCCGAGTAACCAACCGCCTCGAGTTCCGACGTGTCCGGCGACACTACGTTCTCCGCAGGTTGAAGTGGGTTCAGGGCTACCGCGGGATCGCCACCCGTGCGCCCGCCACGCGTACGCGGGTGGTGAGCGCCTCCGTCGTCGCGGCGTCGGCGAGGCCGCGGAAGCCGGGCTGCTTCCCCCCCACGCTGACCTCGTAGGTGCCGGGCGCGACGAAGCGCTGGCCCGCGTCGTCCACCAGGGAGAGCGCCCGCGGCGCGAGGGTGAAACTCACCGGTCGCCGCTCCCCCGCCTGCAGGAAGATCCGCTGGAACCCCGCCAGCGACCGCACAGGCGCCGTCGCGCCGCCGTCCACCGCGCTGACGTAGAGCTGCACCACCTCGTCACTCGCCACGCTCCCCGCGTTTTCTACCTGCACGGACACCTGCACCGAGTCGCCGACGCGGATCTCCGGCGTGACCTCCGCGTCACCGGCCGCCGCCGAGGCTGCTGATGCCGCCGCCCGCTCGGCGATCCGCAGGTCCCGGTAGCGGAAGCGCGTGAACGAGAGCCCGTGCCCGAAGGGGAAGAGCACGTCGCCGCGGAAGTAGCGGTAGGTGCGCCCCTCCATCCGGTAGTCGGTGAACGGCGGGAGCTGGTCCACCGAGCGGTAGAAGGTCACGGGGAGCCGCCCCGCGGGACTCACATCGCCGAAGAGGACCTCCGCAATGGCCGTGCCCGCCGCCTGCCCGGGGTACCACGCCTCGACGAGCGCCCCCGCGTGCTCCGCCGCCCAGTTCGCCGCCAACGCGCTGCCGTTCAGGAGCACCACCACCACCGGCTTCCCCGTCGCCACCACCGCGCGGATGAGCGAGTCCTGCTGCGCCGGGATCTCGAGGTCCGTCCGGTCGCCGCTCGCGAAGCCGGGGACGCGAACCGGCAACTCCTCCCCCTCGAGCCGTGGCGAGAGCCCCACCACCATCACCACCGCGTCGGCACTCTGCGCGACGCGCACGGCCTCCGACTGGAGGTCGGGGCGCGGCGGCCCCCACACCAGCTGGATGCTCGCGTACGCCCGCCGGTCGAAGTACTCGACGCGGATCCGCCGCGGCTGCCCCGCGACGAGGTCCACGTCCTTCCACTGGGTGAGGACCACGTGCCGGTCGGTCCACTCGACCACCGTCGAGTCGTCCAGCACCAGCTTCGCGCCGCCGAGGCCGCGGAGGCCGAGGGCGTAGCGGCCGGAAACCGGCGCGAGGAGCGTCCCCGTCCACCGGACGCTGAAGCTGTCCGCAGGCACGCCGGGGGCGGGCGCCCCTTCCCACCAGTTGAAGTCGAGGGCGGAGTCCACCCGCGAGACGGCGGGCGCACCGCTGAAGTCGTGCGTCGGGAAGTACGCGGCGGCGAGGCCGGGCGCGCCCTGCCCCGCCGAGTCGGCGCGCAGCGCGGACGAGGGCACCGGGCGCAGCACCGGCGTGGAGGGGGCCCAGTCGCTGCCCTGCGCGTAGACCACCCGCGCCCCCAGCGCCTCCGCGCGCCGGCGGATCCCCGCGAGGGGCGTCACCGGCTCGCGCGGGATGCCGTTGTAGTTGCCGAGGAGGATGTCCTCGTCGTCGGCGCTCGGGCCGATGACCGCGATCGTGTGGACGTCGCGCCGCAGCGGCAGCACGCCGCCGTTCGTGAGGAGGACGATGGACTTCCGCGCCGCCTCGAGGGCGAGGGCGCGGGGCGCTGGAGAATCGTTCTCGGAGAGGGGCGTGGCGGCGTACGGCACGCGCCCGTCGGGGTCGAACATCCCGAGGCGGAAGCGCGCCCGGAGGAGCCGCGCGAGGGATGCGTCCACGTCCCCCTCGCTCACGAGGCCGCGGCGCACCGCCTCGCCCAGGGCGGCGTAAGCGCGGCCGCAGTTGAGGTCCGTGCCTGCGCGGAGGCCCATCGCCGCCGCTTCGGCGGAATCGGCGGTGAGCCGGTGCCCGGCGCGGATGTCGTCCACCGCGTCGCAGTCGGAGACGACGTAGCCGGGGAAGCGCCACCCGTCGCGCAGGACCTCCTGGAGGAGCCGCCGGTTCCCGCAGGCGGGGACGCCGCCCAGCCGGTTGTAGGCGCACATCACCGACCAGGCGCCCCCCTCGACGACCGCGGCCTCGAAAGCGGGGAGATAGGTGTCCCAGAGATCGTGCTCGCTCACCGCGGCGTCGAAGGCGTGGCGCCCCGCCTCCGGCCCGCTGTGCACCGCGAAGTGCTTCGGCGTCGCGACCACCCGCAGGTACCGGGGGTCGTTCCCCTGCATCCCCCGCACGAAGGCCACGGCGAGGCGCGCGGTGAGGAACGGGTCCTCGCCGTACGTCTCCATCCCCCGCCCCCAGCGCGGGTCGCGGAAGATGTTGATGTTCGGCGACCAGAAGGTGAGCCCCTCGTAGATCCCCTGCCGCCCGTGGCGCAGCGCGTCGTGGTGCTTGGCGCGCGCCTCGGTCGCGATCGCCGTCGCCACCCGCAGCATCAGCGCGGTGTCCCACGTCGCCGCGAGGCCGATCGCCTGCGGGAACACCGTGGCGAGCCCCGCGCGCGCCACGCCGTGCAGCCCCTCGTTCCACCAGTCGTAGGCGGGGATGCCGAGGCGCGCGATGGCGGGGGCGGCGTTCTGGAGCTGGGCGACCTTCTCGTCCAGCGTCAGACGGCCGGTGAGGTCGCCGACACGCGATTCGAGGGGGAGGTCCGGGTCCTGGAAGGGGAGCATCGCGCTTCTCGGCGAGACGGGAGCGGGCGGCGCTGTGCGCGCGCAGGCCGACACGGCCAGCAGGGCGACGAGCACGAGATTCGGCACGACGAGTCGGACACGCAACACGTTGCCTCGGCGGGCGCGCCGGGTAAGGTCCGCTGCCAAGATGGGCGGCCGCCGCCCCCGCCGCGAGGGGC
>JADGQW010000182.1 GCA_017881505.1 Gemmatimonadales bacterium
GCATCGCCCGCAGCGCGGGCCCCGCTCCGGCCAGCAGGCTCGCCACCCCCACGAAGAGCATCGCGAACGCCACGACCCGCGCATCCCAGTGGATCGCCCCCACCCTGGGCAGCCCCGGTGGCGCCAGCGCCAGGAACGCGTCGGTGAGCCAGGCGGCGAGCAGCAACCCCAGGGACCCGCCGAGGAGCCCAAGCAGCAGGCTCTCGATGAGGACCAGCCGGAGCAGCCGCCATGGAGCGGCGCCGATCGCCGCACGGACCGCGAACTCCCGTCGCCGCTCCACCCCCCGCGCCACGAGCAGGCTCGTGACGTTCGCGCACGCCACCAGCAGCAGGATCGCGGCCGCCGCCAGGAAGACGAGCAGGGTGGTTCGCACACCGCCGACGACCCGCTCAAGGGTGGGGACGACCGTGACCCCCCACCCGCGATTCGTCTCGGGATGTGCGAGCGCAATCCGCCGCTGCACCGCCGCAAGGTCGTCCCGCGCCGCCTCGGCGGTCGCACCGGCCGCCAGCCGGCCGATCACCTTGAAGCCGCGCCAGCGGCGATTCGTCTCGCTACGGGGGTCGAAAGGCAGCGGGACCCACACGGCGACCTCTTCGAGCTCCGGCACCGCGACGCCCGCGGGAAGGACCCCGACGACCTCGTACGTCCGGCCGTCGAGGATCAGGCTCCTGCCGACGATGGCCGAATCGCCTCCCGCCGCCATCCACTGCGCGTGCGAGAGGATCGCGACCTGGCGCAACTCCGCCTGGTCCGCCGCGTCGAAGAGGCGGCCGAGCGCGGCCTTCACCCCGAGCGCGCGGAAGAGGTCGGGCGTGGCGAGGCCCCCCTCCACGCCCACCGTCCCGCCCGCTCCGCGCATCGCGAAGGGCCAGTCCCGGCCGAGGCCGATCACCTCGAGCAGGTGGCTCTGCTCGGCCCAGTCGGTGACGTTCGGAGGCGAGGCGACGCAGAATTGCGCCACCGACTCGTTCGTCTCGCAGATCGTCACCAGCCGATCCGGCTCGCGGAACGGCAACGGACGCAAGAGCACGCCGTCCACGACGCTGAACATCGCGACGGTCACGCCGATGCCGAGGGCGAGCGTGGCGACCGCAGCGGCCGTGAACGTCGGGCGACGGCGGAGCTGCCTCAGACCGAACCGGATCTCATTGAGTATCTCGTGCATGCGTCGCCGTTGGCGGGGGTCGGCGTCAAGGAGGCAAGACGGGTGCCAGCGGGCCTCAGGCCGTAACACAGCGCCACACAAGCAGCTACCCAACGCACGCCTCGTCCGGCCCGGTTCGTGGAGCGTCCGTTCCTGGGACCGCGCGTACCAATTCCGGACAGCTTCGGACGAGCGTCGCGGCGCGCAGCCCGATCGCCCCGACGGCGGGTGGTGCCAACCCACCGACACCCGCCGCTGTCCAACCCCGCAGGTAGCCCTTACCCCTCTACGGAGGTCCACCATGCACCGTCCGCCGTCCATCCCGGAGCGTGCTGCCCTGCGTGTCGCCGCAGCCGCGATCGCCGCGCTCGGGGCGTTCGCCGTGCCGGCGGCCGCCCAGCAGGTCCAGCGTCTCACCCTCGAGGGCCCCCGCGTCGAGATCTACGACGTCGTCGGCCGCGCGACGCTGCACCGAGGCACCGGCAGCGCCGTCGTCGTGCAGGCCACCCGCGTGGGGAGCGATGCCGCGCAGCTCCAGTTCGCGACGGACCAGCAGGGGAAGGACGGTGCCGCCCGGCTCCGCGTGGTGTTCCCCGCCGACCGCCTCGACGACGGGATCTACTGGGAGGCCGACGGGGGCACGAGCGGGCTGCGCCTCCGCACCGACGGCACCTTCGGCGGCGACGAGAACGGCTGGATGGGCCGCCGCGGCGGCAGGACCTCGATCGGCCGGCGCGGCGCCTTCCACGGTTCGGCCGATCTCGACATCGCCGTGCCGGAAGGGCGCACCGTCACCCTCCACCTCGCGGTGGGGCAGGTGCAGCTGACGGGCACCAGCGGCGACTTCACGGTCGACACCTGGGGCGCCGACGTCGGCGCGCAGGACATCGCCGGCAGCTATGCCTTCGACACCGGCTCCGGGGACGTGACCGTCCACGGCGCCACGGGGACGCTGCACCTGGACACCGGCTCCGGGAACTGCACCGTCTCCGGCGTGCGCGGCGCCCTCCTCGACATGGACACCGGCTCCGGCGACGCCGACGCCACCGACGTCCAGGTGGACCGGGCGCGGTTCGACACCGGCAGCGGCAACGTCCACGCCCGTGGCCTGCAGGCGCGCACCGGCATCGTGGACACGGGCAGCGGCGACGCCGAGCTCGAGTTCACGGGCGGCTCGATCGACGACTGGAAGGTGGACACCGGCTCGGGGGACGCGCGGATCACCCTGCCGCCGCAGGCGAACGCCACCATCTCCCTCGACACGGGGAGCGGGAACATCACGATCCAGCGCGACGGGCTGACCCTCCAGCGCCGCGAGAGCGACCGGATGATCCTGCGCGCCGGGGACGGCCGCGGCCGCCTGGCGATCGATACCGGGAGCGGGGACGCGGTGATACGGTAGCAAGCTCCCAGACGCCCAGACGCCAAGGGACAGGAAACAGGGGGCGGACTCTCCGGAGCCCGCCCCCTGTGGCGTTGTCCTACCTTAGCGTCTTGGCGTCTGGCCCCTCGCCACTTCCCCTTGGCGTCTGGTAACTGACTACTCCTCCTTCTCTTCCTTCTTCTCCTTCTCGTGCTCCTCGACGATCTTCGCCGCCACGTCCGGCGGCACTTCGGAGTACTGCTTGAAGGCGTACTTGTAGGTGCCGCGCCCGTGCGTGAGGGAGTGGAGCTGCGTCGCGTACTTGAACAGCTCCGCCTCCGGCACCACGGCCCTGAGCCGCAGCAGGTGCTCGTCGGGCTCGGAGCCGAGGATCTGGCCGCGCCGCGAGGAGAGGTCCCCCATCACCGCGCCGAGGTAGCCCTCCGGCGTCCAGACCTCGAGGTCCACCAGCGGCTCGAGGAGCACCGGCTTGCACTCCGGCGCCACGTTCCTGAAGGCGAGGATGCCGGCGAGCTTGAACGACATCTCGTTCGAGTCCACGTCGTGGTACTTCCCGTCGAACAGCTCGACCTTGAAGTCCACGACGGGGCAGCCGGCGAGGATGCCCCGCGCCGACGCCTCCTGGATCCCGCGGTCCACCGCCGGAATGAACTTGTTGGGGATCGCGCCGCCGACGATGCCGTCCTCGAAGACGTAGCCGGAGCCGCGCGGCAGGGGCGCCATGCGGATCCAGCAATCGCCGAACTGCCCGCGCCCGCCCGTCTGCTTCTTGTGCTTCCCCTCCCCTTCGCCCTTCCCCTTGATCGTCTCCCGGTAGGGGATCTTCGGCTTCTGCATCTCGGCGTGCACCCCGAACTTCCGCGCCAGGCGGCCGAGGATGACGTCGAGGTGCCGCTCCCCCAGGCCGCGGATGAACGTCTGGTGGACCTCGGCGTTGTGCTCCCAGTGGAAGGTGGGGTCCTCCTCGGCGAGACGGGTGAGGCCGATGGAGAGCTTGTCCTCCTCGCCCCGTACCTTCGCCGCGACCGCCATGTGGATCACGGGGTCGGGGAACGGCACGCGGGGGAGGACGACGGGCACCGCTTCCGTCGAGAGAGAGTCGTTGCTGTGGGTGTCGCGCAGCTTGGCCACCACGCCGATGTCGCCGGCGTGGAGGATGTCCACCTCGATCTTGTCCTTCCCCTGCGACACGGAGAGGTGATTGAGCTTCTCGAGGCTGCCGCGCGCCGGATTGAAGGCCTCGGAACCGTTCTTCACCGAGCCCGAGACGATCCGGAAGATCGAGACGTCGCCGACGTGCGGCTCGGAGACGGTTTTGAAGACCAGCGCCGCGAAGGGCGCGGCGTCGGTGGGCTTCAGCTCGATCTTCTCGACGGTGCCCCACTTCTCGCCATGGGCGCTCTCCCCCTCGGCGGGAGAGGGCACGAGCTCCACCATCTCGGAGAGGAGAGTGCGCATCCCGTACGTCAGCTCGGAGGCACCGCACAGCACGGGGAAAAGGTCCCCCCGCTTGAGGGCGGTGCGCATCGCCGTCACCAGTTGCTCGTGGGGGATCTCCTCGCCGCCGAGGTAGCGCTCCATCAGCGCGTCGTCGGTCTCGACGACCTTCTCGATGAGGTCCTTCTCGTACCGCTCGTACTTCTCCGTGAGCTCGGCGGGGATCTCGGTCTCGTCGTACTCGCCCGTCTTCGTGCCCTTCTTGAAGACCAGCGCCTTGCGCGAGATCAGGTTGACCACCCCGTGGAACTCGAGGCCCTCGCCGATGGGGATCTCGACCGGGACGGCCTTCGGCGTCAGGTGCTCCTGGATGTCGGTGTAGACCTTCTCGAAGTCGGCGTGCTCCTTGTCCATCAGCGACACGAAGAAGAGCGCCGGATGGCCGAAAGCGCGGGTCTGCCGCCACACCTTCTCCGTCCCCACCTCGACGCCCGCGGTCGAAGAGAGGGCGATGAGGGAGGCGTCAGCGGCGAAGATGCCCGCCGCGGCGTCGCCGGCGAAATCGAGGAATCCGGGAGTGTCGATGAGGTTGATCTTGGCGCCCTCCCACTCGGCGAAGGCGAGCGAGAGGTTGATGCTGTAGCCTTTTTCGATCTCGTCGGGGGAGTAGTCGGTCAGGGCGGAGCCTTCTTTCACGCGGCCGTGCCGTTTGCTCGATCCGGCCACGAAGGCGAGGGCGTCGACCATGCTGGTCTTGCCGCTGCCTCCGTGGCCCACCACGGCCACATTTCTGATGGCTTGTGTCGCGTAGTCCTTCATAGGGGAATCCCGGCTTGGGTACACACGAATCGGGGGCGGAAACCTAGCCGGCCGCCGAGGGGGGTGTCAAATCAGCAGGAGGGCTTCCCGGAACCATCCGGCCGGGGGGCTAGCGCACGCCCGCGTCGCGGGGGCGTGCCTCAGTGGTCCGAGGCCGGCCGGTGCGCTCGCAGCAGCAGGCCGACGCGCGCCGTGAGCATCGAGATCTGCTCGTGGCGCTGGATGCCTCCTGCGGGCGGGAAGTCATAGCGCTCCAGCGCGTAGGTGAGCGAAGCCACCAGCCGGCCGCCTTCCCACGTGAGCCCACTGGTCGCCGCGTAGGCACGCTGCGGACTGGCGAGCGCC
>JADGQW010000039.1 GCA_017881505.1 Gemmatimonadales bacterium
CCCGTGCGGCCCGCGCCGCGGCCGGCGCAGCGGCCGTCCGCGCCGCCGCCGTCCTCCCAGCGGCCGTAGCGGGGCCGGGGCGCCGGACGCGCCCGTGAGCGCTCCCTTCACTGCGGCCGAGGCCGCGGCGTTGGTCGCAGGCGAGCTGGTCGGAGATGGGGCGACGCCGCTCACGGGCGTGGCCCCGCTCGACCGGGCGGGCTCCGCCGACCTCTCGTTCCTCGCCTCGGGGAAGTACCTCGCCCTGTTCCAGGCGTCCCGGGCGGGGGGGGTCCTCTGTCGCGCGGAGCACCGCGAGGTCCGACCCGGGCCCGCCACCCGCATCGTCGTCCCCGACCCCTACCGTGCGCTCCTCCAACTGGTGGGGCGTTTCTATCCGGCCCCTCCCCGCGCCGTCGGCATCCACGCGACGGCCGTCGTGGAGCCGGGCGCGGTGCTGGGGGCCGAAGTCGCCCTCGGACCATACGCCGTCGTCGGCGCCGGGGCGCGGCTCGGGGACCGGGTGACGGTCATGGCCGGCAGCGTCGTCGGGGCCGGCGTCGACGTGGGCGACGACAGCACGATCCATCCCTCCGTGGTGCTCTATCCTGGCGCGCAGATCGGCAAGCGGGTCATCCTCCATAGCGGGGTCCGCATCGCGGTGGACGGCTTCGGCTACGTCCGGGGCCCCGAGGGCCACGTCCGGATCCCGCACTTCGGCCGCTGCATCATCGGCGACGACGTCGAGATCGGCGCCAACAGCACCGTGGACCGCGGCAGCTTGGACGACACGGTGATCGGCCCGGGCACGAAGATGGACAACCTCGTGCAGGTCGGGCACAACTGCCGCATCGGCGCACGGTGCCTCCTCATGTCGCAGGTCGGCGTGGCCGGCTCGACGCGCGTCGAGGACGACGTCATCCTCGCGGGACAGGTGGGCCTCGGCGGCCACTTCACCGTCGGCAAGGGCGCCCGCATCGGGGCGCAGAGCGGCGTCATGGCGGACGTCCCCGCCGGGGCGAGCTATTTCGGCTATCCGGCGCGGCCGGTCCGCGAGGCGATGCGCGGCGTCGCCGCCCTCGCCCGCCTCACCAAGATCGTGGGCCAACTCGAGGAGCTCGTCGAGCGTGACAGCCCCGCAGCCAAGTAGCGGCCCCGCCCGGCGGACGGTGCGTGGCCACGCCACGCTGGAAGGCGTGGGCATGCACACCGGCGCCGTCTCCACCCTGACCTTCCGGCGCGCCGAGCCGGGTGCCGGCGTCGTCTTCCAGCGCACCGACCTGCCGGGCTCGCCCGCCATCCCGGCCCGCCTCTCCAGCGTCACGGCGGTGGAGCGCCGCACCACGCTCGGCGAGGGGAAGGTGCTCGTCCACACCGTCGAGCACGTCCTCGCCGCCGTCGCGGCGCTCCAGCTCGACGACCTGCTCATCGAGCTCTCCGGACCGGAGCCCCCGATCCTCGACGGCTCCTTCGTCCCCTTCCTGCGCGCGCTCGAGGCGGCCGGGCCCGAGGAGACGGGGGGCGAAGTGGTGGAGTACGTCGTGCAGGACGCCTTCCAGTTCCGGGACGGCGACTCGTCGTACCTGGTCGGGCCAAGCGCCGGGCTGCGGCTCGACGCCACCATCGAGTTCCCGCACCCGCTGATCGGCCGCCAGTCGGCGGGGTTCGACATCACCGCGGAGTCGTTCGCGCGGGAGCTGGCGCCGGCGCGCACCTTCGGGTTCGTGCGGGAGGTCGAGGCGCTGCGGGCCAAGGGGCTCATCGGCGGCGGGAGCGTGGAGAACGCGGTGGTGCTCGACGACGAGAAGGTCGTCGGCACGACCCTGCGCTGGCCGGACGAGTTCGTGCGCCACAAGATCGCCGACCTCCTCGGCGACCTGGGGCTGGTGGGGGGACGCATCCGCGCCCACATCGTGGCGACCAAGCCCAGCCACAAGGGGAACGTGTCGCTGGGCCGCGAGCTGGTGCGGCACGTCGCGCATCCCGGCCGGCCCGCGTACGACCTCCGCAAGATCCTCGACGTCATCCCCCATCGCTATCCGATGCTGCTCGTGGACCGGATCCTCGAGGTCGAGGCGGGGAAGCGGATCGTGGGGATCAAGAACGTCACGATCAACGAGCCCTTCTTCCAGGGGCACTTCCCCGGCCACCCGATCATGCCCGGCGTCCTGATCATCGAGGCGATGGCGCAGGTGGGGGGGATGCTGATGATGAGCATGGCGGGCGAGGAGGAAGTGAAGCGGAAGGTGATGTACTTCATGTCGCTCGACAACGTGAAGTTCCGCCGTCCCGTGGTGCCCGGCGACCAGATCCGCTTCGAGCTCGAGATGCTGAAGTTCAGCGGCAAGACGTGCCGGATGAAGGGGCAGGGATTCGTGGACGGCAAGGTGGTCGCGGAGGCCGAGATGGTGGCCCGCGTCATCGACCGGTGAGGCGCCCGTGAGCGGAGTGCTGATCCATCCGACGGCGATCGTGGACCCCGGCGCGGTGCTGGGGGAGGGCGTCGAGGTCGGGCCGTACGCGCTGATCGGCCCCCAGGTGACGATCGGCCCGCGGACGAAGGTCGCGGCGCGCGCCATCGTCGAGCGCAACGTGCGGCTCGGCGCCGACTGCCTCGTGGGGACGGGGAGCATCGTCGGCGGCGACCCGCAGGACCTCAAGTTCAAGGGCGAGGAGACCTGGGTCGAGATCGGCGACGGCACCGTGATCCGCGAGTACGTGACGGTGAACCGCGGCACGGCGCAGAGCTTCAAGACCTCCGTCGGGCGCAAGTGCCTGCTGATGAGCTACGTGCACGTGGCGCACGACTGCCATCTGGGCGACGAGGTCATCGTCTCGAACGCGGTGCAGATGGCGGGGCACATCACCATCGGCGACTACGTCACCATCAGCGGGCTCACCCCCATCCACCAGTTCGTGAAGATCGGCGCCTACGCCTTCATCGGCGGGCTCTCCCGCGTGACGAAGGACGTGCCGCCGTTCGTCAAGGCGGCGGGGAGCCCGATGAAGCTCTACGGCCTGAACACGGTGGGGTTGCAGCGCCACGGGTTCGCGCCGGAGACGATGCGCGAGCTCAAGCGCGCCTACATGCTCTTCTTCCAGTCGGACCTCAATCTCAGCCAGGCGCTCGAGCGCGCCCGCGCGGAGCTGGCGCCGCTGCCCGAGGTCGCCCTGCTCATCAAGTTCGTCGAGGAGAGCGAGCGCGGGGTCCTGGTGTGAGGCCGGAGCCGCTCCCCGTCGGCGTTGTCGGGGTCGGCAACCACGGCTCCCGCCACGCGAGGCTCTACGCCGAGGTGCCGGCGGCGCGCCTCGTCGGGGTCTACGACATCCTCCCCGAGCGGGGCGCCGAGGTCGCGCGGGAGTGCCGCACGACGTCGTACCCGTCCCTCGAGCGGCTCCTGGACGACGTGGAGGCGGTCTCGGTGGTGGTGCCGACCTCGGCGCACCTCGCGGTCGGGCTCGCGGCGCTCGCGCGCGGCCGGCACGTGCTGATGGAGAAGCCGATCACGGCGACGGTCGCCGAGGCCGAGGCGCTGGTCGCCGCGGCGGACCGCGCCGGGGTGGTGCTGCAGACGGGGCACGTCGAGCGGTTCAACCGGGCGCTCCGGGCCGCGGCGCCGTACCTCACCAGGCCGATGTACGTCGAGTGCGACCGTGTCGCGCCGTTCCACACGCGCAACCTCGACGTGGCGGTGGTGCTGGACCTGATGATCCACGACCTCGACATCGTCCTCACGCTGATCCGGGAGCCGGTGAAGGAGGTCCGCGCCTCGGGCATCGGCGTCGTCTCCGAGCACGTGGACATCGCCTCCGCGCGGGTGGAGTTCGCCTCCGGGGCCGTGGCCAACCTCACCGCCTCGCGCCTGGCGCGCGACCGGGTGCGCAAGCTCCGGATCTTCCAGCCCGACGGCTACTTCTCGCTCGACCTCCTCGAGGGCAAGGGCGACTTCCTGCGCCTCAAGCCCGGCGGGGTGGCGGCGCTTCTCGCGGGCGCGGGCGACATCCGCTCCGCCGTGGAGCAGGTGCGCCTCAAGGCGCCCGAAGCGCAGCCCCTCGTCCTCGAGCTCCAGAGCTTCGTGGACACCGTCCGCTCCGGCGGCCAGCCGGCCGTCTCGGGCCGGGACGGCCTCGCGGCGCTCGCGCTCGCGTTCCGGGTCCTCGACGCGGTCGGGAAGCAGCCGGTCCTCCGCACCTCCTGAGATGAACGCGCCGACCGTCTTCGTGTCCGCGGGCGAACCGTCGGGGGACGCGCACGCGGCGGCGTTCGTGGCGGCGCTGCGCACGGTGGTGCCCGGCGTGCGGGTGGAGGGGCTGGGCGGGCCGCGGATGGCGGAGGCCGGCGCGACGCTGATGGCGCGGATCGAGGACCTCACGGTGATGGGGTTCGTCGAGGTCGTCGCGAAGATCCCGGCGCACGCGCGGCTCCTCAAGGGGATGCGCGCGCGCTTCGCCCGGGGCGACGTCGCCCTGGTGGTCCTGGTGGACTACCCGGGCTTCCATCTGCACGTCGCCGAGGCGGCGCGGCGCGCGGGGATCCCGGTCCTCTACTACATCGCACCGCAGATGTGGGCCTGGGCGGAGTACCGCGTGCGGAAGCTCCGCGAGCGGGTGACCCATCTCGCGGTGATCCTCCCCTTCGAGGAGGCGTTCTTCCGGGGGCACGGCGTGCCGGCGACCTTCGTCGGGCATCCCCTCCTCGACCGCGGTGACCGGCCCGGCCGCGCGGCGGCCCGGCGCACCCTGGGCCTCGATCCGGGGCGGCCGGTCCTCAGCATCTTCCCGGGGAGCCGCGCCCAGGAGTTGCACCGCATCTGGCCGATCTTCCGGGAGACGGCCGAGCGCGTCCGAAGCGTCCGCCCCGACGTGCAGGTCGTGGTGGCGGGGATGGTGGCGGGCGCGTATCCCGAGGCGGGCGGGATCCAGGTCGCGACCGGGCGCGCCATCGAGTGCATGGCCGCCGCCGACGCGGCCCTCTGCAAGTCGGGGACGACGACCCTCGAGGCCGCGATCGCCGGGACGCCGTCGGTCATCGCCTACCGGGTGCACCCGGTGTCGTACCTCTTCGCGCGGATGCTCACCACCATCCGGTGGATCGGCCTGGTGAACCTCGTCGCGGACCGGCTCGTGGTGCCGGAGTTCATCCAGGGCGCGGCGCGCCCCGCCGCGCTCGCCCAGGCGCTCCTGCCCCTCCTCGACGCGGGGAACCCGGAGCGGGAGCGGCAACTGGAGGGGCTGCGCGAGGTGCGGCGGCGGCTCGGCGAGCCCGGCGCCTCGGCACGCGCGGCCCTCCTCGCGCGCTCGCTCCTCCCAGCATGACGGCGTCGGGCGGGCTGCTGGGCCGCGCAGCGCGCGCCGTGTGGAAGGGGGACGGCGCCTGGGCCGCGGTGGCGCGCGGCGTCCTCCTGGCCCCCGCGGCCCTCTACCGCGGCGCCGTGGAGGTGCGGAACGCCGCCTACGATGCCGGCCTGCTGCGGAGCCGCTCGCTCCCCGTCCCGTCCGTGGGCGTGGGGAACCTCACCGTCGGCGGCACCGGGAAGACGCCCCTGGCCCGTCACCTCGCCGCGGAGCTCGCGCGCCGGGGGTGCCGGGTGGGCATCCTCCTGCGGGGCTACGGTGGCGACGAGGCGCAGGAGTACCGCCAGGCGCTGCCGGAGGCGATCGTGGTGGCCGACCCCGACCGCCACCGGGGCGCCGCCGCGGCCATCGCCGCGGGCGCCGACGTGCTGGTCCTCGACGACTGTCTCCAGCGGCGCGACGTGCGGCCCGACGTCACCCTGGCGGCCGTGGCGGCGGAGTCGGCTTCGGGCCCGCGTTGGCCGCTGCCGGCGGGCCCCTGGCGGGAGGGGCTGGAGGCGCTGCGCCGCGCCGACGCCGTCGTCGTGACGCGGAAGAGCGCGGCTCCGGGCGCCGCGGCCCTGCTCGCCGGGTCCCTCGCCGGCCGGACGCGCGGAGGGGTGGGACTCGTCGCGGAGCTCTTTCCCGCGCATCTTCTCCCCCTCTCCGGCGGGGAGCCCGCGCCCCTGGAGGGGCTCCGGGGGAAACAGGTCGTGGCGCTCTGCGGGATCGGCGCGCCCGACGCCTTCGCCGCGCAGCTCCGCGCGGCGGGTGCCCAAGGGGTCGAGCTGCTGGCCTACGGCGACCACCACGCGTACACCCCGGCGGACGTCGCGGCCGCGCGGGCCGCGGCGGGCGCCGGAGGGATGGTGGTGACGACGGGGAAGGACGCGGTGAAGCTCCGTGGCCTCTGGCCCGTGGGCGCGCCCTCCTGCTGGGTGGCGCCGCTCGAGGTCCGGGTGGCGGACGGGTCCGGGTATCTGGCGCGCACGCTCGACACGGTCGCGGCGGCGCGCACCAACCTTCAGACGGCGACGGCGACGCCGCCAGCGAGACGCGTATGACCGAGACCAGCCAGTTCATGCGTCCCGAGCAGCACCCCTTCCTGGGGGACGAGAACCCCTTCAAGGCGATGATGTCGCGCTTCGACTACGCGGCCGAGCTGCTGCACCTGGACGCGGGGCTCTACAAGGTGCTCCGGAGCCCGGAGAAGCAGATCATCGTCTCGGTGCCCATCCTCCTCGACTCGGGGGAGGTGGAGGTCTACACCGGGTACCGCGTGCTCTACAACACGTCACGCGGGCCGGGGAAGGGCGGCATCCGCTTCGATCTGGGGGTCACCCTCGACGAGGTGCGGGCGCTCGCGGCCTGGATGACGTGGAAGTGCGCGGTGGTGAACATCCCCTTCGGCGGCGCCAAGGGGGGCGTGGTCTGCGACCCGCTGACGATGTCGGTCGGCGAGCTGGAGCGCCTGACGCGGCGCTACACGTCCAGCATCATCGAGGTCCTCGGCCCCGATTCCGACGTGCCCGCCCCGGACGTCAACACCAACGAGCGGGTGATGGCGTGGATCATGGACACCTACTCCATGCATCACCGCCACACCGTCACCTCCGTCGTGACGGGGAAGCCCGTGGAGCTCGGCGGCTCCCTCGGGCGCCGCGAGGCCACCGGCCGCGGCTGCATGATCGTGACGCAGCAGGCGCTGCAGCACCTGGGGATGCCCCTCAAGGGCGCGCGGGTCGTGGTGCAGGGCTTCGGCAACGTCGGGTCCATCGCCGCCGAGCTCCTGCAGCAGGAGGGGTGCGTGATCGTCGGGGCCAGCGACGTCTCGGGGGGGCTGTACAGCAAGAAGGGCCTCGACGTGAAGGACGTGATCGCGTGGCGCAAGGAGCACAAGTACGTCTCGGGGTACCCGAAGGCCGACGCCGTCACCAACGAGGAGTTGCTGACCCTCGATTGCGACGTCCTGCTGCCGGCGGCGCTCGAGAACGTGATCACCGCCCGGAACGCCGCGTCCATCAAGGCCAAGGTCATCATCGAGGGGGCGAACGGCCCGACCGCGGCCGGCGCCGACGAGATCCTCGACAAGAAGGGGATCTTCGTGGTGCCGGACATCCTCGCCAACGCCGGCGGGGTGACGGTGAGCTACTTCGAGTGGGTGCAGGACCGCGGCGGCTGGTTCTGGACCGAGGCGGTCGTCAACGAGCGCCTCACCGAGATCATGGTGAACAGCTTCCAGAACGTCCTGGCGGTCTCCAAGAAGTACAACGTCAACATGCGCATCGCGGCGTACACCCTGGCGATCGACCGGGTGGCCTCGGTGCACCGCCTGCGGGGGCTGTACGCCTGAGCTGCTGCTCCCCGATCTCTCCGCCGGGGCCGCGGCGGCACTCCTCGACTTCGCGTGCGCGGTGGTCGTCGCCGCGGTGCGGCGCGCGGACGCGCCGCCACCCCCCGCGGATGCCGAGCTGCACGAGCCGCGCGGGGTCTTCGTCTCGCTCCACGTGCGGGGGCGCCTCCGCGGGTGCCTCGGGCACATCGAGGCGGACCGCCCCCTCGTGACCGCGACGGCCACGATGGCGGAGGCGGTGACGCACGAGGATCCGCGTTTCCCTCCGGTGCGTCCCGACGAGTTGGACGGGATGGAGGTGGAGGTGTCGGTGCTCTCGCCTCTCCGGCCGGTCACCCCCGAGAAGGTCGTGGCGGGGCGCGACGGGCTGATGCTCCGCCGCGGGCGGTACGCCGGCCTCTTGCTGCCGCAGGTCGCGACGGAGTACCGCATGGACCGGGAGGCGTTCCTCGATGCCCTCTGCCAGAAGGCGATGCTTCCCCCCGGGGCGTGGCGCGATCCCGCCGCCGATCTGCGGAGCTTCACGGTGCAGCGCGCCTCGGCCACGGTCCGCCGGTGACCGAGTGGTTCGAACAGTGGTTCGGCGAGGAGTACCTCCACGTCTACCCTCACCGGGATGATGAGGACGCGCAGCGCCTCGTGGGCCTGCTCGAGCGCCAGGGGATCGCGACGGCAGGGGAGCGGGTCCTCGACCTCGCCTGCGGGCCCGGGCGCCACGTGGCGGAACTGGCCCGCCGGGGGTCGCACGTCGTCGGGCTCGACCTCTCGCGCGCCCTGCTGTTCGCGGCGCGCCGGCGGGGAGCCGGGCCGCTGGTGCGCGGCGACATGCGGCGGCTCCCGTTCCGTGCCGCCGCGTTCGACGTCGTGCTCAACCTCTTCACGAGCTTCGGGTACTTCGCGAGCGACGCGGAGCACGAGTCGGTGGTCCGGGAGGTCGCCCGGGTGCTCCGTCCGGGGGGCCGCTTCGTCCTCGATTTCCTCAACGCCCCGGCGGTCCGCGCGGGGCTGGTCGCGCGGGACGAGCGGGGCCTCGGCGGCGGCAGCGTGGTCCAGGAACGCCGCCTCACCGACGACGGCCGCTACGTCATCAAGAGCATCCACGTGAGCGACGACAGCCGGACCTTCACGGAGCGCGTGCGGCTCTTCGAGCGCGCCGACCTGGTGGGGATGCTCGCCGAGCAGGGGATCTGCACGGAGGGCGCCGCGGGCGACTACGACGGCTCGCCCCACGGCCCCTCGAGTCCCCGGCTCATCCTCCTGGGGCGCCGCTCGTGACCGTCACGTTCCATGCTGCCCCGCGCCCGGCCGCGGCGGACCTCCGAGCCCTCGCGGCCGCGCGGGACGAGCAGGCGGCCCGCGCGATCCCCGCCGGGATGGCGCCGGCCTTCCTCGCCGTGGGCCGCGCCGAGGCGAACCTGGAAGCCCTCCTCGCCGGCCGCGCCCTCGCCGTGACGACGGGGCAGCAGGCGGGGCTCTTCACGGGGCCGCTCTATACGGTGCTCAAGGCCCTCTCCGCCGCCGCGCTCGCGGAGCGGCTCGCCGGCGAGTGGCAGCGCCCCGTCGTGCCGGTCTTCTGGGTGGCGGGTGACGATCACGATTTCGCCGAGATCGCGCAGTGCGACGTGGTCGCGCAGGACGGGAGCCACGCCACGGTGCGGCTGCGGGAGCGCGGGCCGGACGCGCCGATGCTCCCGGCGTTCCGCGAGACCCTCGGGGCCGACGGCGCCGCGGCCCTCGATCGCCTCGAGTCGCTCCTTCCGCCGAGCGAGTTCCGCGGGGGGGTCGTGGCGTGGCTGCGCGCGGCCTACGCGCCGGAACGCTCCATGGCCGAGGCCCACGCCCAGGCGATGGCGGCGCTCCTGGGCGACCATGGCGTCGTTGTCGTGCGCGGCTGGTCGGGCGACCTGAAGCGGGCGGGGGCCGGCATCATCACCGAGGCGCTGAGGCGCTCGGGAGAGCTGGACGGTCTCCTCGCGGCCGAGGCGGAGCGATTGCTAGGGGCGGGGAGGGGGGCGCCGGTCGAGGTCGGGAACGGCCTCGCGCTCGTCATGGTGGAGGGTGCGCAGGGGAGGGACCGGCTGCGCGTGGCGGAGGGCGGCGGCTTCGTCACCCGCCGTTCCGGCGAGCCCTTCGAGCTCGCGGCGCTGGAGGCGCTGCTCCGCGACGACCCCGAGCGCCTCTCGGCCAACGTCCTCCTCCGTCCCGTCATCGAGGCGGCCGTGATCCCGACGGTGGCGTACGTGGGTGGCCCCGGCGAGCTGGCTTACCTCCCGCAGACCGCGCCCCTCTTCGCCGCGCTGGGTGTGCCCCGGCCGGTGAGCGTGCCGCGCCTCTCGGGGTTCATCGTGGACGCGCGCACGGAGAAGACCCTCGAGCGGTTCGGCCTGCCCGTCGAGGCGCTGGAGCGCCCCGAGCAGGAGCTCGCGGGCGAAGCGGCGCGGGACGCGCTGCCCGCCTCGGCGACGGCGGCGCTCGAGGCGCTGCGCACCGCTCTGGTGGCGGGCTACGCCGCCGTCGCGCGGGAGGCGGCCGCGCTCGAGAAGACCCTCGAGCGCCCGGTCGAGTCGGCGCGGAACCAGTCCCTCGGCGCGACGCACGAGATCGAGAAGAAGCTGGTCGCGGCGGCGAAGCGCGCCAACGAGACGGCGCTGCAGCAGCTGCTGCGCGCCCGCACCGCGCTCTATCCCGGCGGCCACCCGCAGGAGCGCGTCTACACCGCCGCGTCGTTCCTCGCGCGGTACGGGAACGGGCTGCTGGATCTGCTGCTCGCGGCGGCCCGGGCGTACGCCGGGTCGCTACTTGAGTCCCGCCCCCGCGAGGCCTAGCTTAGGCCCATGCTCTGGCCCGCCGTCATCCTCATCGCCCTCCTGATCCCCTTGACCGCGATCGTGCTCGATTCCCCGGTGTTCCGCGCCTGGGTCGAGCGGCGGCAGGGCATGGGCGGACAGGCCGCGTCGCCCGAGCTCGACGAGCTGGCGAAGAAGGTCGCCTACCTCGAGACCGACCTCGACACCGTGACGAAGCAGCTCGCCCAGCTCCAGGAGGAGCACCAGTTCCTGCAGCGACTCCTCGAGGATCCCACCAAGCGCCTGTCCGCGTCGAAGGGCACCTCCGGCACCTCCTCCGGATAGGCCGATGACCCGCTCGGCGGGGCGGTCCGCGGCGCTGGTGGCGGCCGGCATCTTCCTCTCGCGCATCGTCGGCTTCGTCCGCGAGCGCGTCTTCGCCTACTACTTCGGGAACTCGGCCGCCGCGGACGCGGTCCGCGCGGCGCTCAAGATCCCGAACCTGATCCGCAACCTCCTGGGCGAGGGGACGCTCTCGGCGTCCTTCATCCCGGTCTATGCCCGCCTGATCGAACGCGACGACCAGGAGGCGGCGCGCGCGCTCGCCGGCGCGGTGGCGTCCATCCTCCTCGTCGCCTCGGCGGCGGCGGCGCTCCTCGGCATCCTCCTCGCGCCGATCATCACCGCGGTGGTCGCGCCCGGGTTCGACCCCGCGACGCGGCGGCTCACCGTCACGCTGGTCCGCATCATCTTCCCCGGCTCGGGACTGCTGGTGCTCGCCGCGTGGTGCCTCGGCATCCTCAACACCCACCGCCGCTTCTTCCTGCCGTACGCCGCCCCGACGATCTGGAACGTGACGCAGATCGCCGTGCTGGTGGCGCTGGGCGGCACGATGGCCGGCGGCGATCTCGCCGTCTGGCTGGCGTGGGGCGTGCTCGCCGGCTCGCTCCTCCAGCTCCTGATCCAGGTCCCCGCGGCCGTGCGCCTCGCCGGCGGCATCGCCTTCCGGCCGTCCCTGCGGGTGGCCGGTGTCGCCGACGTGCTCAAGGCGTGGACGCCGGTGGTCATCGGGGCCGGCGTGGCGCAGATCTCGAGCCTTGTGGACACGCAGCTCGCCAGCCTCCTGCCGACGGGTGCGGTGGCGAGCCTCGGCTACGCGCAGCTCCTGACCAACCTCCCCATCGCCCTCTTCGGCGTGTCGGTCGCGGCGTCGTCCCTCCCCGAGCTCTCCCGCGACGCCGCCGGCGACACCGGCCGCGAGGCCCTGCGCGCGCGGCTCGCCGAGGGGTTCCGGCGCATCACGTACTTCGTGCTCCCCTGCGCCATCGGCTTCGCGGTGCTCGGCAAGCCGCTCGTGCAGCTCCTCTTTCAGACGGGGCGTTTCGGCGCGCGGGACACCGCGCTCGTCACCGGAGTGCTCGCGGCGTACAGCGTCGGTCTCGTCGGCTGGGCGACGGTCAAGCTCTTCGCATCGGGATTCTACGCGCTCCGCGACACCCGCACCCCCGTGATCACGGCGGCCTCGAGTGTCGTCGTCTCGGTGATCCTCTCGTACCTGCTGATGCAGCGGATGGGGCCGGCGGGGATCGGTCTCGGTGCGGGCATCGCCGCCCTCTACAACACGACGATGCACCTGGTCCACCTGCAGCGGCGGATCGGGCGCGTGCTCCTCGGGGCCGACTGGCGCGCGGCGGGGCTCGTCCTGCTCGCCTCCGTCGTGAGCGCCCTTCCCGCGCTCGGCGCCGGCCTGCTCCTCGCGCGCTTCGGGATGGGAGTTTCGGCGCTGGCCTCGTGGATGGTCTTCGGTGGGGCGTTCCTCGCCGCGACGAGGGCCTTCGGCCACCCCGACGCGGCGTCCATCGGCCGCCTCCTCGCCCGCCGTCGTCCGTGATCGTCCCGCCCCCCGCCGTCGAGTCGGCGCTCGCCGGCCTCCCCGACGCGCCCGGCGTGTACCTCTGGAAGGACGCCGAGGGGAAGATCGTGTACGTGGGGAAGGCGAACAGCCTGCGGACGCGGGTCCGCCAGTACTTCGCCGACGACTACGCCGCGACCCCGCGGCTGGCGCTGCTGCAGCGCACCATCCAGGGCGTCGAGACGATCGTCGTCGGGAGCGAGTCGCAGGCGCTCCTCCTCGAGAACAACCTCATCAAGGAGTACCACCCGCGGTTCAACATCGACCTCCGGGACGACAAGCGGTATCCGTGGCTCGCGCTGACGATGGGGGAGCCGTTCCCCCGGCTGGTGGTGACGCGGGCGCCCGCGGACGACGGGTCGCGCTACTTCGGGCCGTACACCGACGTGGGCAACCTCCGGCAGCTGCTGCGCGTCATCCGCCGCATCTTCCAGGTCCGCAGCTGCAGCTATGCCCTGCCGCACGACGCCCCCGACCGGCCCTGCCTGGACTACCACATCGGCAAGTGCAAGGCGCCGTGCGTGGGATGGCAGAGCCGCGAGGCGTACGGCCGGATGATCCAGGACGTGCTCCTCTTCCTCGAGGGGCGGACCCTCGAGGTGCGCGCGCGGCTCCGGGAGCGGATGCAGGCGGCGGCGGCGGCGACGCAGTTCGAGCTCGCCGCCGAGCTGCGGGACGCGCTCAAGCGGCTCGACCAGATCGAGGAGCCGCAGACGGTGGACCGCGTGGGGGGAGGCACCTGCGACGTGATCGGCCTCGCCCGCGACGAGGACGACGCCTGCGCCGTGGTCCTGAAGGTCCGGGAGGGGAGCCTCGTGGGCCGCGAGCACACCTTCCTGGTGGGCGTCGAGGGCGCGAGCGAGGGGGAGGTCCTGACCGCCTTCCTGGTGCGGTCGTACCTCGCGCTCCCTTCCCGCGCCCGCGCCGTCCTCCTTCCCGCGCCGCCGGCCGACGAGGCGGCGCTCGCCGAGGCGCTGGGCGAGACGCGCGTCGCCGTCCCGCAGCGCGGCATCGGCCGCCGCCTCGCGGACCTCGCGGACCAGAACGCCATCCACCTCCTCGAGACGTTGCGCCTCGAGACCTTCGAAGGCGCGGAGCGGGCGGAGGACCCCGTGTACGCCGTGGGGCGGGACCTGGGCCTCGCCGTCGTCCCGCGCCGGCTGGTGTGCGCGGACATCAGCACGTTGCAGGGCAGGGACACGGTCGGCTCCATCGTCTGGTTCGAGAACGGCCGCCCTCGCCGGGGGGAGTACCGCACCTTCAAGATGAAGACCGTGGAGGGCCAGGACGACTTCGCCTCGATGGGGGAGATGGTGGGCCGGTACCTGCGTCGCCGCATCGAGGAGAACAAGCCGCTCCCCGACCTCCTGCTCGTGGACGGCGGGCGGGGCCAGCTCAACGCCGCCCTCGACGCGGCGCGCGCGGCCGGCGCGGAGCGGGTGCCCCTCGCGAGCCTCGCCAAGCGGGACGAGGAGGTCTATCTCCCCGATCGCGCCGAGCCGCTGCGCCTCTCGCGCCGCAGCCCGTCCCTCCGCCTCCTCCAGCGCGCGCGGGATGAAGCGCATCGCGTGGCCGTCACCTTCAACCGCAAGCGCCGCACCGTCCGGGCCCTCGGCTCCGAGCTGCTCAGCATCCCGGGCGTCGGCCCCGCGCGGCGGCGCGCCCTCCTCGAGCGCTTCGGCTCCCTGGCCGGCGTCCGCTCGGCCAGCCGCGAAGAACTCGCCACCGTGCCCGGTGTCTCCACCCAGATGGCCGAGCGCATCTTCGACCACCTTCAGCAGAAGAGCTGACCCGATGGACTGGACCCTCGAATGTTCCGCGTGCGGCGCGACGAGCGAAGCCGATGGCCTGCGCACCGTCTGCGACCACTGCGGTGCGCCCTGGCTCGTCCGCTACGCCCGGAAGGCGCCACCCCCATCCCTGAAGAGCGCCCTCGCGGCGCGGCTGGGCGGGATGTGGCGCTACCGCGAGTTCCTCCCTCTCGCGCCGGACGAGGAACCCGTCACGCTCGGGGAAGGGAGCACGCCGCTCCTCCCGGCGCCGCGCCTCGGCGCGCGGATCGGCCTCGCCGACCTCTGGGTGAAGGACGAGTCGGTCAACCCCACCGGGTCGTTCAAGGCCCGCGGCCTCGCCGCCGCCATCACCCGCGCCGCCATCGCCGGCGCGACGCGCTTCACTCTCCCGACTGCCGGCAACGCCGGCGTCGCGGCCGCCGCCTATGGCGCCCGCGCCGGGGCGAAGGTCCAGGTCTTCGCTCCCAAGTCCACGCCGAAGCCCCTCCTCGACCAGATGACCGCCTACGGGGCCGACCTTGTCACCGTGGACGGACATATCGGTGACTGCGGTCAATTATCCCGGGCGTTCGCCACGGAGAACGGGGCGATGGACCTCTCCACCCTCCGCGAGCCGTACCGGATCGAGGGGAAGAAGACCCTCGGGCTGGAGATCGCCGAGCAGCTGGGCTGGACGCTGCCGGGCGCGATCATCTATCCCACCGGGGGCGGGACGGGCCTGATCGGCATGTGGAAGGCCTTCCTCGAGCTGATCGCCGCGGGGTGGGTGAGCGGTCCGATGCCACGGCTGGTGAGCGTGCAGAGCACGGGGTGCGCGCCGGTCGTCCGGGCGTACGAGGAAGGGAAGTCGGCGTGCGAGGCGTGGAAGGACGCCTGGACGGTGGCCTCGGGACTGCGGGTCCCCGGACCGCTGGGCGGTGCCCTGATTCTCCGAGGGATCCGCGAGAGCCACGGCACCGCGGTGGGTGTGACGGATGAGCAGCTTCTCGCTGGGGCTGCGTTACTCTCCGGCCTCGAGGGGGTGGACTCCTGTCCCGAGGGGGGGGCCGCCGTCGCGGCGGCGCGCAACTTGCTTTCCCAGGGAGTGCTGGCGCCGGATGAGCGGGTCGTCGTGTTCAATACCGGGGCCGGTGTGCTGTACGGTCATGACTTCAAGTGAGCTGTTGACGGGGTGCCGTAACGCGTTAAGATTTCAGTACTTCGGCCTTTTCGTACCTCGGACATTTCAGGAGCCTTGGATGCTCGCACGCTGCCTCAGGACCCTGACGACCCTCGCCGCGATCTCGCTGGTGGGGGGTGCCGCCTTCGCCCAGAACTCGCAGCACTCGGCTGAGTGCGCCGGCCTGCGGTATTCGGGCAATTTCCGCCTCAACAGCGCCAAGCTCTATCTCGACCTCGCGGTCGCGAAGCAGCGCAGCGACCCCGACCGCTCCCGGTCGGCCATGCGTGACGCGCAGCGGCAGCTGGACGAGGCCACGCGCCTGGGGGATTCGGACGCGATGACGATGGCCTTCTTCGCCGGGGAGCTATCCCTGATTCGCGGGGACATGGCGGGCGCGGACTCGATGTTCACCAAGGCGGAGGCGACGGCGGGCGACGAGTGCAAGCGGGAGATGGGGCGCTTGCGGCGCAACGAGTGGGCGGTCTACGCGAACGGCGCGGTGAACCTGCAGCGTGCCGGCAACGTGGATTCCGCGCTGGTGCTGCTCCGGCGGGGCAACCTCATCTGGCGCGGCGAGCCGACCGGCTTCCTGCGGATGGCGTCCATCTTCGCTTCCCGGAGCCGGACCGACAGTTCGATCGTGTACGCGCAGCTCGCCTGCCGGTCCACCGAGGAGGCGCGGTTCCTCGACCTGCGCAAGGTGGCGTGCTACACGGCCGCGCAGTTCCTCCAGGCGGCGAACCGGATGCCCGAGGCCGAGGTCGCGTACCGCGACTTCCTGCGCCTCTCGCCCCGGGACCTGCCGGGGATGGCCGGTCTCGGCGCGGCGCTGACCGTGCAGGGGAAGACGGCCGAGGCCGCGATCCTCTACGACTCGCTGCAGCTCGCGGCGGACACGGTCACCGACAGCGACGAGCTGTTCGAGACGGCGACGGGACTGGTGCGGGCTCGGCGCTACCCGCTGGCCGCGCGGCTGTACGAGCGCGAGCTCGGGATGAACCGCTGCGACCGGGACGGGCTGTACAACCTGGCGAGCGTCTACAACTCGATGCGCGACTCCGTGCACATGCTGCCGATCGCCTTGCGGCTGGTGGCGGTGGATTCCATGAACCGCGGCTCGCTGGCGATGCTGGCGCAGGCGCAGGTGCTGCTCCGCGATACCGCCTCCATCGGCAGCCTGACGCGGCTCCAAAACCTGTCCTGGTCGTTCGAGCTGGTGCGGTTCGCGTCGGGCGACACGACCGCGAACGTCGTGGCCGGGATCGCGAACCTGAAGGACCAGCCGTTGCCGGCGTTCCGCCTCACGATCGAATTCGTGAACGCGGCGTGCGAGCCGGTGTCGCAGACCGTCGTCGAGGTGCCGGAAATCCCGGCCAACGGGTCCCACGATCTCAACGTGACGGGCCGCGGCAGGGGCATCCGGGCGTACCGATACAAGGCCAACTGAGGATGTTGACACGAGGCGGAGACG
>JADGQW010000183.1 GCA_017881505.1 Gemmatimonadales bacterium
CGGTGACGCGCCCGTCGAGGAGGAGCGCGCCCGCGGTGTCGGCGCCGTCTCCGGCGAGGCGCACGCGGAAGTCGGTGTTGGCGCCGAAGGAGCGGACCAGCGCACGCGCGAGGGAGTCGCCGAGCCACGCCGGCGCGCCCGCGCCCGTCACCCGGAAGGGCTGCACGATGACGTTGAGCCCCACCGCGGCCCCCGCCCGGTGCGGCCCTCGCACCAGCACGAGCGCTACCGCGGCGGCGACGACGGCGAGCGCGGCCGCGCCCCAGAGGAGCCGGCGCAGCCGGGCCCGTGGCTCGGCGCGGCGCAGCGCCGCCTGGAACGCCGCCGCGTCGCTCCACCGTGCCGCCGGCTCGAAGGCGAGCGCGCGGCGGATCACCGCGGCGAGGGGACCCGGCACCTTCGACCAGTCGGCGCTCTCGGGGCGGTCCCACGCCTCGAAGCGCTTCCCCGTCAGCGACTCGAAGAGGACGAGCCCCACGCCGCAGAGGTCGGTGGCCGGCGTGGCGGGCTTCCCCACCATCTGCTCGGGGGCCATGTAGTCGGGCGTGCCCAGCACGCGGCCCGGCGCCGTGAGGGGCTCGTCCCCGCCCGTCGTGGAGGAGGCGATGCCGAAGTCGCCGAGGAGGGCGCGGCGCTCGCCGAGGAAGACGTTGGAGGGCTTCACGTCGCGGTGCACGACGCCGCGGCGGTGCGCCGCGTCGAGGGCGGAGAGGACGTCGAGGGCGACGGCGACCGCCTCCGCCGGCGGGAGGGGACCGCGCCGGAGCCGCGCGGCGAGGGTCTCCGCCGCGACGAAGTCCATCGCGTACCATGAGAGGCCGGCCGTCTCCCCCGCGCGGTGCACGGCGACGACGCTGGGATGGTCGAGACTGGCGAGGATGCGCGCTTCGCGGAGGAACCGCTCCGACGCGGCCGCGGTGGCGAGGTCGGGGCGCAGGACCTTGATCGCGACGGGGCGGTCGAGCCGCGGATCGCGCGCGAGGTACACCGTGCCCATCCCGCCGGTCGCGACCTCGCGCTCGACCTCGTAGTCGGGCGCGAGCGCGGCGCGGAGCCGTTGCAGGAGCGGTTCGGTCGTCGGAAGCCCTCCAGGCGGTGCCGCCGGGCGGCTGCGAACGTTGGCGGTACGTGGGATGCGGGGCTAACATACGGGCCGAGGCGGCAGAGCGCACTACTTCACGCCCCGCCGGCCCCATTCCGAGCGAACCTATGCCAGAACCGTCAGCAGCCCGTCTGTCGGGCGGGGTCACGGTCATCCGACGCCGCGCCCGCTTCCGCCACAGCCTCCTCGGCCTGGCCGTGGGCGCCGCCGTGGCGCTCCTCCTCGTGCTCCTGCGCGGGACCTACGTCCTCCAGACGCTCGAGCTCAAGACGGTGGACCTGCGCTTCCGCACCCTCCACGACCCCGCGAAGGCCGACACGAACGTCGTCATCGTGGACGTGGACAACCTCTCCCTCGACCTCCTCCGTCCGACGCTGGGCCGCTACCCCTGGCCCCGCGACGCGTGGGACGCGCTGGTGCGCTTCCTCGCCGCCGGCGGCGCCAAGGCGGTCGGCTTCGACTTCACCTTCCCCGACCCCGACCTCGAACACCCCGCCAAGGACTCCGCCTTCGCCGGCGCCGAGCGCGACGCGGGGATGGTCGTCCAGACGCTGACCTTCGAGAGCGTCCTCGACACGGCGACGGTGCGCCGCCAAGCCGCGCTCCGTGAGGACAGCGTCGCGATGCGCCGGATGCGGGACTTCGGGTGGGAGGTCGGCGGCGCGTCGCGGGGCGTGGAGTACCAGACGGTCCAGATCCCCTACCGCCAGCTGCTCGACAACGCGCGCGGCCTGGGCGTGATCAACTTCACCCCCGACGCGGTGGACGGCACGGCGCGCCGCTCGCCCCTGCTGTACCGGTTCCGTGGCCGCGACTACCCGGCGTTCGGCCTCGCGGTGGCGATGGCGGCCGACAGCGCGCGCCTCGGCGGCGCGCCGACGCGCTGGACGCCGGACGCGCTCACATTCCGGGGCTTCACGGTGCCCCTCGATCACGGTTCGCTCCTCCTCAACTGGCGCGGGCCGTACCGCGACCCGAAGCGGAAGGACCACCCCGAGACGTACCGCATCTACCCGATCGCGCAGATCCTGCACAGCTACCAGCAGGTGGTCTCGGGGGAGGAGCCGGAGGTGCCCCTGGAAGCGTTCCGCGACAAGGTCGTCTTCGTGGGCACGTCGGGGGCGGGGCTCTTCGACGCGCGGGCCAACCCCTTCGGCCCGAACGATCCGGGCGTGCTGATCCACGCCACCCTCGCCGACAACCTCCTCACCCGCGACTTCCTCAGGCGCGTGGGCGCCCCGCTCAACGCGGCGATGATCGTGCTCGTGGCGCTCCTGGCCGGACTGGCCGTGTCGGCCATCACCGCCGCGTGGGGGAGCGCCATCGCAGGATTGGGGCTGACGGCCGTCTACCTCTACGCCGCCTTCGCCCTCTTCCGCCACGGCGTGTGGCTCGACGCCGGCGCGCCGGTCCTCGCCATCCTCTTCACCTTCACGGGGGGGATGGTGCTGAACTACATGACGGAGGGGCGGAAGAAGCGGCAGATCCGTGAGATGTTCGGGAAGTACGTCGCGCCGGAGTACGTGGCGCAGCTGGCGGAGGACCCGAGCCGCCTCGACCTCGAGGGGCGCCGCGCGGAGCTCTCGATCCTCTTCAGCGACATCCGCGGCTTCACCTCGATCTCGGAGAAGATGTCGGCGCACGAGGTGGTCGAGTTCCTGAACGAGTACCTCTCGCAGATGGCCGGCATCGTGAAGCAGTCGGGGGGGACGCTCGACAAGTTCATCGGCGACGCCGTGATGGCCTTCTGGGGGGAGCCGGTGCGGCACCTCGACCACGCCGAGCGCGCGGCCGACTGCGCGCTGGCGATGCGGGACGCGACGGCGGCGCTGCGGGAACGGTGGGTCGCCGAGGGCAAGCCGGAGATCCGCATCGGGATCGGGATCAATACGGCGGAGGTGGTGGTAGGGAACATCGGGTCGCTGGAGCACAAGCTGGACTACACGGTGATCGGGGACGGGGTGAACCTGGCGTCGCGGCTGGAGAGCCAGAACAAGGAATTCGGCACGACGATCATCGTGAGCGAGTTCACGCTGACGCACCTGGGGGGGAAGTACGACGTGCGGCCCCTGGCGGACGTGAAGGTGAAGGGAAAGGAGAAGCCGGTGGCGATCTACGAGCTCCTCGGGCGCAAGGCGCCGGTGGGTGCGGCATGACGACGCGCACAAGGGCGGCGCACGAACGGCAGCGCACGAACGGCGGCGCTCCGCGGGCGCTGCGTCGCGGGGCCGACCGGGGCGACGCCCTCCGGTTGCTCGCTGCGCTCGCAAAGTCGGGCATCGCCCCGGCCAACCCCACGACTTGCGCCCGCCCGATCATCGGCGCGGACGCCGGCTCTCGTACCGCGCGCGCCGCGCTCGTCGGAGCGCTGCTGCTCGCCGCGCTCGCGCCCGCCGCGGAGGCGCAGAAGGCGCAGTGGTCGGACGCGGTGTACGTGCCGGGGCGGTGGACGGCGGGGCGGTTCGTGGCGGCGCCGACCAGCAACGGGAACACCGACGCGCTCGCCCTGGTGATGCGCGTGGACTACTTCACCAAGGCGCCGCGCTTGCGGATGGAGGTGCGCCGCTCGGCCGACGGCCAGACCTTCGGCGCCCCGCAGGTCCTCCTCGGCAACGGCGCCGACGTGCAGGTGGTGACGGCCGTGGGCGCGACGCCCCTCGCGCGGCACGCCCTCAACAACGACACGCTGGTGCGCGCGGCGCTCGCCGCGGCCTCCGGCGGACGCCTGCAGGGCGCGGCGAACGGTCGCCTCGTGGAGCGCCTGGGGGGCGGCGCGGTGGGACGGGTGGTCTTCCGGCGCTCGGTGCGGAGCCCCGCCTTCGACGACGCGATGCTCGACCCGCGCAACGCCTCGGCGGGGCGGCAGTTCCTGTCGCGGAGCATCGCCTCGGTGGGGGACCAGCGGAGCACGGCGGTGGTGGCCACGGCCGGCGCACGGGGCGTGGATCGCATCCAGACGCCGCACGGTTCGGTGCCGGTGACGCCCGACTCGCTGGCCATCAAGCGGATGGAGGCGTTCCCGGTCAGCGCGATGACGCTGGAGGAGTTCCTGCGGCAGGGGGCGCTCGGGCCGTACGCGGTCCGCGGCGACAGCACGGGAGGCCACCAGTGAGCGCGCTGAATCGCACGGGCCGGCTCATCGTAGCCCTCGTGCTCGTGGCCGCCGTCGCGCGCCCTGCCGCGGCGCAGACGATCGGGGACCGCCTGGGACGCGTCATCGGTGGCGCCGCGCGGATCGTCCGCACGATGCTGCCGATCAGCACCGACAAGGAGGTCGAGATCGGCCGCGGGATCGCCGCGACGATCGCCGGCCGCTACCCGCTCGTGCAGGACTCGGCGCTCACCCTCTACGTCAACCTCGTCGGCCTCACGGTGGCGGGGGAGTCACCACGCCCCGACATCACCTACCGGTTCGCCGTCCTGGAGACGCCCGACGTCAACGCCTTCGCCGCGCCGGGGGGCTACATCTTCGTCACCCGGGGCGCGCTGGGGCTGATGGAGAACGAGGCGGAGCTGGCGGGGGTGCTCGCCCACGAGGTGGGCCACGTCAACCGCCGCCACGTCATCGAGGGGCTCCGCAAGTCCGACATGATGCAGTCCATCCGCGACGAATCGGGCCTCACCGGCACGACCCTCGACCGCGCGGTGGGGCAGGGCGCCAACGCGATCTTCAGCGGCTACTCCCGCGAGGACGAGTCGGAGGCCGACAGCCTCGGCGTGGAGTACGCGGCGGGAGCGGGGTACGACCCGCAGGGGCTGCCGACGTTCGTCGCGCACCTGAACCGCCACGCCGGGGAGGGGCCGGTCGCCGAGCTGTTCGCGACCCACGAGGCGCCGGACGCGCGCCTCGCGCGGCTCGCGCGCATCGTCGCCCGCGACAGTCTGCGCGGAGGCGTGACGCTGCCGGAGCGCTTCGCGGCGCAACTCCACCCCAGCGCCGCGGCGCCCGCGGCGCCGGCGCCCCAGGCGAAGCCCGCCACACCCGC
>JADGQW010000040.1 GCA_017881505.1 Gemmatimonadales bacterium
ACCGGGTGCGCCGCTGTTCGGTGCGCTCTCTGGTGCGCCGCTTCTCGGTGCGCTCTCTGGTGCGCCGCCCTTCCCCGCCGCCTTCCGCGACCGCTGGCGCTGCCCGTCGAGCAAGCTCTCGAACCCCGCGGTGTCCACCGCCATCCCCCGCTCCGCCGCGACGATCTGCGTCAGGTCGATCGGGAAGCCGTACGTGTCGTAGAGCTTGAACGCCTCCTCGGCGCTCACCGACGTGAGCTCCGCCATCCGCTCCAGGCCGCCCACGATCGTCTCGAGGAAGCGCTCCTCCTCCGCCCGCGTCACGTCGGTCAGGTGCTTCGCCTGCCGCGGGAGGTCGGGGTAGATCCCACCCATCACCTTCACCACCTCGTCCACCAGCTCCACGAGGGTGGGCTCGCGGCGGCCGAGGAGGTAGGCGTGGCGCACCGCGCGGCGCAGGATCCGCCGCAGCACGTAGCCCCGCCCCTCGTTCGAGGGGTAGACGCCGTCGGCGAGGAGGAACGCCACCGCCCTCGCGTGGTCCGCGAGGACGCGGAAGGGCGCGCCCGCGTCGCCGCGGTCGTACGCCTGCCCCACGACCTGCTCCGCCCGGGCGATCAGGGGGAGGAAGAGGTCGGTATGGAAGTTGGACGTCTCGCCCTGCATGACCGCCGCGATGCGCTCGAGCCCCGCGCCCGTGTCCACCGACGGCGCCGGGAGGGGGATCATCGTCCCGTCGGCCTGCCGGTTGAACTGCATGAAGACGAGGTTCCAGATCTCCAGGAACCGCCCCCCCTCCGCCGCCTCGACGAACTGGTCGAGGGAGTGGACGTGCTCGGACGCGTGGGGTAGCGGCGGGCTCGCGTGGGGCGCCGAGCCCTCCCCCGGCCGGACGGTCCCCACGGCGCCCGTCGTCGGGCGGGAGTCCCCTCCCTCGCCCGCGTTCCACGTCGGCGCCATGTCCACGTAGATCTCGGAGCAGGGGCCGCACGGCCCCGTGTCCGCCATCTGCCAGAAGTTGTCGGCGTCGCCGAGGCCGTAGATCTTCGCGTCGGGGAGCCCGGCGATCTCGCGCCACAGGACCCGCGCCTCGTCGTCCTTGTGGTGCACGCTGATGCGGATGCGCGCCGGGTCGATCCCCAGCCACTCCTTCGACGTGACGAACTCCCACGCGTAGCTGATGGCCTCGCGCTTGAAGTAGTCGCCGAAGGAGAAGTTCCCCAGCATCTCGAAGAAGGTGTGGTGGCGGTCGGTGTGCCCGACCTGCTCGAGGTCGTTGTGCTTGCCTCCCGCCCGGACGCACTTCTGCGAGGTGGTCGCGCGGCGGTAGTCCCGGTGTTCCACCCCGAGGAAAGTGCGCTTGAACTGCACCATCCCGGCGTTCGTGAAGAGGAGCGTCGGGTCGTCGGCCGGCACGAGGGAGGACGACGCCACTTCGCGGTGGTCGCGCTGGGCGAAGTAGTCGAGGAAGCGGCGGCGGATCAGGTCGGAGCGCATAGAATCGCGGAAATGTAGCGTGGACAGCGGCTTGCGACTACCTGCGGACCCGGCGCGGCCCGATGGCTCGTGCTTGCCGCCCCGGGCGCCGGGCTGCGCCCCGGGAGTGCTCGCCTCGGCTCCCGGGACGGCAAGACACTCGCCGGCCACGCCCTGCAGCGCGCCGGTATCGGAGCCGCCATCCATACGGGAAGTCTAGGGGTGGAGCGTCAGCCGAGCGTCTCGCGCAGGACCGCAACGACGTCGCCGGAGGAGAAGCCGCGGCGCAGGAGGAACGCCTTGAGGCGCCGGCGCTGGGCCGTGCGGTCCAGCCCCGACATCTCGCGCAGCTTGCGCGCGGCGGCCTCGTGGAGGAGCTGGCCGGGCTCGATGTGCTCCCGCTCCAGCGTCTCGCGTATCGCTTCGGCCGCCACCTGCTCGTCCACGCCGAGGCGCCGGAGGTCGGCCTGGATGCGGGCGGGGCCGAGCCGCCTGGCGGAGGCCCGCGTCCGGGTGTAGTGGCGCGCGAACTCAGCGTCGTTCACGAGCCCCTCGCCGCGCAGCACCTCCACCACCCCGTCGGCGACGTCGCGGGCGTGCCCCTTCCGCGCGAGCCGGCGCGCGATCTCCCGCCCCGGCAGGGCGCGGTAGCCGAGCATCCGCAGGGCCACCGTCCGCGCGGCGAACGCCTCCGCCCGCCGCTCGAGGATCGCGGCCCGCGCGTCGTCGAGCGCCGCGCCGGGCCTGAGGCCCAGCTCCGCCACGTCGGCCGGGGAGACGGTGGCGAAGGGCCCGCCGTCCACCTGCACCCGGACGCCGCTGCCGCGCGGCTCCTTCTCCAGGGCGGTGACGAGCACCGGCTACTCCTCCAGCGCGCCTTCCTCTTCGGCCACTTCTGCCGCGGGAGCGACCGCCTTCATCCCGAGCAGCTCCTTCACCTTCACCTCGATCTCGGCGAGGACGGCGGGGTTGTCCTTGAGGTACAGCTTGGCGTTCTCCCGCCCCTGGCCGATGCGCTGGTCGTTGTAGGCGTACCACGCGCCCGACTTCTGGATGATGCCCGCCTCGGCGGCGATGTCCACGACGAGGGAGGTGTGGCTGATCCCCTCGTCGTACATGATGTCGAACTCCGCCTGCCGGAACGGGGGCGCGACCTTGTTCTTCACGACCTTTACGCGGACGTGGCTCCCGATGACGACGTCGCGCTCCTTCACCTGGCCGATGCGCCGCACGTCGAGCCGCACCGAGGCGTAGAACTTGAGGGCGCGGCCCCCGCTCGTCGTCTCGGGGTTGCCGAACATCACCCCGATCTTCTCGCGCAGCTGGTTGATGAAGATGATGGACGTCTGCGAGCGGTTGATGGCGCCCGCGAGCTTCCGCAGCGCCTGGCTCATCAGCCGCGCCTGGAGGCCCATGAACGAGTCGCCCATCTCCCCCTCGATCTCCGCCTTGGGGACGAGGGCCGCGACCGAGTCCACCACCACGATGTCCACCGCCCCCGAGCGCACCAGGATGTCGCAGATCTCGAGCGCCTGCTCGCCGGTGTCGGGCTGGGAGATGAGGAGGTTGTCCACGTCCACGCCGAGCTTCTTGCAGTACTCGAGGTCGAGGGCGTGCTCCGCGTCCACGTAGGCCGCGACGCCCCCCGCCTTCTGGGCGTTGGCGGCGACGTGCAGCGCCAGCGTGGTCTTCCCGGAGGACTCGGGGCCGAAGATCTCCGTGACGCGCCCCCGCGGGATCCCCCCCACGCCGATGGCGGCGTCGAGGTTGATGGCCCCCGTCGGGATGGCGTCCACCTTCACCCGCGCGCGCTCGGAACCCATCCGCATGATGGACCCCTTGCCGCACGTCTTCTCGATCTGCGCGATGGCGAGGTTGAGCGCCTTGCGGCGGTCGTCGTGGGGATCGGCGGCCATGCTACCCTCCGTTTACCGTGGACCGTTAACCGTTGACCGTGAACCGTTTACCGCACACTGCTCACCGCTGACCACTGACCGGCTGAGGCGTTCTGGGGACGCCCAGCCACCAAAGGGTACACGGTGAGCGGTGCGCGGTACCCGGTATCGTTCCGGCCCCGAATATATACCGAAGCACCGTCTACCGCCATCCCGGCCGGAAAGCGGCCTGGAGCCACTCCATCCGGTCCCCCTGGACGGCCACCACGTCGAACCGGGCGGTGTCCCCCGGGAGGCCGTGGCGCTGCAGCCAGGCCGTGGCGGCACGGGTCAGGAGGGCCTGCTTCCGGGCCGTCACCGAGGCCGCCGCGGAGCCGTAGCGGTCCCCCGCACGCGAGCGGACCTCGACGAAGACGACGGTGGCGCCGAACCGGGCCACCAGGTCCACGTCGTGGCGGTGGAAGCGCCAGCGGTGCTCGAGGATGACGTACCCCTGCCCGCGCAGCAGGTCCGCGGCGGCCAGCTCGGCCGCGACGCCCGCCCGGTGGCGGGGATCGGTCCAGGTGGAAGGGTCAGTCTTGAGCACGGGCGCAGTCTACCGGCCCGCGTGCAACAGCTCGCCATCGAAACTACGCGAGGCGTACCGTTTACCGTGGAGCGTCTACCGCTGACCGCTCACCGTGGACAGTACAGCCTCTCCCGGATCGAAGCTCGCCCCGCGAATCGGGTGGCGCCCGAAAGGAATCGGATCACGCACGCCACGCGCTCCCGCCAATACTCGTGGCATGAACCGCCATCGGATGCTGATCGCCTGGCAGCGCAGCCACGAGCTCGCCGTGGAGGTCCACCGCGCGACGGGACATCTGCCGGCGAGCGAGCGATACGAGCTGGGCTGCCAGCTACGCCGGGCAGCGGTGTCCGCAGCGGCCAACATCGCGGAGGGATCGGGCCGGCACGGACCAGCGGAATTCGCGCACTGCCTCAGCATCGCGCTCGGATCGCTATCCGAGGTCGATGCACTGCTCAGGGTCGTGCGCGACCTCGGATACCTCGACGCTCCCGCACTGGACAGCTTGGAGCTCTTCCGCGACCGAGCGAGCGCAGCGACATATGCGCTGCATCGCCGTCTCCGCCGTCTGACCACGCATGGTCCGCACCGTTCGGTCGACGCGCGCCCGGCGTCCAGCCATCGCGACTGATGCCTAGTCTGTGGCGGACGGCATTCGGCGAACGGTAAGCGGTACACGGTAAGCGGTACACGGTGAGCGGTACACGGTACGCGGGAGCAGGCGCAAGGCACGGGGTTGGCGGGGGCGATGCCCGACTTTGCGAGCGACGCGAGCAACCGGAGGGCGTCGCCTCCGCCGGCCTCGCGCCGCAGCGCCCGCGGGCGCGTCCCCGCGCCGCAGCGCCCGCCCGCGCCGGCTACTGCGGCGCGATCCGCTCCAGCCCCTCGAGCCCCATCAGCACGTCGCGCGGCTTCGAGCCGTCGGGGGGGCCGAGGACCCCGGCCTCCTCGAGCTGGTCGATGATCCGCGCCGCGCGCCCGTAGCCGACCTTGAGCCGCCGCTGCAGGAGCGACGTGGAGCCAAGCTGGTGCTGGATGCAGCACTCCGCCGCCTGGCGGAACAGCTTGTCCCGCTCCCCCGGATCGCCGCCCCCGTCGTCGTCCCCCGTCCCGCCCTCCTCCTCGGCGATGCGCGAGCGCACCTGCTCGAGGATGTCGGGCTCCGCCCCCGCGCCCTCCTCGGCCTCCGCCGCCACCGCGGCCAGGCGCTCCTCGTGCCGGGCGTCGAACCAGTGCATCAGCTTCTCGGTCTCCTCGGTGGAGATGAACGCCCCCTGCAGGCGCAGCAGGTCGTTCTTCCCCGGCGGCATGAAGAGCATGTCGCCGTTGCCGAGGAGCGCTTCGGCGCCGTTCTGGTCGAGGATGGTGCGGCTGTCGATCTTCGACGCCACCCGGAAGGCGATGCGGCTCGGGAAGTTCGCCTTGATGAGCCCGGTGATGACGTTCACCGAGGGGCGCTGCGTCGCGAGGACGACGTGGATGCCGATGGCCCGCGCCTTCTGCGCCAGCAGCGCCAGGGGCGTCTCCACCTCGGCCTGCACCGTCATGATGAGGTCCGCCAGCTCGTCCACGAAGAGCACCACGTAGGGGACGATGCCGCCGGTGTACGGCTCCCCCTTCACGGTCCGGAGGGGCTGGCCTTCCTCGACCTTGCGGTTGAAGTCGGCGAGGTTGCGCGCCGTGTTGGCGTGGAGCAGCTCGTAGCGGTCCTGCATCTCCCACACCGCCCACTTGAACACCTGCGCCGCGTCCTTGTTGTCGGTCACGACGCGGTGCCGGAGGTGCGGCAGGGCGTTGTACATCGACAGCTCGACCATCTTCGGGTCGATCATCAGCATCCGCAGCTCGGCGGGGCGGTAGCGGTACACGAGCGACGTGATGATGGAGTTGATGCAGACCGACTTGCCCGAGCCGGTCGCGCCGGCGATGAGGAGGTGCGGCATCTTCGCCAGGTCGGCGATGATGGCGCGGCCCTCGATGTCGCGGCCGAGGGCGATGGGGAGGGTGGCCTTGGCCCGCCGCCACTCGTTGGTCTCGAGGAGCTCGCGGAAGCCCACGAGGCGCGGGGTGGGGTTCGGGACCTCGACGCCGACGGCGCCCTTCCCCGGGATCGGCGCGACGATGCGGATCGCCTGCGCCTTCATCGTGAGGGCGAGGTCGTCGGCGAGGGCGGCGATGCGGCCCACCTTCACCCCCGCGGCGGGGATGACCTCGAACTGCGTCACGACCGGGCCGGTGGTGCGGCCGCCGGCGGTGACCTCGACCTTGAATTGCCGCAGGGTGTCCACCAGCACCGTCTGCAAGCGGTCGAGCTCCGATTCGAATCCCGCGACCTCGGGGGCCGGCGGGTTGAGGAGGTCGAGGGGGGGCAGTTCCTCCTCGGGAAGGACGGGCGCCTCGTGCGCCTCGGCCACGCCCGCGAGGACGCCGGCGGCCGCCGCCGCGGCGGTTCCGGTCTTCCGCTGCCGCTTCGGCTTCGGCGGCTCTTCGGCGGCCGCGTCCGCCGCCGACACGACCTCGATCACCTCTTCCGGCGGCTCCTCGGCGGCCTGCGGCGCACGATGGCCGATGGCTGATGGCTGATGGCCGCCGGCCGGCGCCTCACGCTTCTTCAGCAACCCGAGAGGATTCCACTCCACGGTGAGCAGGGTGAGCGCCGAGAAGGACCCGAGGGCGAGGAGGGCCTCTCCCACCGGCCCGATCAGCTTCAGCTCATAGGCGAAGAACGCACCGAGCATCCCGAGCCACGCGTCGGGGTACGCGGCGGTGTCGCCGGCCTCGAGGGCGCGGCGGCCCGTCTCGAAGGCGTACTGCCACGCCACGCCCATCGCGAAGGGGACCGTGATGGCGAGTCCGGCGCAGAGCACGGTGAGGCGACGGCCGAGGGTGCGCTCGAAGTGCCCGAAGAGGACGACGGCCCAGAGGACGAAGAGGAGCGGGGCGAACGCGGCGCCGAGACCGAAGACCGCGCGGAGGGCGCGGCCGATGGCGGCGCCGACGGGTCCGGTGACGTCCGCTACAGGAGGTGGCAGGACCGCGAGCGCCAGGAACGCGCCCGCGAGGAGGGCCAGGACGGCCCAGAGCTCATCCTTCCGGCGCGGGTCGATGGGCGGTGATCCGGCGGTCGGCGTAGAGGGGGACGACGGGATGCGAGTCCTGCGTCGCGCAGGTCCTCAGGTCGTTGGAGAACCCGAGGGTGGCGAGCTCCTGCCCGTGGCGGCTGGCGCGCAGGGCGCGCAGCCAATGCTCGCCGAAGTGGCGGGCGATCTCGAGGGCGGCGAGCGCGCCGTCGTTCACCTCGACGTGGCGCAGGCCCCCCTCGGGGAGCAGGACCTTGGCGAGCCGGCCGGCGGCGAAGGCGTCCTCGAGGGCGAACTGCCGGTCGTGGCCGGAGCAGAGGATGGCGAGGTCCCCCGTCGCCTCCAGGCTGAGGCGCAGGCGCTCCACCACCGCCGTGAAGTTCACCGCCGCGGCGACCACGACCTCCTTCGCGCCCTGGGCGGCGAGGAGCGCCGGGGTGCCGTTGGAGGTGGTCAGGACGACGGTCTTCCCGCCGACGGTCTCGGGGGTGAACTCGCTCGGCGAGTTGCCGAGCGCGAAGCCCTCGATGCGGACCGACTTCCGCTCGCCGGCGAGCACCACCTGGTCGCGCTCGAGGTTCTGCGCGATGCGCAGCGCCTCCTCCGTCGAGACGGCGGGCAGGATCTCCTTGGCCCCCGCGGCGAGCGCCACCGCGATCGTGGTGGATGCCCGCAGGAGGTCCACCACCGCCACCGTGCGCCCGGCGAGCTCGTTCGGCGCCAGGGTGGCGGGGTTGAAGAAGACCTCGATCTTCACGCGGGATCCTCCATCAGCTGGCTCTCACGCTCGAGGAATTTGGTGTCCACCTCGCCGGCGCGGAACGCGGGATGCCCCATCACCCGCGTCAGGAAGGGGATCGTCGTCGTCACGCCCTCGATGATGAACCCCTCGAGGGCCTGGTGCATGCGCGCCAGCGCCTCCTGCCGGTCGTGCCCGTGCACGATGACCTTGGCGAGGAGGGAGTCGTAGAACGGCGGCACGTGGTAGCCCGCGTAGATGTGCGTGTCCACCCGGACCCCGGGGCCTCCCGGCGGGTGGAAGGTCGTGATCTGGCCGGGGCACGGCTGGAAGTTCCGGGCCGGGTCCTCGGCGTTCACGCGGCACTCGATGGCATGGCCGCGGAGGGGGAGTCCCTCCATGGGGATGCCGAGGGGCTCCCCGGCCGCGATGCGGATCTGCTCCTTCACGAGGTCCCACCCGGTGCACATCTCGGTGACGGGGTGCTCCACCTGGATCCGCGTGTTCATCTCCATGAAGTAGTAGCGGCCGTCGCCGTTGAGGAGGAACTCGATCGTCCCCGCGCCGACGTAGCCGATGCGCTTCGCGAGAAGGATGGCGTCCTCGCCCATCGCGGCGCGCAGCTCCGGCGTCAGCGCCGGCGAGGGCGCCTCCTCGATCAGCTTCTGGTGGCGCCGCTGCACCGAGCAGTCGCGCTCCGAGAGGTGGATCAGCCGGCCGAAGCTGTCGCCGAGGATCTGGATCTCGATGTGGCGCGGCCGCGCGAGGTACTTCTCGAGGTACACGGCGTCGTTGCCGAAGGCCGCGAGCGCCTCGCTGCGCGCCAGCTGGAAGTGGCGGGCGAAGTCCTCCTCGTCGGTGGCGACCCGCATCCCCTTCCCGCCCCCGCCGGCCGCCGCCTTGATGATGACGGGGAAGCCGAGCTCGCGGGCCACCACGACCGCGTCGTCGGCGTCGGCGAGGGGGCCGTCGCTCCCGGGGATGATCGGGACCCCCGCCTCCTGCGCCAGGTGCCGCGCCTCCGCCTTGTCCCCCATCTTGCGGATCTGCTCGGCGGTGGGCCCGATGAAGACGATGTTCGACGCGCGCACGATGTCGGCGAACTCGGCGTTCTCGGCGAGGAACCCGTAACCGGGGTGGATCGCGTCGGCACCGGTGATCTCGGCCGCCGCGATCAGCTGCGGGATCTTGAGGTAGCTCTCGCGCGCCGGCGGCGGCCCGATGCACACGTCGTCGTCGGCGAAGCGCACGTGGAGGGACTCGCGGTCGGCCTCGCTGTACACCGCCACCGTGGCGACGCCCAGCTCCCGGCAGGCGCGGATCACCCGGAGGGCGATCTCGCCGCGGTTCGCGATCAGGACCTTCTTGAACATCCGCTCAGGTGCCGAAGGGGTCGCGGCTGATGCCCGGCACCGCCGGCCCGCCCTTCGCCGGGGGGTCGCCCGCCGACGGCTTCTGCCGCGCGGCGCCCGCCGGCTGCTTCGCCCCCTTCTGGAACCCCTCGAAGGTGCGGTCGCTCGAGCCCTGGACCCCCGAGATGTTGAGCGCGAACTCGTTCGGGTTGGAGCAGTAGAAGAGCGCCGACTCGTACGAGATCTCCCCCGAGGAGTACCACTGCATCAGGCTCTGGTCGAAGGACTGCATCCCGTACTGGACGGTGCCTTCCTTGATCAGGTCCGGGATGTTGAGCTGCGACTTCACGTCGCGGATGTTGTCGCGCACCGCCGCGGTGTTGATCAGGATCTCGGCCGCGGGCACCCGCGTGATCCCGTCGGAGCGCGGGACGAGGCGCAGCGAGACCACGGCCTGCAGCGCCGTCGAGAGGAGGTAGCGGATCTCCTCGTGCTGGTGCGGCGGATAGAAGGAGAGGGCGCGGTTGATCGTCTGGGTGCAGTCGGTGGTGTGGAGCGTCGAGAAGACGAGGTGGCCGGTGTCCGCCGCCTTGAGCGCCGTGTCGAGCGTCTCCATGTCGCGGATCTCGCCGACCAGGATGACGTCGGGGTTCTGGCGGAGCACGTGCCGCAGCGCGTTGTGGAACGAGAGGGTGTCCGCCCCCACCTCGCGCTGGTTGATGATCGAGTTCTGGTCGCGGTGCAGGAACTCGATCGGGTCCTCGACCGTGATGATGTTGACGCGGCGGTTCAGGTTGATGTGGTTGATCATCGCGGCGAGGGCGGTGGACTTGCCGCTCCCCGTGATGCCCGTGACCAGCACCAGGCCGCGCGGCCGCATCGCGATCGTCTCCAGCACCTTCGGGAGGCGCAGCTCCTGGATCGTCTTCACCTCGTAGGGGATCACCCGGAAGGCGAAGGCGAGGGTGCCCCGCTGCCAGTAGCAGTTCACGCGGAAGCGCCCGATGCCCGGGACGCCCAGCGCGAAGTCCGCCTCCTTCGTCTCCGCGAACTCCTTGAGCTGGCGCGCCGGCATCGTGTACTCGGCGAGCGCCTTGAGGTCCTGCGGGGAGAGGGGCGGCATCTCCAGCGACTGCAGCTCGCCCGCCACGCGGACCGTGGGCGCGCGGCCCACCTTGAGGAGCAGGTCGGAGCCCTGGCGCTCGATCATCGCCTTGATCGAGCCCTGGAAGAAGGGCGGCGCCGGCTTCGGCGCGGGGGCGCCGGCGGCGGCCGGCGGTACGGCGTGGGGATCGGTCATGGCGCTACGGCTCCACGCGGAAGAGGACCTGCCCGAATTCGACCGGCTGCGCGTCCTCGATGAGGACCTCCCGGATCGTCCCCGTCACCTCGGCCTCGAGCTCGTTCATGATCTTCATCGCCTCGATGATGCACAGCGTCTGCCCGGTGCCGATGCGGCTCCCCACCTTCACGTAGGGCTCCGCCCCCGGCTCGGGCGCGCGGTAGAAGGTGCCCACCATCGGCGACTTCACCTCGATGAGGCGGGTCGGCGCGCTCTCGGGCGCGCCCGCCGGGGCCGCCTGGGGCGCCGGGCCGCCGGCCGCCGCCATCGCGGCCGCCACGGCCGGATGCGGCGCCCCGTAGGCCGGGGCCGCCCCGTACGACGCGTCCCGGCTCACCCGGTAGGTCGTGAACCCGCGGCGGATCTCGATCGTCGTCGCGCTCGAGTTGTCGAGCAGCGCGAGCAGCTCCTTCACCAGCGCGATGTCGGTCATTGACGGGTCACCCCTGTCCCTCCTCCATCAGCCCAGGACCACCAGGTCGCGCGGGATGTCGGTGAGGAGCGCCGCGGCCGCGTCGCCGAGTACCACGTCGTCCTCGATCCGGACCCCACCCCACCCCGGAAGATAGACGCCCGGCTCCACCGTCACCACCGCTCCCGCGGCGAGCGGTTCCTCCGACGCCTTGGACACCCGCGGCGCCTCGTGCACCTCCAGCCCCAGCCCGTGGCCGAGGGAGTGCCCGAACGCGGCGCCGTATCCCGCCGCGGCGATCGGGTCCCGCGCCAGCGCGTCGGCGGCCTTCCCCGTCATCCCCGCGCGCATCCCCGCGAGCGCGGCCGCCTGCGCCCCCTGCACCACCCCGTACACCTCGCGCTGCCGCGCGTCCGGCGCCGCGCCCACCACGAAGGTCCGCGTCACGTCCGCGCAGTAGCCCCCGACCTCCGCCCCGAAATCGAGCAGCAGCCACTCCCCCGCGCCCACCCGCCGGTCGCTGGTGCGCGCGTGCGGCAGCGCCGCGCGCGGCCCCGACGCCACGATCGTCGGAAAGGGGTGCGCCACGCTCCCCTCGCGCCGCAAGGCCGCCTCCAGGAGCGCCGCCACGTCCAATTCAGACAATCCCACTCGGATATCCGCGACCGCCCGCGCGAGGGCCGTCCCGGCCACGCGCGCCGCGTCGCGGAGCGCGGCGACCTCCTCCGGCGCCTTGACGACGCGCAGGCGCTCCACGAGCTCCCCGGAGGGCCGGAACCGGCCCGCGCGCGCGCCGTCGGTGAGGCGCGAGGCCTCGCGCACGGTGAGCACGTGGGCCTCGAAGCCGATCGGGTCGCGGGCGCCCGACTCCGGCAGGAGCCCGAGGAGGGCCTCCAGGAGCCCCGCCGGCGCGATCACGACGCGGGCGAGGTCGCCCACCTCCTCGGCGGCCTGGGTCTCGTACCGGGAGTCGGTGAGCAGCGTCGCCGCGGCCTCGGTCACGAGGACGAGCGCGCTCGAGCCCGAGAACCCCGTCAGGTAGCGGACGTTGGCGGCGTGCCCGACGACGACGGCGCCGAGGCCTTCTGCGGCGAGGAGGGCGCGGAGTGCCGCCAGGCGTTCGCCGCGGCGGTCAGACATGCGCAGATGTCAGGGGCCAGACGCCAAGACGCCAAGGGGCAGCAACGACAGGGGCCAGACGCCAGGATGCCAGGGGGGACCGCGGCACCGTCAGACCCGGACGACGCCGCTCGCACCGCCGGCGGCGCGGCGCAGCCAGCCGGTGAGCGCCTCGAGGGCCAGGACGTACGAGTCCGCGCCGAAGCCCGCCACCACCCCGACGGCGAGGTCGGCGAGGAGGGAGCGGCGCCGCACCTCGTCGCGGGCGTGCACGTTCGTGAGGTGCACCTCGACGAAGGGGACCTGCACGGCGAGGAGCGCGTCGCGGACGGCGAGGGAGGTGTGGGTGTACGCGGCGGCGTTGACGAGCGCGCCGTCGGCGGCGCCTCGCAGGGCCTGGATCGCGTCCACCAGCGCCCCTTCGTGGTTCGACTGGAAGAAGGAGACCTCGACGCCGAGCGCGGCGGCCCGGGTCTTCACCGCGGCGTGGACCTGCGCGAGGGTCGCGGTGCCATAGCGCTCCGGCTCCCGAACCCCGAGGAGGTTGAGGTTCGGTCCGTCGATCACGGCGATGTGCACTAGCGCTTGAGCCCGCGCAGCCAGCTGTTGAAGGAGCCGACGTCGTCCTGGGAGGGCGGGGTCGCGGGAGCGGCGCCGCCGTCGGGCCGTACCGAGCCCCGCTCGGGCGGCGCGCCGAAGAACTCGTCGAACGACGTGCCCGTGGCGGGCGGCGGTGTCGGCGGGGCCGCGGGCGCCGGACCCGACCCTCCCTGGGCCCCGAAGATGTTGTCGAGGGTGAAGGCTTCCTGGGCCGGGCGCGCGGGCTCCCCCGCCGGGGGATCCGGGACCGGGGCGGGCACCGGGGGCGCCTCCGGCAGCGCGAAGGCCTGATCCATCGGCGTCGGGCCCTCGGGGGGCGGCTCGGACGCGGGGGCCGGCCCGCCGAGGCGCGACTGCGCCAGGCGCCGCAGCCAGACCCGCGCCGACTCGGTGCCGAGCGCGGCGGCACTCAGGACGGCAGCCGGCGCCTCGAGGGCGGCCAGCTTGGCCTTGAGGCCGGCGTCGGCGGGGCGCTGCGCCAGGAGCTCGCGGTACACCTCGGCCGCCTCGGCGCGGAAGCCCTGCTTGAGGTAGAGGTCGCCCATCGTCTCGGTGAGCAGGGGCGGCGCCTCGGCGGCCGGCGTGCCAGCCTCCTCGAGCTCGATCGCCTGCAGCTGCTTCGACGACGGGCGCGCCATCTCCTCGGCGGGCGTGACGTCCTCGGGCATGATGATCGGCAGGTCGGTGAGACTCGCGCCCGACTCCGCCGGCGCCACTGGGGCGCCCTCCAGGGAGACCTCGGGGGTCGCGTCCGCCGGGATGTCGAAGGTCTGATCCCCCTCCGTCTCCACGGTGAGCGAATCCAGGTCCACCGCCTTGGCCTGCAGCGACGCGCGGCCCGACCAGGCGTCGTCGGTCGGCCCGCCCTGCCACGACTCGTCGGTGGGCACCGCCTCGGGGGCGACGTGCCCCGGCTGCCCTGGCCCCGAGAGGACCTCCGAGGGATCCGCGAGGCTGGCCTCGTGCTCGTGCAGGGCGGAGTCGAGGTCCTTCTGGGAGATGGCGCGGCTCGACCGCTCCCCGGTGCCCCAGGCCAGCCCCTCGTCGAACGGCTTGACGTCCAGCGACTGGGCGGGGACCTCCCCCTCCGGGGGAATGAACTGCGACGACACGATCCCCTCCGAGGGTCGGACGACCGTCTCGGTCTCGGCCGCCGTGGGAGGCGCCTCGGGAGGATGCGGCGGCTCGATGTCGGGAGAGATGGTGCGCACGTCGGCGAACGAGATGTCGGCCGGGGCCGCGCCCAGGTCCCCGGGGAGCGCCGGCATCGGCGCGGTCTGCATCTCCCCGATGGCGCCGCCGAGCCGCTGCAGATCGGCCTCGGCGTCGGCGTTCATCGGGTCCACCTTGAGGAGCTGCTGGAGCCACTGCCGCGCCTGAACGGGTTCGTTCTTCCGCTCGGAGATCTCGGCGAGGCTCTTGAGGGCGATGATGTTCTCGGAGTCGAGCGTCAGCACCCGCTGGAAGGCGTCGGCGGCGCCGGCGTCCTCCTTCTTGTCGAGCAGGCAGCGGCCGAGGACGATGTGCGCCGAGAGGTAGTCGGGGTGCTTCTCGATCCCCGCGTGCACCACCTCCAGGGCGTGGTCCACCTGACCCGCCTTGCGATAGGCGTCGGCCAGCGGCGCGAAGTACCGGCCATCCGGGTTCTCCGCGTAGCGCCGCTCGAGCTTTTCGATTTCGCTGGTGCTAGCCATGAGGCTCCGCGATGGGTGCGGGGGAATCCGTGCGAGTATATCCCGGGCCGCCGTGGCGTGTCAACAGGAAACCGTCCCTCCCGGTTGGCATTGCGCGTTGTCCCGTCTACATTTAGGCCCTCCTGACGATGGAGTGTCGGACCCGATGCTGACGACGATGCGCGAACGGACGAAAGCGATCATGCTCGTCCTCGCCATAGCCTTCGTAGGGTGGCTGGTCTTCGACGTGGGGATGGGCGTCTCGGGCAACAGCCAGTCCCAGGGCGGCCAGAACGCCGGGACGGTGAACGGCCAGCCGATCCGCTACCCGGACTTCCTCGAGGCGCAGCGCGTGGCCTTCGAGCAGTGGCGCCAGCAGAACCCGGGCGCCAGCCAGTCGCGCGAGGAGCAGCAGCAACTCGAGACCGGGGCGTTCGAGAAGCTGGTGCAGGACCGCCTGCTCCTGCACGAATGGGCGCGCCGCGGCATCGCGGTGACCGACCGCGAGATCGTGGGCGCGGTGCAGAACTCGCCGCCCCCCGAGGTGCAGAGCGCCCCCGACTTCCAGAGTGGCGGGCGGTTCGACCTCGCCAAGTGGCAGCGCTACCTGGCCAGCTCGGCAATCCGGACCGAGGACCTCGCGGCCCTGGAAGGGCGGTACCGCGATGATCTGCCGCGGGTGAAGCTCCTCCGGCAGATCACCTCCGACGTGTACGTCTCGGACCCGCAGCTCTGGCAGATCTATCGCGACCTGCACGACTCCGTGACCGTGAAGGCGATGGTTATCCGGCCGGCACAGGCGGTCGCCGCCGCGTCGGTGCACGTGACCCCGGCCGACGTCGAGGCCTACTACCGGACCCACCAGGCCGACCTGCGCGAGCCGGCGAAGGCGTACCTCTCCTTCGTGGGCATCTCGAAGCTCCCCCAGCGGATCGACAGCATCAACGGCGTGGCGCGGGCCCGGCAGCTGCGGGACTCGATCCTGCACGGCGCCGACTTCGCCGAGGTCGCGCGCCGCGAGTCCGCGGATTCGTCTTCGCGTGCGCAGGGGGGCGAGCTGGGGATCTTCGGCCGCGGGCAGATGGCGCCGGCGTTCGAGCGGGCGGCGTTCAGCCTCCCGGTGGGCCAGGTCTCGGAGCCGGTGGTGACGCCCTTCGGGGCGCACCTGATCAAGGTCGAGAAGCGCACCGGGGACAGCGTCACCGCCCGGCACATCCTCGTCCCGATGGACCGCACCGGCGCCCGGCTCGACACGCTGGAGTCGCGGGCCGACTCCCTCGACCGGCTGGGCGCCGAGCAGACGACCAAGGGCGCGCTCGACAGCGTGGCGCGCGTGATGGACCTGGGGATCAACACCGCCCCGCCGGTGATCCAGAGCCAGCCGCTGCTCCTGGGCCGGTTCGTGGTCCCCGACGTCTCGGTGTGGGCGTTCGAGGCGCGTCCGGGGGAGACGAGCCCGGTGATCGAGAACGCGGGCGCCTACTACGTCTTCCGGCTCGACAGCGTGAAGGCGGCGGGGGTGCCGCCGCTGCCGGCCGTGGACGCGCGGGTCCAGGAGGCGGTGCTGCGGGAGAAGCGGCACGCCGCGGGGGAAGCGATCGCCCGCGACGCCGAGCGCCGGCTCCAGAGCGGCCAGACGCTCGACCAGGTGGCGCAGGCGCTGCGGCTCCCGGTCGAGACGGTCGGGCCCTTCACCCGGACCTCGGGGGTGCGCACCCTCGGCCAGGCCACGGGCGCCATCGGCACGGCGTTCCGGCTGCGGGTCGGGGAGCGTTCGGGAGTCCTCACGGGCGGCGACGCCTACTTCTTCATCGAGCCGACGCGCCTCGTGCGGGCGGATTCGGCGGCGTGGGCGAAGGACAGGGACCAGCAGCGGATCGACGTGCTGCGCTCCGCGCGCTCCATCCGGGTGCGCTACTTCCTGATCGGCCTGCGCGCGGCCGCGAAGGTCAACAATCAGCTGGCGGAGCTGCGGCGCCGGCCCGCGGCGGCGGACAGCACCCAGTGAGGCGGTGACCCGGGCGCCGGGCGGCCCGGGCGGTGGACGACAGGAAGGGGTGCCGGGCGATGGCCGCCCGGCACCCCTTCGTCACACGGAGACCCCTCAGGCGGGGTCGAAGGCCGGGCTACGCCGGGTCCTTCGGGCCCGACTGCTCGTTGCGGGGGGGCAGCTCGCGGCGCGGCGCCGGCGGCGTGTCGATGTCATCGGTGACCTCCCGCATGCTCCGCTTGAACTCCCGAATGCCCTTCCCGAGGGACGAGCCGATCTCCGGCAGCCGCTTGGCGCCGAAGACCAACAGGACGACCACCAGGATGAGCATGATCTCCGAGAAACCGAGATTCCCCAACCCCATACGTGCCTCCGGCTAGAAGAGGGAGCGCGCCAGCAGGTACGCCAGCACGACCCCGACGACCGACAGC